>JBJOID010000361.1:0-28030 GCA_046047315.1 Candidatus Hydrogenedentota bacterium | reverse complement strand
TCTCCTCCAGGCCATCGGCGTCCAGCGATAAGTCATCGAAACCCACCACCGAGCAGTCCGAGGGCACGTCTATACCCGCCTCGCGAAACCGGGCCAGTGTGCCCATCGCAATCAGGTCGTTCATGCACAGCACCGCCGTGAAGCCCAGCCCTGAATCCAAGGCCAGCCCTGCGCAGACGTAGCCCGCGTTGGGCCCATGCACGCCCTTGGGCACACCGATGCAGAGCGCCTCCGGTATCGACACGTCCCGTTCGCGCAGAAATTCCTCCGCGCCCCGCAAGCGTTCGGACGAGTGCAGGTTGGAACGGTTTACGCCGAGGGCACAGTAAGTCCGGTGTCCGAGCCCGTAAAGATGTTCCGCCGCCACACGGCCGGACTGGTGACTGAACTGCGACACCGACGAGGGGGCTTCGCCATCCTCTGAATCGCCAATAAGGTAGGGCACCTCCAGCTTGCGCAGCATGGCGCCGAGTTTCGGAGGCAAGGCGCGGCCACCCAGCATGAACAGCAGCCCCTCCACACGCCATGCCGCCATCTGAAGCAGGCATGCCTCGAAGTGGCCGAAGTCGTATCCCATCGAGGCTACCGCCACGCTGAAGCCGCGCTCCTTGGCGTACTGCTCTGCCACCTCGATCGCGCGCGCATAGTAGATGTCGTGCTGGTTGTACAGCACGCATCCAATCACCCCGGAGCGTTTCCGGCGCAGGGCCTGCGCCAGCGGGTTGATGCGGTAGCCCAGCGCATCGGCGGCCTTTCGCACTTCCGCCCGCGTCTTCTCTGCGAAGGCGCCTGCGTTCGGCGCGTTGTTCAGGATGGCGCTCACCGTCGCCTGAGACACGCCGACGCGCTCGGCGATGTCCCGCAGGGTGGGTCCGCGCATGCCGCTCCGCGGCGCGGCACGCTTCGCAGGCCGTGCGACGTTCTTCCTCGGCTTAGTTGGCTCAGGCATGGGTGCGCTGCTCAGTGCGGGAAACCGGATGGAACGCTTGCTGTCTGATTGCTAAGTCCCCACCAATTCTGCCGCGTCTAGGAATCCGAGACCAGTCAGGGCTCCGAGACTTGCGCCGTCTCCAACATGCATAACCGGTCTAACAGACGCAAGATCGCATCCGCCGGTGAGCACTTTGCCAGACCTCGCGGCCCGGCTTGCGCTATTTCCGGCTGACCCCCTTGAGGCGCGCCTTGGGCGGGTCCCGCAGCACCAGACCGCGCAGGTGCTCCAGGCTTTCCACACCCACGACCGACTCGACATGCACCACCACGCCAAACTCGCTGGTTTGGATGATGCTGCCCGTGGCCTGCACTTCCAGCGCCCCCTGCTCGGTCTTGAGCAGGAGTCCCACATGGCAGGGCCCCATCGACTTGGGAGGAGCATCCATGGCCACATGCAGGCCATTGATGCTCACTTCGCGCAACTCGCCCTGGGCAACGCTCCCATTGGGAAGGCGCACGGTCGCCGTCAGCTTATCGACAGTCCGGTCAGTACCGGACGAAGTTGGTTCTTTCATGGGAAATCCCTAGGATGAAGAAGGTCTGCAAGCAGGCAGACGCAGGGCGTTGAACCCGCCCGAGTAACCGGAGTATAGCACACGCCGCCCCCCATGCAATCACCCTTTTTCGATAGCCGCCGCCAGCGCGTGGTGTTTTTTGGCAACGCAGCCCCCAACATCGCCGCCATTCGCTACCGGGTGATGCGCTTTGCCGCCATGCTCGAAGCCGATGGATTTGAGTGCCAAGTTTGCCTGCCCAGCACGCTGCGCACCTGGCAGTTGCTATGGGAGCGCGGCGGCAAGGCGGGCAAGCTGATCTACCTGTTGGTCTGTCTGCTCAACCGGCTGGCCCAGTTGCGCCATGTGCCCGGGGCGGATGCCGTCATCTTTCGCGGCCCGCTCCTGTATGGCGGCTACGGCCCACCGTGGCTCGAGCGGCTTTGCGCATGGCTCAATCCGCGTATCGTCTACGACATCGACGACGCCGTCTGGGTTGCGCCCGATGGGGTGGACAGCGCCTTTCAGCGGCTGGTCGATCTCGACTGGCTCTGGAAGGTGGCCCGCTTCAGCCGCCACGGCATCGTGGGAAACGCCTACCTCGCGGAGCAGGTTCGGGGCCGCTCCCCCGAAACCACCGTCATCCCCACCTGCATCGACATGCAGCTGCACGCCCAGAAGGCGTATCCAGCCCGCGCCCCGGGAGAGCCCGTCGTACTGGGCTGGACCGGGCTCTACACGAACCTCGTCAACATGCGCCCCATCGAAGCCGCGCTGCAACAACTCGCCCGCGAGATGCCCATCAAGCTGCTGGTTGCCACGGGCCGTCCCTATGCCCTCGAGGGGGTCCTCGTCGAGAACCACACCTGGCGCCCGGAGCGGGAGATCGATTATCTCCAGCAGCCGGACATCGGCCTCATGCCCTTGCTCGACACCCCCTCGACGCGCGGCAAGTGCTCCTTCAAGGCCCTGCAATACATGGGCGTGGGCACGCCCTGCGTCATCAGTCCCGTGGGCATGAACGCGGAAATTGTCAAGGACGGAGAGACCGGCTTTCTCGCAGAGACCCCGGAGGAATGGCTTGATAAACTGCGCCTGCTCGCGTCCGACCCCGCCTTGCGTGAGCGGATGGGGCGTGCCGCCCGCGAACAGGTCGCGCGTCTCTATTCCCACGAGGCCAACTATCCCAAGCTGCGCGCCGTGATTGAGCGAGTGGCGGAGAGGCAGGAATGAGAGGCATGCGCGCCCAGGAGATCGTCGAGGAAGCGAAGCCGTCCCTCAAGGAGGGCGTGCGTGCCTACTGGAACGCCCAGGCCTGCGGCACCGATGCGGCGGATTCCGAGAAGTTCAGCCGCGCCTACTTCGATGAAATCGAGCGCTTTCGCTACGAGAGCGAGCCCTACATTTTCTCCTTCGCCCAGTTCACCCGCCACCACGGTCAGCGCGTGCTCGAGGTGGGGGTGGGCGCAGGAACCGATTTTCTGCAATGGGTGCGCGCGGGCGCCGAGGCCCATGGGGTCGACCTTACCGAGGAGGCGGTGCTCCACGCGCGGCGCCGGCTCGAGGTCTACGGACTTCAGGCGGCGGACCTGCGCGTGGCTGACGCCGAGGCGCTGCCGTATCCCGACGCGTACTTCGACCTCGTCTACTCCTGGGGGGTCATCCATCATTCGCCAAGCACCGTGCGCGCGCTCGCGGAACTGGTGCGCGTCACCCGTCCCGGCGGCGAGATCAAGGCGATGATTTACAACCGGCATTCGCTGCACGCCTGCTATCGCTGGGTGCGCTTTGCCCTGTTGCGCGGCCGCCCCTGGATGAGCCTGGGGCAGGTGCTCTTCCACCACATGGAAAGCAAGGGCACGAAGGGATACACCCTGAGCGAAGTGGGGGCCATGCTCGCCGAATTACCGCTGCAAGACATCCGCATCGCTGCCACGGTCAACCGCTATGACCTGCTCTACAACAAGCCCTGGCCCGCCCGCGCCACAGCCCGCCTGCTGGCCTGCCTGCTGGGGCATGATCGCTGCGGTTTCTTCCTGACCTTCAGCGCCCGCAAGCGCTAGGCGCCCCGGGTCAATCCTTGCCGTTCTTGTCCATCATCGCCACGATGCGATCCCAGTAGGCGAAGACGATCCACAGCAGGAAGGGAAGCGTCAGGAAGAACTGCACAAACGCGATGGGAATCTCGGGATGCTCCAGCAGGCGCTCCTGAAACTTGAGCAGCGTGCAAAGAAACAGCAAGTGGCCCGCCACGAGGATACCCGTGCCATAACCGAGTATCCGGACGCGCCGCCACAGCGCGATGCCGGGGGTCGCCAGCACCAGTGCCCAATACGGCGGTATGTTGGTCACCAGCTGGGCTATCGGCATCGCCGGGCGGCGGTCGCCAATCATGAACTCCAGCTCGGTGTGCGTGTTCAAGAGGCCGTCCGGCTTGATGATCGAGCCGTCCACGGGCACCCCAAGCAGCAGCGAACAGACCGTGCCGCACAGCTTGCCCAGCAGCCATCCATAGCCCGGCATCACAAACTTCCACCATATCCCCACGAGGACGACAATCCCCACGAGGAACTTGATGATGAACAGCCAAAGGCTGCCGCTTCCGGGGTCTGGTTTACTCATGGGACCCGGCTCCTTCCGTGGTGTCTTCCGCACCCGCGCCCCTGCGCCAGCGGCCGCGCACCAGATATTCCACCCACACCAGCCAGACGGCGACAACGAAAATGATGTAGACCGCCTGCCAGACGTATTCATGGAAGAAATTGAAATACATGTGCCGCGTGTCCAGCGCGCCAATCATGGCGAGGCAGGTCAGGCGGAAGATATTCACGCAATACATGATCGGCAATCCCAGCAGGATGCCAACGAGTTTCTTCCAAAGGCGCGTCGGAAACGCAATCACCGCCGCAAGGAATATCGCCATCACCTCGATCGCGCCACATTCCGACACCACGATGAAATAGAACATGTAGGTGGGATCGCCATGCTCGAAGTCCGGATCCGTGCGGTGGGCGTGGAGTGTCTTGCGCTTCTCCTGCAGTTCCGCCCGCAGGCTCCCCAGCTCTGCGGCGCTGCCGTCGCCCGACGCTTCCAGCTTGCGGAGCTTCTCGTCCAGCTCGCGCACCTCAATGGCCAGCCCGCGCTGGTAAACGAACTGCACCTTCGGACCATGCTCGGCGGGAGAGTTACTCACGCGCGCCTGATGCGAGCGGTACTGCCACGCCTCCCAGGCGCTGAGTGGTCCCGCCGCCGCAGCGATATAATCCGACGGCGTCACCGTCTCCTCGCCCCGCTGCCAAACCGCCAACTGCGCGCGTATCTTCTGCGGGTCCCCCAGATCGTCGCGGCCGTACTCCAGTTCCGCCGAGTCGCCCAGCAAGGCAAGCGTCGACACCGTGTGCCGCGCCACTTGGAAGAGGTACCAGTCGTTGTAGGGCGTGTCCACGTTGAAGCGGTAGCCCATCAGCAACACCAGCACGATGCTCATGAAGACGAGCACGAAAGTCACGGAGCGGCGGCGCCCGTGCGCGCCCCCGGCTTGGGCGGTATCTTCAGCCGCGGGTTGCGGCGGTGCGGCGTCTTCTGACATAAAGCCCCTGTATCGACTAACTTGGGAGGTCCGGCGGATTTGCTTGGCTGGACCAGAAACACCCGGCGGCCAGCGCAAGCGCAGCAACCCCGGCAGGGAACCGGTTCAGTTTGTAGCACAAACCGGTTTGTTATTCAATCCCACCATGCCCCTCAATTCTGCTGAAAACATGCCAGCGGCGCAAGTGCCCGCGTTGGACGACCCAGTGGCCGCCCTTGAGGGCATTGGCCCGAAGCGCGCCGCCTTGCTGGCGCAGCTGGGCATCGAGCGGGTGGGGGAACTGCTGGCGCATTTTCCCTCGCGCTACGAGAACCGGGCCGACCTTACGCGCATCGCCGACCTCGAGCCCGGCGTGGAAGCCACGTTGCGTGGCCGGGTGAAGCGCAGCCGCAACCTGCGCCTGCGCGGCAAGCTCACCGTGGCCGAGGTGTGGATTGAGGATGGCAGCGGCGAACTGAAGGCGTCTTTCTTCGGGCGCGGCTTTCTTGCGGTGAGCGTCTTCAAGCCGGGCGTGGAGGTGGTGCTCACGGGCAAGACCAGCGAGTCCAAGCCCGGGGTGATGGAAAGCCCGGAGTACGAGGTGCTTGAGGAAGGCGAAGACTCCGGACTGAACACGGGTCGAATCGTCCCGGTCTATCCGCTGACGGAAGGTCTCGGCCAGCGCTGGCTCCGTCGCTGGGTATGGAGTCTGTTGTCTCGCATCCCCGAGTCCGGCCTGCCGGGCCTCGAGGCCATCCCGCCCGCCATTCGCAAACGCCATGGCCTGCTCGACGGCGCGCGTGCGCTCCGCGAGATCCACTTCCCCTCGGGTCCCGATGCGGCGAAGCAGGCCCGCCACACGCTCGCCCTGCAGGAATTGCTCATCCTCCAGACGGCCATCCTTCTTGAACGGCGTGCAGGAGACAGCGCGGGAGGCATCGCCCACAAGGTCAACGGTCCTACCCTCAAGCGCCTGCATGCGCTGCTCCCCTTTGCCCTTACCGAAGAGCAGGACCGCACTATCGCCGAAGTGCTGCGCGACATGGCCGCGCCCGCGCCGATGCGTCGCCTTGTGCAGGGAGACGTGGGCAGCGGAAAGACCATGGTGGCGCTGCATGCCATCGCCGCCGCCGCCGATGGCGGCCACCAGTCCGCCCTCATGGCGCCCACCGAGATACTCGCCGCGCAGCACCACCTCCAACTCAAGGAGCTGCTCGAGCCGCTGGGGCTCAAAGTGGCGCTGCTCACCGGCGGCAGCGAATCTCCCGCCCGCGTGCGCCGCGCCTTGCGCGCGGGCGAGACGCAGGTGGTGGTGGGCACGCACGCCCTCTTCCAGGAAGCCACGGCCTTCGATCGGCTGGGACTGATTGTCATCGACGAGCAGCATCGCTTCGGAGTGGGCCAGCGGCAAATGCTGGCGGGCAAGGGCCTCCAACCCGACCTGCTGCAACTGACCGCCACCCCGATTCCCCGCACGCTCGCGCTTACGGCCTATGGCCATCTCGACGTTAGCGTCATCCGGGCGCTACCCCCCGGCAGGCAGCCCATCCAGACGCGCCATGTACAGCCGCGCGAGCTCGGCCGCATGTACGCCACGCTGCGGCGTGAAGTGGCCGAGGGGCGGCAGGCTTATATCGTGTGTCCGCTCATCGAAGAGAGCGAGTCGCGCCAGGCGCGGGCGGCTGTCACCCACCATGAGGCACTATGCGCCGGGCCGCTCGCGGGCATGCGCGTGGCGCTCATGCATGGCCGCATGCCCCCCGAGGAAAAGGAAGCCACCATGCGCGCGTTCAAAGCGGGAGAGCATGACGTGCTGGTTTCCACCACCGTCATCGAAGTGGGGGTGGATGCCCCGAACGCGACCGTCATGATCATCGAGGACGCCCACCAGTTTAGCCTGCCGCAACTGCACCAGCTGCGCGGGCGCGTCGGGCGCGGTGCCCATGCCAGCTATTGCTTCCTCACCGGCAAACCCGGCAATGAGGCGGGCGAGCAGCGGTTGCGCATGCTCTGCGAATCCGCCGACGGCTTTGCCATCGCAGAGGCCGACCTCGCGCTGCGGGGACCGGGCGCCTTCTATGGGGCGCGGCAGTCCGGCGTGAGCGACCTTCGCGCGGCCAGTCTGGTTACGGATATCCGTTTGATAGAAGACGCGCGGCGGGAAGCGATGGCGCTGCTTCGGGTGGACCCCTCGCTGAAACGCGCGCCCCATCGGGGATTGCGCGATGCGGTGTCGCGGCGCGGGGCGCCGCTGCCCGGTTAGCCCGGGATCACGCCGCTCCGGGGACCGGCGTCTTGTGCTGCTCCAGTTTTTCGCGCACGCCTTCGATGCTGTCGTCCAGCCGCAGGGCGCGTTCCCATTCCTTGCGGGCGCGCTCCACGTCACCCTTCAGCAGGTACGCGTCGCCGAGGTGGTCGCGCAGGATGGCGTCATCCGTGTCCATCCCATAGATGGCGTTCTGGATGTGCTCGATCGCCTTGTCCGCCTCGCCCATGCGGTAGTAGACCCAGCCCATGCTGTCCAGATAGAAGGGGTTTTGCGGCTCGATGGCAAGCGCGCGTTCCAGCAGCGAATAGGCCTCTGGAATCTTCACGTTGTGCTCGGCATAGAGATAGCCGAGGAAGTTGAGAATGTCGCCGTCGTCCGGATTGAGCTCAAGACAAGCCTGCAAGTGCTTCTCGGTCTCGGCAAAGTCGTCCAGTTCCTCAAAGCAAATGGCCAGGAAATAGTGCACCGAGCGCGCATACTCACCCGGATTCTCGAGCAGGGGCAGCAGGGTGTCGCGCGCTTCCGTGTAGCGGTCGTTCTTCATGTGAATCTGGCTGCGGATAAGCGCCAGCTCGCGCAATCCCGGCGTCACCCGCTCGCCCTCGTCCAGAGCACCCATCAACCAGCGCGAGGTTTCCTCCTTGCCGAACAGGTACATCAGGTCGTTCAGGAAGGCGTCCGCCTCGGCGAGCAGGTCGCCGTCGATGCCGTCAAGGGATTGCAGTTTCGGCTCGTGTGGCAGGCCGCGATCACGCCGCGCCATCGCCGTGTAAAGCGTGCCAAAGTAGGGCGCGCCACTCGGGGGCTCGAATTCCTCCGCCGACTCCGGCTTGCCCGCCAGCAGGTAGAGGTGCATGGCAATGATGCCGTGGCGCACCTGCTGGTTCTGCCCGTTCAACAGCAGGCTCATGATGCCCATCGCCTCGGGATACCGGCCCAGACGCGCGAGCGCCCCCACCAGGTTCTCCGCCGCGCGCGGATCCCCGGGGCGGGCACGCAGGTAGGCCGCAAGGTGATCCGCCGCCGGCTCGGCACGGCCCTGCTCCAGGTGCAGCGTGCCCAGCATGTAGCGCGCCCGCACCAACTGGGGATTCAGTTCCAGCGCCTTCTCCAGCGAGGCTATCGCCGCATCCGGCTCGTTGATGCGCACGAGGTTCAGGCCCAGCTGATAATGCAGCACGGCCGAGTCCGGCGTGAGCTTAAGCAGGCGCTCGTAAATCTCCACCGCCGAGACGAGATCGTTGGTGCTTTCCTGCAAGTCCACCAGCGCGCCGTACCCCAGCATGTTGTCGGGGTTCAGGTCGATGGCCTTGCTCAGGGCGGTCACCGCGTCCTCGAAGCGGTTCATCTGGTGGTAAATCTGCCCCAGGATGATCCACAGGTTGGCCGACTCCGGGTTCTGCTCCACCGCCGTCTGGGCCAGCGCCAGGGCCTGGTCGTATTCCTGTTTGCGCAGATGATTCTTGATCAGCCGCACCGTGGGCGTCACCGCCAGCGGGTCCAGCGCGGGCACTTGGCTAATCTCGTCGTAGGCTTCCTTGAAGCGGCCGATGCTGTTGAAATACGACCCCGCAATGTAATGCGAATAGGCTTTCGCCTCGCTGGGCATGGGGGCTGGCTTCGACAGCCACCGGTCTTCCGACTGGCCGTTCGCGGTGGCGCATCCAGACACAAGCAGGGCGGGTACCAAAAGCGCGCGCAGATAAATTGGTGATGACATCAGGGGCTCTCTTTGTGCGGATTATAGCATGCTGCCTTTGTTCAACCCACCCGAGCAGGGGGCGAAAGATCGCCGGTGAAGGGGGCACACGCCATGCCTTGCCAGCGCGTCGAGGTGCTCCCGGGTGCCGTATCCCTTGTGGCGCTCGAATCCATATTCGGGAAAGCGGGCCGCCCAAGTCAGCATCAGGCGGTCGCGGGTCACCTTAGCCACGATGCTCGCCGCCGCGATCGACTGCGAGCGCTGGTCGCCCTTGATGATCTTCAAGGCTGGCTGCTGCACTCCCGGCAGTTGGAAGCCGTCCACCAGCAGGTAGTCCGGGGGGCAGGCCAGCGCCTCGACGGCCCGCGCCATCGCCGCGTAATTCGCCTGCTGGATGCCCAGCCGGTCGATCTCCTCCGCCTCGATCACCGCCACCCCAAGGTCGTGCTCTCCGCCGGAGAGCGCCGCGTAGAGTTCTTCCCGCCGCGCTTCGGACAAGAGCTTGGAATCGTTCAGGCCCGGCACGGGAAAGGCCAGCACCACGGCGGCCGCCACGATGGGACCCGCCAGGGGACCACGCCCCGCCTCGTCGATGCCGGCCACCCGGCGAAAGCCCTGCTTGCGCGCCGCGCGCTCGAAGGACATCATCGCTTCCAGCGCGGCATCCCCCGTGGTGCGCGCGGCACGGAAAAGGTCCTGCTCGTCATCCGTTTCGGCGCCTCGCCTAGCCCTTGGCATCATCATCCTCGCGGCGTTCCACCGGCAGCCGGGGCGGCGTGAAGAGCACCTCGCCCGTTCCCGGGCGAGGCGGTGCGGGTCGCGCGGCGTCCTGATACACCTGGTGCAGCAGCGATAGCATCAGCGTGCCGGTGATGATGCTTACCAATTGCGCGATGAAGTTAAACAAGGCGATCGAGGCCGGCGTCAGCTCCATGGGCAGCAGGTTCAGGCGAATGGCCTGCAACATGAGGCCGGGCAACACAGGCACCAGGAAATACAACAACAACTCGAGCAGCCGCCCGCCCGTCAAGTCCCAGGAGCGGCGCAAAGCGGCCACCCCGTCGAGCTTCTCAAAGAGGCTGGCGAAGGGGGCCAGGCAAAAGCGCAGCCCGAGAAAGACGCCGGGCAGGATGAAGAAAAAGCTGCCCGCGAGCACCGCCAGCATGCACAGCATGTAGACCGGCAGCAGGCGCGGATAAGCCATTGCCGATTCCCGGTAAGCCTCCGGTATCTCGATTTCACCGCGATCGGTGATGCGCCCCAGCGAGATCATCAAGGCGCCGTTCCACAGCGGCGTGGCCATCAGAAATCCCGAGAAGGCCATCAGGTTGAGCAGGGCCCCCGCCCCGCCCAGCACGGTGCCCAGCAGCGCCAGCAGCAACAAGGGCAGCTGCACCAGCAGGATCAGCGTGAAGAAGTAGGGGGCATGCCGGAGGAAGATGGAAAAGCCGGTCCCGGCGCGTTGATTCAGGTCGCTCACTTCGTGCGCCTTTCCAGGCAGTTGCTGCGCGGCTCAGCCGCCAAACGCCACGCGGCCCGCCACCAGGGTGTGCTTCACGCGTCCCCGCAGCGTCATTCCGCTAAAGGGCGTGTTGCGCCCTTTCGAGAGAAAAGCCGAGGGGCTCACTATCCACGCCTCCGCCGGGTCGAAGATGCAGAGGTCGGCGGACGCGCCTTCCTCCAGACGGCCCGCGTCGAGCCCAAAGATGCGCGCGGGCGCGGCGCTCATCCACGCCAGCACCCGCTCCAGCGGAATCCCGGCGCCCTCATGCAGGAAGGTGATGGCGGCGGCCAGCGCCGTCTCCAGTCCGGCGCAGCCAAAAGGTGCGTACTCGAACTCCACCTCCTTCTCCGTCACCGTGTGCGGCGCATGGCCGGTGGCGATGCAATCAAGCGTGCCGTCGCGGAAACCTTCCACCACCGCCGCCACGTCGTCCGCTTCGCGAAGCGGGGGATTTACCTTCGCGCTGCTGTTGAAGTTGCGCACGGCCTCGTCCGTGAGCGACCAGTACTGCGGGCAGGATTCCGCCGTGACCCGTGCGCCGCGTTCCTTCGCCCGCCGGATGATCTCCACGCCCCGCCGGGTGCTCACGTGCTGGATGTGGATGTGCGCCCCGGTCATTTCGGCGATGCGGATGTTGCGATCGATCCGCGTTTCCTCGGCCTCGCGCGGAATCGCCGGGATGCCCAGCAGGGCCGAGTGGTAGCCCTCGTGCATGTGGCCGCCCGCCGACAACTCCGGGTTCTCGCAGTGCGCCACGTAGGGCAGGCCCACCATGCTCGCGTATTCCAGCACCCGCCGCAGCATGCCTGCGCTCTGGATGTCCTTGCGGTTCTCCGTCACATAGACCACCCCCGCCTCCTTCAGCTCCGCCATCTCGGTCAGTTCCTCGCCCCGCATGCCCTTGGTGGCGCAGGCCGCCGTGTGCACGTGAACGCATGCCGTCTCGCGGGCGCGCCGCAACACCAGCTCCACCATGCCCGCGTTGTCGATGGGCGGGTTGGTGTCCGCCATGGCCACCACCGAGGTGAAGCCGCCCGCCGCCGCCGCCCGGCTGCCCGAAGCGAGGGTCTCCTTGGATTCATATCCCGGTTCGCAGAGATGCGCCCGAAGGTCCACCAATCCCGGCGCGACGACCAGCCCCCGCGCGTCCAGAGACGGCCCCTCATGCTGGAGGCCGTGCCCCATCCGGGCGATGCGGCCCTCCTCGATGATCAGGTCCGTGTCTTCCAGCCATCCCTTGGCCGGGCTCCACACCTTGCCTCCGCGAATCAGCATGCGCGCGCCTCAAGCCGCCGGGGCCCATTCCCCGCCGTCGCGTGATTCTATCGGCGCGGCGTACCGCCATCCAAACGGGCCGTCGCGCCGGTCACGGGGAAGGAAAGCGTGGCTCAGTTTTCGGGCGCTTCCCCGCCAGCCGCCGCATCCACATAGCCCAGGCTTTCCAGCGCCTCAAGCTCCTCGCGGGACAGGGCGGTGGTGTTCGCGGCATCGTCGCGGCTGACCGCGCTTCGGTGCGCGCCCAGCGCCGCCAGCAATCGGGCGGCCTCGTCCGGACGCTCGCCGGAGAGGTCGGCCTGTTCACGCGGATCCTGGGCGAGATCGAAAAGCCGGGTCGTGCCGCGTTTGCGATCGTCGATCAACTTGAGCGGCCAAGCCAGCACGGAAGCCGCGTCGAGCTTGAACTCGGGGATGGAACCCCGGGTCGAGGTGTAGACGGGGCGCGGCTCGGGCGAGCGCGCCAACAGGTTCACGCCCTGCGCGCCCGGATGGAAATCGAGACCAAGATACCCGGCGATGGTGGGGCCGATGTCGAGGGTCAGTGCCGGGGTCTCGATGGCTTCCGGGGCAACGCCCGGCCCCCGCACGATAAGCGGCACGTGGGCCAGTTCCTCATAGACCGTCTTGCCATGGCCAATCGAGCCATGCTCCCAGAACTCTTCGCCATGGTCCGACGTGATGATCACGAGCGTATCGAGATGGTCACGCTCCACCACATCCAGCAGCCGCTTCAACTCGGCGTCGGTGTAAAGGCACTCGCCGTCATACAGTTGGCGGATCGCCTCGCGAGCCGTTTCGCTGAACTCGCCATACTGCCGCTCCTGGATAAAATCCACGTCGTACTTGAAGCGATCCATGTAGTACCCGGTGTGGTAGTTCTCATCCTTCAGCCACTCGGTCTCTTCGTCGGTGAGCGCGGGCAGCGGCCCAAAGGCGGAGCGGTGGGGTTCGGGCGGATTGTAACCCGCGTGCGGGTCAATGTAATGGGCATACAGAAACCACGGCCCCTCCGCCGCACCAATGAAACCGAGGGCCTTGTCCGTGATCAGCCCGGCCGGCTGCGCGAAATAAAACTCGAATTGATCCACGCCTTCGCCGAAGCCCATGGCCTGGGTCACGTGCTGGTTGGTCTGGATGCAGCCGGTGCGGTAGCCCTGCGACTTGAGCAGGGTCGCGATGGTGGGCGTGCCCGGCTTGAGCGTCTGGGTCACCGACATGTCCTGTCCCTCGAACCACGCGCGCTGCACGCCGTACTGCACGCCGTGCGTCTCCGGGAAAAGACCGGTGAGGATGGAAGCCACCGAGGGCTTGGTCCAGGTGGCGGGGGAGAGGGCGCGCTTGAACCAGGCGCCTCCCGCCGCGTATTCGCGCAGGTGCGGCATCACCGGCATCCCATTGCGCTTGGCGTCCACGCGGTCGCCGCGCAGGGTGTCGATCACCACCAGCAACACGTTCGGACGTTTCGGAGCCGCCGCGGCCTCATCGCTTTCGGCGGACTCCACGACGCGCGGCGAAATGCGAATCTCCGACAGGTAGCCGGGGTGGTCGCTCAAGTCGAACTCGCGCCCGTCGGACACCACGCGCTCTTCGATCTTTATGGTATCGAGCACCTCGATGTCGTAGCCCGGGTCATTCACCGCCAGCAGTTGATCGATCGCGGAGTCCATGTTCATCACGCGAAACACGCCCGCGTTCGCAACCAGGTTGTTGAATCCATCGCTGCCAATGCGGGTGTTCAGGTCGCCCACGGCCAGCGCGGGCGCGCCGGGCAGGCGGGCGTCGCGAATGAAGGCCCCGAACTCGCCCATCTGCACCGCGCAGATCTGCCGGTTCGCCTCGACGCCATAGCTGGCCTGGGCGTGGGTGTTGAAAAAGTCGAGATATCCGGCGCCGTCCGGCAGCGCAATGCGGGCCAGCCCCGCGCCCTTGCCCGCCCAGTAGTCCCCCTCCCAGACTTTCCACCAGGGGTTGGACACCGTGAAGCGATGAAACCACGCTTCCTCGATGGGATAGGCGCTGGCGGTCAGCAGACCGCTTCCCATCTTGGCGCTCGGGTAGTATTGGAAATGCTGGAGCCGCGTGTGTTTGCGCAGTTCGTCGATGAGCAGGCTCCGGTGCTTTTCGATGAAGGCCTCCTGAAAGCCCACGATATCCGGGTCCAGCGTGCCGAGCTTGCGGGCAATCGCCTGCATGCGGGCTTCATGGTCCCGCGCCACGAGGTACAGGTCCTGAATGTTGAAGGTCACCGCGCGGAGGGTGACCGGCTTCGAGAGCGGCCGGGCTTCGCCCAGCAGGGCGCTGCTCGCGAAGTCCCCCGGCACCCCGGTCCAGCCGTTCGAGAAGGTGTTGGCGTAGAGGTAAAGGAAGATCGCGCCCAGCAGGCAGGCCGTCACGAAGACGGCGATCATCAGTTTGCGCAACATGCTTTGGATTAACTCCTATCGTCGCCGCTTCAGCGCCACGGCTCGTCCAGCGCGGCCGCCATCAGTTCGGCCATGTGCAGGGGCTTGGCGTCCGACAGCGACGCGAGCTGGTGGCGGCAGCTCGAGCCCGATGCCACGACGCGCGTGCCCGGCGGCAGGTTTTCAACAAGATCAACCAGGGGCTTGGCCACGCGCACGGAGAGTTCGCGCGTGTCGCGCATCATGCCAAAGGCGCCTGCCATCCCGCAGCAGCCCGAGGGCAGCACGCTTACGTCATTGCCCGGCAGACTGCGTGCCAGTTGCGCATGCGTTGCGGGATTCGTCAGCGCCTTGGCGTGGCAGTGCACATGCACCGCGCAGCGCTGGTTCAATTCGCGCAGGGGCAGTGGCTTCGGCGCGGACTGCATGGCCGTCAGCATGAAATCCTCGAACAGCACCGCCCGCTCCGCGATCTCCTTAGCATCCGCCACGCCCAACTCGAGGTAGTCCTGCACAAACATCGAGTAGCAGGACGGCTCCAGAAAGACAATGGGATGCGCACTCTGCGCCAGCAGCGCCACGTTGCGGCGCGCCATTGACGCCGCGAGATCGAGCTGGCCGGTGCTGAAGGCAGGGCGCCCGCAGCAGGCGCGCCCTTCCGGCAGCAGCACCTCATAGTCCGCCGCCTCGAGCACGCGCACTGCGGCATGCCCCACGTTCGGATCGTTGTATCGGCAGAAACAGTCATCCCATAGCAACACATCGCCCCGGTCTCCGGGGCGCGCCTGGCCCGCGCGCTCGCGCCGCTCGAACCAGTGGTCGAAGCGCTGCTCGGCGTATCGCGGCAGCGGCGCACGCGCATCGATGCCGGCAGCGCGCTCCAGCAGCGCCCGAGCGAAGGGCCACTCCAGCATCAGGTTCGCCAGCGCGGGAAAACGCGACGCCGTCTCGCCCATCCTGTCGGCGCGTGCCAGCATCCGGCTCGACAACGGCACCCCCTTGGCGCGGTTGCGAGCGTGTAACAGCTCCGCCTTCAACAGCGCCATGTCCACGTTGGAAGGGCACTCGCGCTTGCAGGCCTTGCAGGCAAGGCAATGCTTCAAGGCCTCCATCAAGTCCTCGCCCAGCACGGGGTTGTCTTTTGCCGGAAGCCGATCCTCGATCGCGGCGCGTATCGCATTGGCGCGTCCGCGCGTGGACATGATCTCCTCGCCTGTCGCGACGAAGGTGGGGCACATGGTGGGGGGGCTCTTCTTGCAGCCGCCGCACCCGTTGCACTGCTCGAGGTGGCCCACGAAGCTCTCGTCCTTGGCCACGTAACCGAGCCGCACCTCGAAGAGAAGATCGGTGTCCCGCACTTTGCTCCCCGCCCCTTGCCGCAGGTGGCGATCGATCTTGATGTCGGGGTTGGGGAATATCTTGCCGGGATTCATCAGGTTTTCCGGATCGAAAGCCTGCTTGATGCCGCCCATCAAATCCAGCAGTTCAGGGCCAAGGTGCTCCGACATGAATTCGGTGCGCGCCATGCCCACGCCATGCTCCGCCGCCAGCGATCCCTTGAACTGCAAGGTCAGCGCGCTCACCTCCTCCGCCAGCTTGCGGAACTTTAGAATGTCCTGCGCATCGTGCAGGTCCACGATGGGGCGCACATGCAACAGACCGCTGGCCGCATGGCCGTAGAATGACGCCTCCAGGTCCATCGCGCCCATCACGGCCTTGAGTCCCCGCACGTAGTCCGGCAACTGGGCGGGCGTCACCGACACGTCCTCGATGCCGGCCGTCGGCTTGGCGTCGCCTTTTCGGCTGGTGAGCAGCGACAGCCCCGACTTGCGCAGCTCGAAAATATGGTTCAGCGTGGTGTTGTCCCGGCAGGCCTTGCGCCGAACGCCAACGGATTTTTCCAGGAAGAGCGACAGCTTTTCCTCAACCTGCTCAGAAAACTCCACCATGAGGATCGACTTGCAGGGCAGGTCGTCCAATTCGAGGTAATCCCGCGCGGCCTTAAAGGCGAGCTGCCCGCGTGTCTGGTCGAACAACACGTCGTCGATGTGCTCGATGGCGTCCGGCTCCAGATCGAGCAGCGCCACCGTCGCTTCCATCGCCTCCACCACGGAATCAAAGAAGACGATCCCCATGCCCTTTTCTCGGGGTGCGGGCACGAGGTTCAACTCGGCGGACCAGACCGCCCCAAGCGTTCCCTCGCTGCCTCCCGCCAACGCGGCGAAGTTGCCTCCATTGCGCAGGAAGCGGTCCACCGCATAGCCCGGCCAGCGCTTCACCACCCCCTGGTGGAAGCGTTCCCGTATCAGCGCCTCGCGCTCGAGGATGGCCGCCGCCACGCGCTCCGCCGCGCCGCCCAGCGTTTCGGGGTTTGGGCCAAACTCCACCACGCGCCCGCCGGGCAGCGCCATCTGCACCGAGCGCACATGGTCGATGGTGGCGCCGAAGCGCGGCGCGCGCGCGCCGGAAGAGTTGTTGTTGATCATGCCGCCGATGGTGGCGCGCGAGCTGGTCGCCACGTCGGGGGCGAACATCAACCCGTGTGGCTGAAGGAAAGCATTGAGTTGGTCGAGCACCACGCCCGCGGCCGCCCGCACGGTGCGCGCTTCCAGATCCAGCTGGGTGATTCCCCGGTTGTGTCGGGCAAGGTCGATCACCATGCCGCGTCCCAGCGCCCCGCCCGCCAGGCCCGTGCCCGCGCCGCGCGGCGTCATCGGCAGCCCTTCCTCCGCCGTCACCGCCATCAGCTCCGAGAGTTCCTCGACAGACTTCGGCAGCGCCACGCTCTGCGGCTCCACCTGATAAATGGACGCGTCCGTTGCGTACAGCTGGCGCGATAGCGTGTCGCGCCGGATTTCACAGGCGGGCACGGCCCGCGTCACGCGGGTGAATCTTCCACTCATGGGGTGTGCGTGCAGCTCCTCAGTTTGCCGTATCGCCGGTCGGCAGCGTGGCGTAGTGGTGGGTGGGGTGGGCAGCTGCATGGGCGCGCAATGCCTCGCTGGGCCGCTTCCAGGTAACCGTCCGGCCCAGCAGGGAAACGCCGATATACCCGCGCACGTACAGGTTGCCTTCCTTCAGGCGCATGGTGCACTTGTAGGTGTTGCCTTCCTGCGGGTCGTAAATCGTGCCGCCCGTCCATTTGTCTTTCTCAAAACGAAAGTTCTTCAGGATCACGTATCCCTGCAAGGATACATCGCGCTTGGCCTTGTCCGGGTTGTCGCGGTCGCGCTTTGGCTTGCCCGCCTCGGGGTCTCCCTCCGGATAGCACGGCTCGCGCTGCCACTCCACCCGGCCGAAATAGCGGTCACCCTCGCGATAGAAATAAAAGATGGACTCCTCGTTTTCCGTGGTCCACTCGCCAAGGATGTCATCGGCCGAAATGGCTGGTTCTGCCGCACCCGCCAAGGGCAGCAAGAACAAAAATAGCAACGGCAACAGCGTTCGCAGGTACATGCCAGCACGACCCCAAGAAGTCCCGAAACAAAGGAGCCGCATCATAGCGGATGCCACGCGGCAAATTCTCCGATCAGGGCGCGGCGTGCCCCGCGGGATAGAAACGCCCGATGGGTGCGGGCAGGCGGCCTTCTGGCGCGGCTTCGCCCAGCAGTGCGCGCGCAGCGGCCCGCAGGGCGGGCGGGCTGTGGCCGTTCGCGGCAACCAGCGCATCCACTCCGGCGAAAGGCTCAAGCGCCTCTGGCCCGCCCAGGCTGACGGCGATCACCGGCTTGCCCATCCCGGCGAAGCTTGTGGCCAGGTCGCGGTACGACTCGGCCGAGGAGGCGTCCACGATTCCCAGCACCAGCGCCGTCGCCCCGGTCGCGCCTGAAAGAGCCTGCTCGATCTGGGCTGGCGTGGGAGGGTGAGAGACCCGCACTTCCCGGGCCTCCGGCGCTATCGCGCGGATGGCGCTTCCCAGCGTGGCACCCGCCGCGAAGGGTCCGCCCAGTGACAGGTGCGCGGCGGGGCTAACGACCAGAATGCCCGAGCGCGACCCGCGCAGCGGAAGCAGGCCATCGCTGTTCTTCACAAAGACGGCGCCGTTGACCTCGAAAGCGTTGGACTCCGCTTGCCGCTGTGTGACTGGGGGCGGGGCATTCAGTGAGCTTGCGCGCAACAGGGCTTCGTCGAGACGCGCCAGGCTCACTGCTCCCGAACGCAAACCTTCCAGCAGCCCTGCCCGCTGTTGGCGCAGCGCGCGCGGGTGCGCCGCATGGATACGCAGCAGGTCGTAGCCCGCGTTCAGGGCGGTCACACCGTCCAGCGCCTCGTTCAAGGGGGGCGAAACCAGCGCGCCCGCGTAGCCCTGCACCTCGCGAAGCTGGCGCGCCAGCGCGGCGGGATCGGCGACGCTGTCGTCGACAATGAGTACTCCAGCCGCCGGCAGCGGCGCATCGGCGCTCAACACCGGCGCGGCGAGCAGGCCGCCGCCCCGCATGCCATTGATGGCGGCGTCGGCGAAGTTCACGACCCGCTCCGCATCCGCGCCAAAGGCGCGGGTGGACTGCGCGCCGCCGGACATTCCCATCCAAGGCCCGATGCCGAGGGCGATACCCTGCGCTCGCATCGTCGCGGCCAGACTCGCATAGGCCTGTTCAACGGTGGCGACTGATCCCGTGGCGGCAAGCGCCAACGGCTCCGGAACCGGAGGCCCCCCCAGCAACGGATGCATCGCGCCGCGCAGTCCCCCTTCGCAGGGCGCGGCAATCAGAAAGGAGGGCCGCCGCTCAACGGCCTCGTGAATCTGCGCGATCAGGCTGGACAGTTCCTCGGGCGCGAAGTAGTTGTCGCCCGGGCTGAGCGCCACGGCATGCAACTCGCCCGCAGCGAGGGCCTCCCGCCACGCGTGCGGCAATCCCTCGACTGGCCACGACGCCATGAAGAGCCGTTCACACTTCTCCTCAAGGGACTCCCCCGAGCGGGGCTGTGCTTCCTGTGCTGACGACACGCCGAGCGGAAGCAGCACGAGCAAGATCAACAGCCATCGCAGCGCCATCATGGCTTGTCCCCGTCTGGCCCGGACCAGAGTTCAGCCGCAGCATCCACGCGAAACGACCCGCGCAGTTCCGCGTTCTCGTTGGTCCAGTGACCCTCCAGCCATCCCCCTCGCGCTTCGATCCGAGCCGCCACCCGGTCGCGCTCCATCTCAAGCAGGGCAAGCAAGGCTGAGACCTCTCCGGCGTCGCGGGGAATCAGGCGCACCTCCAACAAAGCGCTGCCGTCCTCGGAGAGCGACAGACTCCCCTCACCTTGTCGCAGGCGTTGCACCAGGGCGAACCCATGCGAGCGTTCCGCCCGCGAAAGCCTTCGCTCCCCTTCACCCGGTTGCGGGGGCGGGTTGAAGATGGGATGCAATGCGTCCGTTGCTTGGGCGGCACGGTTGTCGATCACGAAGGCAAGGGCCGCATTGGAACCTGGCGCAAGGCCGATGGGGTCCAGCCGCCCGGCCGCTTCGCCTAGATCCGTCGAAGGCAGGCCAAGGTCCACTGGGAGTATCGTTCTCGCGCGCCACAGTCCCGGAGACTCAATACCCAACTCGGTCACCTGCTGCCCCGCGAACCAACGCCACAGTTCCGTATCCGAACGCGCGGCCAGCAGGCCGGAGAGGCGCTTCAGGCTCAGCGTCGTGTGCAGGCGGGCCACCCGCTGGGGCGTGTCCAGCGTCAGATGACAGACCACCTCGTGGGGGAGACTCTCCATCAGGAAGCGCCGGGGTGCGCCCGCCTCCTCACCCGCAAGGCCACGCAGCAGCGCCTGCAAAGCGGGATGCTGCGGGTGAAACCGAATCAACATCGCGGGCTGGCCTTCCGGCCAGTCACCGGCAATCTCCTGCGGCGGGTGGTTCTCGAATACCCCGGCGCCATACAGCAGCCCGGCAACGACGGCGGCGAGTGTTGTCAACAGCATGACCAGCACGGCCACGGCGATGGCGCATCCTTGCCGCAATCCAGACCTCCGTTGTTCCATCCCCCGGCGCGGGCATTGTGTCATCCGCTCTTCCCGCGCCGCAATGCGCGCTTGCGGCACGAAGTCCCCGCGCTTACACTGCGGAAATGAGATACCCCAAACCTCCCCTAGCGCTTGCGATGCTTGTTGCCCTGGCCGTCGCTTCCCTCGCGGATGCCCAGGTCTTTGGCCGCGAGAACGTGCTGCGCGGCGCGCAGACAGCCCGCTACGAAATCAACATCCAGAAGTCCGCCCTGCTCGACGCGCGGCTGGCCAACGGCGCGGCGGTCATCGAGGACGCCTGGTGCGGTGTGGTGCTGCAAGGCGATCCGCAGCCGAGGCGGCTCAAGCTGAACGCCCGCGCCAGCCAGCGCGACCTCGCCTCCACGCGGCTCGGCCAGGGCAAGTCGCTCCTGCTCGGCTCCGAGGATTTCCTCTACGCCATCAATACCTTCGAGACCCAGCCCTTCTTCACCCTGCGCATGGCCTATGAGAACAGCGGCAAGAAGGCGCTCTCCATCGAGCGGCTCATCGTTCTGGCGGGCAAGGCAGGCAAGGAGTCCGGTCTCTTGCTCGGAGGTGATCCGCTGCAAGCCCGCATGCTTGCCGCCCTTGGCGCCGATCCCTGTGCCCTGCCGCCGCTTTCCAGCGGTAGCGCCGAGGGGCGGGGTGCAATGAGCGTGTGGAATCCCACCTCTGGCCGGGTCATCGTCGTGGGATTCCTCGGTGCTCCCTTGTCTGCCGGGCGTTTTTCCGTGGCTGTCACCGGTGATACCGCCGAGGAAGCCGGCGCGGCCTTTTCCTTCGAGTGGGTGCCGGATGCTCCCGTGACCCTGCAACCGGGCGATGCGCTCGAATTGCCGCCCCTCTACATTTCGATAGCCGAGACGAACCCCGCGGAAGCCCTGCGCCGTTATGGGCGCGCCTTCGAACTCTCCCTGCCGGAGGAACTGCCCGGCGAGGCCGACGGGCCGGGTTGTGAATCCTGGAGTTTCGAGGAGTGTCTCACCGCCGCGGCCCATCGCTTCTTCATCCCCGCGCGCCTGTTGCAGTCCTACCCCTGCGCAACGCCCGCGACAAACACCGGCAGCACGCTTGCGGCCCTGCTGGACGGCAGCGGTCTTGGTGCAACGGCGCATCCCGTAGGCCTATTTGACGAAGCCTCACCCCACACCTGGAGCGTTCCCATCACCACGGACTCGGGCTACTGGCAGGTCTTCGCGCTGTTCAACCCGGATTCAACGGCACCCGCGACACGGCGTATCTCTCTTCCGGAGACTTACCAGACCGTGTATGACTACTGGGCCCAGCGATATCTGGGCACCGCCGCCGACCATCTTCAGGTCGAAGTGCCGCCGGGTGGTGTGCGCGTCCTGTGTCTGCGCGCGCACGAGGATCGACCGATGATCATCGGTGCCAGTGATATCGACGGCGGTGCCGCGCGCCTGCTTGCTTCTTCCTACGAGGAATCTGCGCGCACCCTCGCGGTGAAATCCCAGGGTGGGGTCTCCTACAAGGTGCTGATGCCCGAGGGCTGGCAGCCACTGTCCGCATCCGGGGTGGAGCTCTCGCGTGAGGATCGCGTCCTGACCGCGTCCGTTCCTGCCGGGGACGAGCCGTGCGCCTGGTCCATCGTCTTCGCGCCCGAGGCCGCCCCCTGAGTTCGATGAGCGCGCCCCACGAAGTCGACACCTCTTCGCCCCTTTGGCGGGGTGTCCTCGCGTGGGTCCTTATCGCCATTGCGCTGGTGGCGTTGCGCGGGGTGCGGTGGGACGAGAACTTCGAGTTCGCGCAGGTTCTTGCCGGACGTGTCATCTATGACGAGGGGCACCCCCTGCCGCTGTACCTTTCCAAGGCGCTCAGCCTGCAACCGCACCTCATCACCGAGATGCTTCGTCTCGGGTGCCCCGAGCTTGCGCTCAACGCCCTGCGCAACGTGCTCTATCTCTGTGCCTCGGTGATCCCGGCCTTCCTGTTCGGGGCGGCCCTGGGACGTCAAGCCTGCTGGGGGCACTTCGCCGCCGTGGCCGTGCTGCAAGGCTGGTTGCTCGAGTTCGACGGCAGCTATCCCCACGATCCCTGGCCCACCTTGTATTCCAACGGTCATGTGGGCACGGGCTGGGCCCTGCTCTGCCTCTATCTTCTCGTGCGCCGTGTCTGGTTCTGGGCGATCCTGTGTTGCGCCCTGATGCCCGCGCTTCATGTCGGACAGTCCCTCCCGCTGGGAATCCTTTGCGCTGTGTGGGGGGGCCGGGCCATGTTGCAGGGAGAACTCCACTTCCGCCGCCACGCCCTGCCCGCGCTTGCCCTTGCCGCCCTCGTGTGGGGCTGGCTGTTGTGGCGCATGCAGGGAATTTCGGTAGCTCCGCCTCCAGCCGAACTGTCGCCCCAACGCGATCTTTACCGCATATTCGTCGCCCTGCACGATCCCCATCGACAGCTACCCGGCGTGCTTGCCCATGTCGCCGCGCTGCTCTGCCTAGCACAGGCCGCGCTTGCCTGGCTCATCGAGCGCGATGAGAACGCCCGGCGTCTTTACGGCGGCGTTGCCCTCTACGCCCTGCTGGTCTGCCTGTTGGTCTATCCCATCGCCCTCCTCCACGCGGCCCTCGGCACAGAGCGGGTGTCCGCCCTGCTGGTCTGGATGCCCTACCGCCTCATCAACCAGCTGGCTCCCCTCTGGCTGGCCGTGTCCATCGGCATGCTCACCCGCGTGCAGCTGGGCTGGCTGCCGCTTCTCGCCGCGCTTGCCTTGTCCACCGCACGTCCACTCTTGCAAGTCCCGCTTCCAGCCGAGTGGTTCACCCGCTACCTCTTCGCGGGCGAAGCCTTTCCGCTCCTGCTTGCCGGAGCGGCCCTCGCCTTCCATGCCGCCCGCGCATGGCCGGCCGCCATTGTGCCGCTGGTCGCATTCCTGATGCTCGCGCCCCTGCACCAGTTCGGCGCGGCCTGCCTCGCGGCGGGGGCGCTGCTCGCCACGGCTTGCCTGTTTATCGAGAAATCCCGCGCCGCCATGCCGACCGGGCAGCCTGTTCTTCTGGTCAGCCTCCTTTGCACCGTGGCGCTCGTTTCCTCCGCCTCCAACCAATACCGCCACTGGGAACACCTGCCGCGCAGCGCCGCCGACCGCCATCTGCGCAACGTGTCCGTGCGCGCGCCGCTTGTGGCTCCGCCCGACACCTACGCGCTCCAGGCTCGAACCGGCCTCTCCGTGCTGGCCGATGCCGCCACCGCCTCTTTCGTCACCTACGTCCCCGAGGCGGGGCCCTCCATTGCCCTGCTCCATGAACGGCTTTACGGCATGACATTTGAAGCCGGAGCAGCCGGGCCGCCCTGGCAGGAAGTATGGAGCGCACGCGGCCCGGAGGAGTGGCACAGCATCGCGGAGGAAACAGGCGCGCGCTATCTGCTCGCCCCCGGCGATCTCGCGGTGCAACTTCCCGTGCTCGAGCACTTTGGCGACGAAGCCATCTACTGGATGGGCAGCCAGCCGCCGCCCGCCCCGCTGTCTCCATAACGCTGCGCCCCTGCGTTTGACACCTTGCGGAAGCGTTGGCTACCCTGTAAACGCCGTCCACCCGGCGGCTTTCGCACATTCACACGCATGAGGTTGCCGTCATGAAACATATTGGTATGCCGGTGCTCGCGGCCGCCGCAATGATGCTCTTCGCCGGATGCAACACCATGTCCGGCCAGCCGGAAATCATCGACGCGGGCATCTACCCCAACCAGCTTCGCCCCGGCGATGAGGCCCGCATCACCGTCGACCTGAAAGACAAGCACAACGTGGTGCAGGCCATCGAGGGCGTGGTGCAGGAAGACCAGCGCATCACCTTCGACTTGAACGACCTCGGCGAGCAGGCCGACGAGAAAGCTGGCGACGGCCTTTGGACCTTCGGCGTGAAGGTGCCCTTCCAGGCGCCGGATGGCCAGTTCCTGCTCGACCTTACCGCCTACCGTTCCGATGGCAATCCCGTGTCCGTCCGCGACAAGGACGGCAACGTCATCGCCCTTCAGCGCACTGTGCCGCTCGTGATCAGCGTCAATGCCCCTGCCGCCGAGAACGTCGCGCCGGAAGCGGAAGAAGCCTCCGAAGACGAAGAGGTTGAGAGCAATCCCGCCAAGTCGATCATGGGGTCGAAGAAGAAGGATGCCGAAGAGCAGCCCGTTGAGGATGCGCCCGTCGAAGAGCCCGCCGCCGAGGAAGCTCCCGAGACCATCGAGGAAGCTCCCGTGACGGAGGAGAGCCCGGCCGCTGAGCCCGTTATTGAAGAGGCGGCCCCGGTGGAGGAAGCTGCTCCCGTCGTTGAAGACGCGACGCCCGCCGAGTAAGTCTTTGCGCGCTTTACTCCTCACCCTGTTCGTTGGCATCAGCGGAGCCGTCTTAGCGGAGACGCCGAGCGTGCTGCTGCTGTCCGTGGACACCCTCCGCGCAGACCGCCTCGGGTGCTACGGGCACGAGGTGGACACCTCCCCGAACATCGACCGCCTTGCGGCCCAAAGTCTGGTCTTCGACGACGCCGTCTGCGAAGTGCCGCTCACGGCCCCCTCCATGTGCTCGATGATTACGGGCCGTTACCCGCGCGAGATTGGCCTGACCCGCAACGGTGTGCGCCTGCCGGAAGACATGCCAACCATCGCCGAGCGCTTTCAGGCCGCCGGCTACGCCACCTGGTGCGTGCAGAGCAACTGGACCCTCAAGGCCGATCTCTCCCGCGCCAATCGCGGCTTCGACATCTATGACGATAATTTCCACAAGGGACGCTGGGGCGCCATCAAGTCGGAGCGTCCTGCCGACGAGGTGGCCGACATCGCCCTGAGGCTGCTGGCCGAGCGCGACCCCGCCAAGCCCTTCTTCGGTTGGGCCCACTTCACCGACCCGCACGCGCCCTACACCTTCCGCGACGACTTCAATCCTTCCGCACAGCGTCCTTGGCGGCTTGACCGCGCCGACAAGGTGCGCGTGCAGTACGACTCCGAGATTCGCTACACGGATCACCACATCGGCCGCCTGCTCGACGCCCTGCCGGAAAACACCATCATCCTGTTCGTGGCGGACCACGGGGAGAGCCTCTACGAGCACGGCTATCTTGGCCATGGCCGCCGCCTGAACCAGCCCAGCGTCCACATTCCCCTCATGATCCGCGCCCCGCAGGCCGCGCCCGGACGCAGCGCTGTGCCCGCCCGCGGCTGCGATGTCGGCCCCACGCTGCTTGGGCTCGCCGGTTTGCCCGCCCTCGAGGGAGCGCACGGCGTTGATCTCATCGACACTCCCCCGGCCATGGACCGCATCCGCATCATCGAAGCCTATGGCGGCGCGGCCATTGCCCTGCCGGGCGTGCGTGAAGACATGGCCAACATGCCGCCCGACGTGCAGGCGGTCATGGAAAAGAACTGGAAGCTCATCGTCGATGGGAACCAGGTCGAGCTCTTCGATTTGGCTGCCGACCCCAAGGAGCACCGCAGCGCCTATGCCGTCGAGCGCGACCGTGCCGATGCACTGCTGCGTCACCTGCAAACGTGGAACGCCGTCTCTCCGCGTCGCGACGACGAAGTGCGGGAACTCACCGAGGACGACCTCGATGCTTTGCGCGCATTGGGCTATATACAGTAGAGTTGACGCGCGGTTCCTTCGCCGACCTCCGGAAAATCAGGCGTGCTTCAGACCATTCTTATTCTCATCTTCCTGCCGCTCTGCCTGATCACGCTGGGCCTGGCCTACGTGGTCTACAGCCGCCCGTGGAAGTTGCCGCCCGTTCCCGACTCCACATCCAGTGAGAAGGCGCAGGATGCCCTGGCGGTGCAACGCTCGCGCCAGTTAATGGAGGACATGCTCCAGACCCTCTCGGGCCGGGTCGAGACTTTTGCCCGCGACGCGCGCCAATACGGCCACAACCTCGAACAGCATCGCGACGCCCTCCAGAAGGCCGGCAACATGCGCTCGATTCGTGACGTCGAGCAACTGCTCCTGAGCGAAGTGGATGCCATGCGGCGCGCCAACGAGTCCTACCGGCAACAGCTCGAAGTCGCCAACCGCACCATCAGCGAGCAGCAGAAGCGCATGGAAGAACTCGCACTCGACGCCACGCTCGACTTCCTCACGCAGGTGCCCAACCGACGCGCCCTCGACAAGCGCCTCCACGAAGAGATCGAACGCTTCCGCCGTGGCGGCCCGCCTTTCTGTATCGCCCTCATCGACATCGACCACTTCAAGCAGGTTAACGACACCCACGGCCACGCCGCGGGAGACGCCGTGCTGAAGCGGGTGGCGCGTCTGCTCGAGCAGAATCGCCGCGTCACCGACATGACCGGGCGCTTTGGCGGCGAGGAATTCGCCCTCATCCTTCCCGGCACCACCGAGCACGCCGCCGCCATCATCATCGACCGCCTGCGCGAAATGGTCCGGGAGCTGAGTTTCACCGGCCAGCACGGAGACGCTTTCCAAGTCACCTTCAGCGCCGGTGTCGCCGAGATGCTGCCCGCCGATCAGGGAACCATGACCCTTATCCAGCGCGCCGACGAACGCCTTTATAGCGCCAAGCAGCAGGGCCGCAACCGCGTCCTCTCGGCCTAGTCCTGTCCCCGAAAGCGCAGCCGCCGCCCCCGCGCGGCGCGGAGACGGCGGCTTTGGATGATTCGAAGACTATTCCACCGAGAAGGTCAGCGACGCCTCATAGTGCATCTCGTCGGTCTTCTCCGCCATGTCGCCGGTGGCAGGCTCGGCCTTGTGCGCCAGCACCACCCACGGCCCGGGATGCTTCAGCGGAATCACCGCCTCGCCGGACTCGTTCGTCTGTGTCTCCACCGCGAAGTCGCCCTTCGACGAATAACCCAGGTACGTGGCGCGAATGTCCGCTCCGAGTGCAGGTTGTCCCTTGTGCAGCACTGTCACCGTAAGCGCGCGCTGTTCCGCGGGCACACCGGCCAGGCTGCGCGGGTTTCGTTGGGGCACGATTTCGAAGTCGTCCCCCAGCGGCTGGGTAAAGTCCCCTTCCGCCGTGTCGCCCACAGCCAGCAGCGCCTTGCCGAACACGTCGTAGTGATGGCTCAGCCGCACGTTCTCGATGCCGCTCTTCGGCTCCGTCGCATACTTCGTCTCGCCGTTTTCCTTGTACATCGTGAAGAAGTGCGAGTAATACCGCGCGGCCACGACATGTGGCCCCGCCTGCTCCGGCTTCACTTCCGCCACAAGATAGCCCGCTCCCAGCGGTCTCAACGCACTCCGCTCGCCGCCGGGCTTCACCAGCTCATACCGCGTCACCTCCTCCAGCTTGACCGGCTCGTCCGAAGGATAGTAGTGCCCGAAACCGATAAAGGCCCGCAGCCCGGGCGACCCATGCGAAGGGTTCTCCAGGTCAATCGCATATTGCGACAAGTTGACCCAAAACCCATGCGCGTGCGCCGTGCCCGCCAGAAGAATGGCAACCGTCAGTATCCATGCTTTCATGTCGTGTTCCCTTCTTAATGCGCGGGCGACCACGCGTCGCGCACCACGGGTTCGCTGAGGGGCCACTCCGAATCGCCGCTCGTGGCGGGATAGCGGACGTAGCCCACGTGCCCGTCGAGATAGAGGATGTTGGAGCCACCGGGGATGTGGTTGAAGTCGGTGGGATCGGGCGCGCCGTCCTGCGTGCTGGCATGGTCCCACATCACGGGAATCTCGCTCTGGGCTTTGGCGCTTGCTGCCGCTCTGTTGATGTCCGTAATCAGGAAACGCTCAATGCCCTCGCGCAGATGCAGCGCCGTCACGGTAAGGCCCGCAAAGTCGCCATCCACCAGCGTCATGTCAAGGTCCTGGTCGCGCGTCTCCGCCGGGCGGTCGTTCAGCGCCGTGGCCAGCGCTTCCACATTGGCGTCGGTCTCCGTCCATGCGC
>JBJOID010000360.1:0-13742 GCA_046047315.1 Candidatus Hydrogenedentota bacterium | reverse complement strand
CGGGCGAGGACGACATCATCGAAATCCACGATTTGCTGATCCATCCGGGACGCCACGAGGTGAGCCTTGCGGGCCAGAAGATCGACTTGACCCACACCGAATTTCGTATACTGCACTACCTTGCGCGCCGCCCCGGCTGGGTGTTCACGCGCTACCAGATTGTCGACGCCGTGCATGGCCAGGACCACGCCGTGACGGACCGGTCGGTGGATGTGCAGATTGTGGGACTGCGCAAGAAGCTGGGTGAGGCGGGCTCGTACATTGAGACCGTTCGCGGGGTTGGGTACCGGTTCAGGGAGCAGAACTGAGCGTGTCGCGTTACCGCCTGATATGGCAGTTCTTTCCCGCGTTTTTGCTGGTCGCGCTGGCGGCCCTGCTCGCGGTGACGCTGTTCAGCACCCAGACCGTGCGCTCTCACCTGATGGGGCAATTCGAGGAAGACCTCAAGGCGCGGGCGGTGCTGCTGGCGTCGCGCTTTGCCGAGCCGATTCGCCGGGGCGACGACGCGGCGGTGGACGCCCTGTGTGCGCTGCTGGGTGAAACCACGCAGGCGAACATCCATGTGCTTGCCGCGGACGAGCGGCTGCTGGGATCCTCGTTGACGCGCGAGCCGCGCCCGGAGCGGCTGTCGCAACTTCCCGAGGTGGCCGCGGCGCTGGCGGACCAACCGCTCTTCGTGCAGCGCCGCAATGATCTCAGCGGCGAGACGCTGATGTACACGGCGCTGGCCATCAAGGATGACGGCGAGACGCTGGGGGTGGTGCAGGTGGGTCAGTCGCTGGCGGCGATAGAAGCGGCCGTGCGCACGATTTACCTGCGGCTGTTGATAGGCGGGGCCATCGTGACGGTGGGGGTGGCGCTGGTGAGCTGGCGCGTGGCGCACCGGCTGATTGATCCCATTGAGAAAATGAAGCGCGGCGCGATTCGATTCGCGTCGGGCGATCTTGGCCAGCCCATGCCGCTGCCCGAATCTCAGGAGATGGCGGAGCTGGCGGAGGCGATGAACCGGATGGCGCGGCAGCTTGACGAGCGCATCCGCACGGCGGTGGAACAGCGCAACGAGCGCGAGGCGATTCTGTCGAGCATGGTCGAGGGTGTGGTGGCGGTGGACGCGGAACAGCGAATCATCACGATGAACCGGGCGGCGTCCGCGTTGTTCGGGGTGCATGCCGCGGCAGTGGAGGGGAAGAACATCCAGCATGCCTTCCGCAATGCGCAGGTGCTGGAACTCATCCGCGAGACCATCGCACACGCCACGCCGCTGAACCGCGAGATAAGGGTTTCCAACGGCGCGCGCGACATGGCGCTTCAGGTCCACTCGGTGAGCCTGCGCGACGCATCCGGGCAGGTTATCGGCGCGCTGCTGGTCTTCGACGACGTGTCCGACCTGCGTCGTCTGGAGCGCGTGCGGAGCGACTTTGTCGCCAATGTTTCGCACGAGTTGCGCACGCCGATCACGTCCATCAAGGGTTTCGTGGAGACCCTGCTGGACGGGGCCCTGGACGAGCCCGCGGACGCGCGCCGCTTCCTGGAGATTGTCGCGCGGCAGGCGGACCGGCTGAACGCCATCATCGAGGATTTGCTCACCCTGTCCCGGCTGGAGCAGGACGAAAGCATGGCTGAGGGCATCCTCGCGCAGGGGGCGCTGCTGCCGGTGCTGCAAAGCGCGGTGCAGCTCTGCGCGAATGGCGCCGAGGCCAAGGGGATCGCGCTGGCGATGGAGTGCCCGCCCACGCTGAAGGCGCGGATCAGCGCGGCCCTGCTGGAACAGGGCGTGACGAATCTGATTGACAATGCCGTGAAGTACAGCGAGCCCGGCAGCGAGGTGCGGGTGAAGGCCGCAGCGGTGGAGGGGCAGGTGGTTGTGTCGGTGCAGGACCAGGGTTGCGGCATTCCGGCGGAGCATTTGCCCCGGCTCTTCGAGCGCTTCTACCGGGTGGACAAGGCCCGCAGCCGGGAAGTGGGGGGGACCGGTCTCGGTCTTGCGATTGTGAAGCACATTGCGCAGGCGCATGCGGGCCGCGTCGAGGTGGAAAGCAAGCCGGGGTCCGGAAGCGTTTTCCGGATTATTTTGCCCGGGCCCGACCCCATAAGGGATCAACTTCAACTGGTGATTTAGCGGCCTCGCGGCCGGTCCGCCGGAGCCGGGGCAATTCAAAGAAGGAACGATGCAATGATGAATTCGATGATTGGAAACATGGCGCGTTGCGGTTTGTCCGTGGCGTTGGCGGCGGCTGTCCTCGCGGGATGCTCGCGGCCGCAGTCGGCGGGAGACAGTGCCGCGCAGCAGGCAGCTGGACTCGCGATCTCGATTAAGGGATCGGACACGATGGTGCATTTGGTGAGCGACTGGGCCGAAGCCTACATGACCGCCCACCCGGAGCAGCAGGTGTCAGTGACGGGCGGCGGTTCGGGCACGGGTATTGCGGCCTTGCTGAATGGCACCACGGACATCTGCATGGCTTCGCGCGATTTGTCCGAGGATGAACGCGCGCAGGCGGCTGCCGCGGGCATTCCCTTCACCGAGACCACCGTCGCGCTCGACGGCCTGTCCGTGGTGGTGCATCCGGAGAACCCGGTGAACGAGTTGACGCTGGAGGACATCGAGAAGATATTCACCGGGGAGTACACGAACTGGCAGCAGGTGGGCGGTCCCGACATGCCGATCCAGGCGGTGTCGCGCGAGTCGAGCTCCGGCACCTTCGTGTTCTTCCAGGAGCATGTGCTGAAGAAAAAGAACTATGGTCCGTCCACCATGCTGCTTCCGGCCACCTCGGCCATTGTGCAGTCGGTCGCGGCGGACAAGGGCAACGTTGGATATGTCGGGCTGGGCTACGCGGAAAGCGCGAAGGACCGCATCAAGGAGATCGCGGTGAAGGCCGACGCGGCCGCGCCAGCAGTGCTGCCAAGCGTGGCGAGCGTGAAGTCGGGCGAGTACAGCATTGCCCGTCCGTTGTACCTTTTCGTCACGGGCAACGCCCCGGATATCGCCAAGTCGTTTGTCGAGTTCTGCCTGAGCCCGGAAGGGCAGGCCATCGCGGCTGAAACCGGCTACGTCCCCGTCTGACGCGCGCGATGACCACGACACGCATCCATGACAAATTTTTTCGGTGGCTGTTCACGGGAATGGCCACCGCGACGATTCTGATCGTGCTATTGATTTTTGTCTTCATGTTCCGCGAGGCGGCGCCTTTCCTGCGCGACCCCGGGCTGGGGGCGCTGTTCAACAGCACGTGGCGGCCGGTCGCCTTCCAGGGCGCCTCGTTCGGGGTGTTGCCGCTGCTGGCCGGCACCGGCCTGGTCACGCTGCTGGCGGGCTTGATGGCGATCCCCTTCGGCATTGCGGGTGCGGTCTATATTGCCGAGGTGGCGCGTCCTTTCGAGCGCGAAATACTCAAGCCCTTCATCGAGTTGCTGGCGGGCATCCCTTCGGTGGTGCTGGGCTTCTTCGGTTTGGTGGTGGTGGCGCCCGCGATCAAGGAGATCTTCGGGCTTTCGGTAACGCTGAATGCGCTGTCGGGCGCGGTGGTGCTGGCGCTGATGGCGATACCCACCATCATCTCGATCTCCGAGGACGCCATCCGTGCGGTGCCGCGTTCCTATCGCGATGCCTCCCTTGCCCTCGGGGCGGGGCAGCAGCAGACGATTTGGCGGGTGGTCATTCCCGCCGCGATACCCGGCATTACGGCGGCGGTGATGCTTGGCTTTGGCCGCATCATTGGCGAGACGATGGCCGTGTTGATGGTGACGGGAAACACGGCGCGCATCACGCTGTCGCCCTTTCAGCCAGTGCGCACGATGACGGCGACGGTGGCGGCGGAGATGGGCGAGGTGACCTTTGGCGGCACGCACTACAGCGCGCTGTTCTGCGTGGGCATCCTGCTGCTCATCATTACCTTCGTGTTGAACATTCTCGCGCTTCAGGCCTTCAAGCGCTACGGAGCGCGGCAATGAACCCGGGCGCTGGAAAGAACCTCGCGGCGGAGTGGGCGCTGCGCATCCTCACGTACATGGTGGTGGCGGCCGTGGCCTACATCATCCTGCATATCATCTGGAACGGCATTGGCGCGTTGTCGTGGAGCTTCCTGTCGGAAGCGCCTCGGAAGAGCGGGGCGGAGGGCGGCATCATGCCCGCCATCGTGGGCACGCTCTACCTCGTGCTCGGCACGATGCTGGTGGCCTTGCCGCTGGGAATGGCCTGCGCGGTCTACCTGTCCGAATATGCCAGCCAGGGCCGGTTCACCCGGATCATCCGCCTCGCCATCGTCACGCTGGCCGGCATTCCGTCGATTGTGTATGGCCTATTCGGGCTGGGGCTCTTCGTGATCTTCCTTGGATTCGGGGCCTCCATCCTTGCGGGCTGCCTGACGCTGGCCTGCATGGTGCTGCCCACGGTGATCGTGGCGAGCGAGGAGTCGTTGCGCGCGGTGCCTCGCAGCCAGCGCGAGGGCAGCCTGGCGCTTGGCGCGTCGCAATGGCACACCATCTCGCGCAACGTGCTGCCCTATGCGGTGCCCGGCATGGTGACGGGCTCGGTGTTGGCGGTCGGGCGCGCGGCGGGGGAGACGGCTCCCATCCTGCTCACGGTGGCCGCGTTCTTCCTGCCGAGCCTGCCGCAGTCGGTGTATGACCAGGCGATGGCGCTGCCGTATCATCTCTACATTCTGGCGACGCAGAGCCCCGACCCGGAGGCGGTGCGGGGCAACCAGTATGGCACCGCGCTGGTGCTGCTGCTGCTGGTGCTGGGACTCAACCTCTGCGCGATCTTGCTGCGCTATCGATTCCGAAAGAAGTACAAATGGTGATATCCCACTCCAACGATACGACGACCGCGGTCACCAAGATTGCGGTGAAGAACCTTTCGGTGTTCTATGCCGGGGTGCAGGCGTTGTTCGACGTCTCCATGGAGATGCCGCGGTGCCGCATAACGGCGCTGATCGGGCCCAGCGGCTGCGGCAAGTCCACGCTGCTGCGCTCCCTCAACCGGATGAACGACATCATCGAGGGGGTGACCCACCGGGGTGAAATCCTCATCGACGGCCGCAACATCCACAGTCCCACCGCGCATGTGGACGACTTGCGCAAGCGCGTGGGGATGGTGTTCCAGAAGCCGAATCCCTTTCCGAAGTCCATCTTCGACAACGTGGCCTACGGGCCCCGCGTGCACGGCGTGCGCAACCGGGGGATGCTGGCGGAGATCGTGGAGCGCAGCCTGCAGCGCGCGGCGCTGTGGGACGAGGTGAAGGACCGGCTGAGCCAGTCGGCGCTGGCGTTGTCCGGCGGCCAGCAGCAACGCCTGTGCATCGCTCGGGCGCTGGCCGTGGACCCCGATATCCTGCTGATGGACGAGCCCACGTCGGCCCTGGACCCGCGCTCCACCGCGTGGATTGAGGACCTGATGGTGGACCTGCGGAAGGATTACACCATCGTGATTGTTACGCACAACATGCAGCAGGCCAGCCGAATATCAGATTTCACCGCTTTCTTATATGAAGGAAATCTGATAGAATATGGCGAGACGGAGCAGATCTTCGTGTCGCCGAAGAAGAAGCAGACCGAAGACTACATCACGGGCCGGTTTGGCTAAGAGGGTATTCGATGTCGGTCCACGCGCAGCGCGCCTTTGAATTACTGAAGGAGAGCGTTCTTTCACTGGGAACGCTCGTGGAAGAAAGTCTGCGCGAAGCGATGCGTGCGCTGAATGAACGCGATGAAGCCTTGGCCCAGCAGGTGATTGAGGACGACAGCCGGATAGACGACCTCGAGGTGGACATCGAGGAAGAGTGTCTCAAGCTGCTGGCGCTCTATCAGCCCGTCGCGGCCGATCTGCGGTTCATTGTCGCCGTGCTGAAGATCAACAACGACCTCGAGCGGGTGGGGGATATTTCGGTGAACATCGCCGAGCGCGCGTCATTTCTGGCGCGCCATGCCCCTCCGAAGGCCGTGCTCGACTTCAAGTCGATGGCGGCCAAGTCGCAGCGGATGTTGCAGCGCAGCCTCGACTCGCTGGTGCGGGGCGACGTGGTGCAGGCGTTGGAAGTATGTGTTTCCGACGAGGAAGTCGACACCATCAACCGCGACATGTACATCCAGATCCAGAAGGCGATTCTGAAGAATCCCGAGGACTTGGAGTCTTTGATTCACCTGCTCAGCATATCGCGCCATCTGGAGCGCGCGGCCGACCTTGCCTCGAACATTGCCGAGGAAGTGATCTACATGGTGGAAGGCAAGATCATCCGTCACAAGGCGGAAGAGTATTCCTCCGCCCGGCTTGCAGCGAACGCCGAAACCAACTGAGCCATGCGCCCGCGCTTCGCCCCTGATGGCCGGCGTGGTTTCACGCTGATTGAATTGCTGGTGGTGATCGCCATCATAGGCGTGCTCGCGGCGATTCTGCTTCCCGCGCTGGCGCGCGCCCGCGAGGCCGCCCGGCGCGCTTCCTGCCAGAACAACCTCAAGCAGTTTGGCCTGGTGTTTCGCATGTATGCGGGGGAGTCGCGCGGAGGAAAGTATCCGCCGATGGCGCCCTACTCGAGCCTTCGCGCGGATCTGCGATCGAGCCCGCTTTGGAATGCCCCGCATGCGGCGGCGATCTATCCCGAGTACCTTGCGGACACCGGCGTGGCGCAGTGCCCTTCCGATGCGGGCATCGACCCCGGCTGGGCGAGCGTGCTGCCGCGGGTGCCCGCCGGCGCGATTGATTTCGAGGCATGGCAGGAGACCGCCCGCGTCGCAGCGGATCTGGTCTCTCTGGATTACTACCTCTCGGCGGAGCTTGCACGGTCCTATATCTACCGGGGTTATGTCGCCACCAACGTCAGCGAGTTCTATGGATTCTGGGGGGCCTCCACGATTGGGCCCATCCTGGGGCAGGCGGCCATCAGCCAGCTTGGGCTTGTGCGGTTGAAGTCCTACGACGACGACCTGCCGCTGGCTTCGGCCGCGCCCTGGCCCGTGTGGGTGCCCGCTCCCCCAGAGGCCACCGGCTCCGCCGGGCGCGACGCGGTGCTGCGGCTGCGCGAGGGGATTGAGCGGTTCCTCATCACGGACATCAACAATCCAGCGGCTTCCGCGCAGGCCCAGTCTCGCTTGCCGGTGATGTGGGACACCTTGGGGAGCAACGAATTTGATGATTCCGGTGGTGCGATAGGGGTGTTCAACCACCTGCCCGGCGGCAGCAATGTGCTCTACATGGATGGACATGTCGAGTACGTGCGATATCCCGGTGCGTTTCCCATCGAGAACGACGAGCAGCTGGTGAAGGAGTCCAGCCACCACGGCCTGGGCTGAGCGCCACCGCGCATTGCAGAGGGGGACGGGTGTATGATTCCCGCCTTGCCGCATCCTTTGGGGAGCTTAGGGGTCATTGGAAGAAAGCCTTGGGGCTAAAATCCGGCGTAACACGCGCTCGGCCTTGGTTACGTTTTTCTGGGGGCAACTGCTCAACGTCACCCGGATGCTGGTGCTTTTCCATTACCTTGCCCCGGAAGGCTATGGGCTCTGGGTTTTCGCCTTCTCGGTGACCAGTTACTTCACGATCTACAACTTCGGCATCTCGAACGCGTTCGTCAAGTACACGGCAGAGTACAGCGCCCACCGCGACCACGAGCGGTTGAGCGGGCTCATCAGCACGGGGATGGCGGTCGCGGTCTCCTTCGCGGTGTTGGTGGCCGCCATTCTACTGCTGTTCACCGATCAGGCGGTGGACTTCTTCAACATCAGCAGCGAGCGCCGCGACGAGGCGCGTTTCGTGGTGACGGGCATCGGCCTGACCAGCGCCTTCAACATCGCGTTCAACGCCTACCCTGCGCTGCTCACTGGCATCCAGCGGCTTTACGTGGTGAATTACTGCCGGGTATCGGTGCTTACGTTCGAGGTTGGTCTGACCTTTTATTTCCTCTATCTCGGGCACGGCCTGCGCACGGTGATGCTGGTCTACATGGCGGGTGTAATTCTCAGCGGCCTGACGACGGCCTATTTTGCCCATCGCGCATTGCCCGAACTTCGGATCGCGCCGTGGCGCGCGGAGTGGGGCTACTTCAAGGAGATGCTCAATCTCGGCAGCCGCATGCAGTTGCTGGGGATCGTTGCGCTCGTCGTCTCCACGCTGGACATCGTGGTCTTCATGAAGTTCGGATCGGAGGCCCTGGTGGGACTTTACGCCATCGCGCAGCGGGTGGCGGACCGCGCCCAGGGGGTGGCTCGGCAGGGCTTCGGGGCGCTCGCCCCCGCGAGCGCGGAGCTGCTTTCGCGACAGGACACCGCCAAGGCCGCGCATGTATATGACACGGCGCAGCGCTTCACCGCCCTCATCAGCGCCTACATCTTTGGCTACATTTCCATGAACCCCGACTTCGTGATGCGCTTCGTGATGGACGAGCAGTACGATCCCATCTCGGTGTGGGTGCTTCGGTGGGTGGCCGTGGCCAACGCCATCCACGCCCTGACGGGGCCCGGCTCGAGCATGTTGCGCGGGGCCGGCATGCCCATGCGGGAAGTGATTTACCAGGCGCTGATCTTCGTGCTGTTCCTTGGTTCCTTTTATCCGCTGTTGCAACTCTATGGCGACACCAGCACCATCGACGAGCATTCCTTCCGGGCGGAGCTGCTGCTCACCTGGCCGCTCGCCTTGAGCGCGGGGTCGCTGGTGTTCATCCTCATGGCGAACCGCTTCTTTGGGGTGGCCCGGCTTTCGCCGTTCAACCGCATGTTGCCGCTCATGGCCGCCAGCCTTGGGCTGGCCTGGGCGGCGCACGCGCTGTGGTTCGCCGTGGGACTGCCGCAACCCGAGAGCCGTTGGGAAGGCCTCGTGGCCTGCCTCGTCACCGGCGGCCTATACAGCGTTGGGTTCGCCGTCGCCGCCTGGTTCCTGCCCGGGTTAAACCAATCGGACCGGAGCCAGCTGCGCAAGTTCATCCCCGGCGCCAGCCGCTTTCTACCGCGCCAGGGTTAGGGTTTCGGCTGCGCCAGCTGTTGTATCCCGAGGGTGCTGAGCAAGTCGTTGATGTTGGTCGAGCGGATGTCCATGCCGTTGTTTCCACCCACCGGCAGCATCAGGATGCGCTTCTGCTTGAGGGCCTCGGCGAGCTTGAGCTTGACCATGGCCTCGCCGCCGCTTCCAGCCAGGGCGGCGTTCATCTCGCGGATGGCCTCGGCCTCGGCCTTGGCTTCCGCAATGACCGCCTGCGCGATGCTTTTCTGCTGCTCGAAGAACGCGTCGGCTTCGATAACCGCGCGGCGGTACTCACCGTCGGCCTGTTCCTGTATCTTGGCGTTCTCGGCCTTGGCCTTCTCCACCTCGGTGAGGAATTTCTCCTGCGTCGCCCGGGTCTCGGACTTGAGTTTCTCCGCTTCCTGATCGGCCACCTTCTTCTCCTCGATGGCTTCCTGGTAGGCGGGGTTGAATCGGTAGTCGCGCGTGCCGACCTGCGTTACCTCTACGCCGTAGGGTGCGAGTATTTCGTTCAGGATGCGCTGCACTTCCGCTGATTTCTCGGTGCGGTTCTCGGCGATGTAGAACTCCTCTGTGTTCAACTCGCCGAAGATGTCGCGCGGCTTGCTGCGGGTGATCGTGCGCACGATGTTTTCCCGCAGTTCCTCGTCGGAGGTGGCGACGGTCTGGAGAATCAACGGCGCCTTGGCTTTGTCGATCTTGTAGGAGATGATGAGGTCGAGGCTGATGTCGTTGCCGTCGACGGTCTTGAAGAGCAGGTCGTCGCGGCCCATGCGCTCGCTTCGGCTCATCACGCTGGTCATCTCCAGGTTTTGCAGCCGGGTGTCGAAGGTATGCCAGTCGGTGAAGAAGGGGACGAACCAGTGCGTGGTGCCGGGTTCATAGACCTTATCCTCGACGCCGCGTTCGCCAAGCACGGACCACTTCACCGTGCGGACGCCTACCTCGGTGGGGCCGGTGCGATAGGGCATGGGCACGATGCAACCGCTCAGCGACACGGTCAGCAGGGCAAACAGGGAGACTCTAAGGCTCAGGTTTATTGCCTTCATTGGGCGTCCTCCTCGGTCACGTCTTCAGATTCCAGCGTGGGCTCGGCGAGGAAATCGGGCGGGGGTTCCGCCGACACCTGCTTGCCCGCTTCGACCGCTTCCTCCGCGCCCTTGAACAACTGCTCGATGCGGGGGTTGGTGGTGGCGGCGGCCGGGGGCACCGCGACGTCCGCGCCGACGTTGACGCCGAAGACGTCGAGCAGGGAATCCAACTCAAGCGGGTTCACGTCGTTTTCCCCACCCACGGGCAGCACGATGAACTCAAGCCCCTGGAGCACGTCGGCCATTTCCATGGCCACGTAGCGGTCCGAGCCGAGTTGCTGGAGGGCCTCGTTGCGCAAGCGCGAGCGTTCGGCCTCGGCGAGCTCCACCAGCAGGTTTGCTTCCGCCTCGCGCGCGCGAACGTAGAGGTCTTTCTCCGCCTCTTTCTTCACCTGGTAGGCCTTGCCTTCCTCGAGGGTCACGAGCACCTGCGCCTGTCCTTCGGTTTCCACGCGGCGCAGACTCTGCTCGGCTTCGGCGGCCTTGCGCTTGGACTGGTTGGTGAAGACGAGCTGGTCCTGCAGCTTCTTCTCCTCGATGTTCTGCTGGATGCGGTCGGTGTATTTGAAGTAGCGCACGAGCACCTGTTCGACGACGATGCCGTGGTCGTTGAGCTCCTGATTCAGCAGGGCCTTGGCCGCCTCGGTGCGCTCCACGCGCAGCGGGGCCTGATAGAACTCTTCTGTGGTCAGTTCGCCCAGGGCCTGCTTGAGCACCGGCTCGGCGCGCGGCAAGACGCCCGCGAGCAGGTAACCTTGTCCGCCGCCATACTCGAGGAATGCCTTGTGCGCGTCGGTAATCCGGTAGAGGAAGCTCACGTCAACATCCACGTAGAAGCCGTCTGAGGTCTGAATCTTGGCGGGTGCGTCGTGATGCACGCTTTCGGATTCCAGCGCCGCAGTGTGGGGCTTGGTGTCGGCGTTGAGCTGGGTGAGCTCCAGCACCTGCACCTGGCGCGGCAGCTTGTGCATGATCTGCGCAAAGGGGATGACCAGGGAGTAGCCCGGGGGGTAGACCTCGGGCTGAATGCCCCGGTTGATGCCCATCTGGACTTCCATGATGCCGTACTCGTTGGGGCCCACGTAGTCGAGGAAGGCGAAGTAGAGCCCGCCCAGCAGCGCGGCGATGAGCAGGACCATGGCCAGGCAGCCCGCTCCGGCTCCCATGCGAATCACCGGCAGGCGCGGCGGCCCGCCAACACCGCCCACGAATTCCGGTTTACCTGCGGCCATGTTGCACCCTCCTTGCGCGCGATGCGCATCTTGCCAACTGCGAGGGATACAACCTATACCCTCATTCTATTCGGATCAATCCACGTGCGGGAGTGCTGCCGAACGGCACGACGGCACCGCAAAGATTTCTTGCAACGCTTCACGTGTGTTGGTTACACTTGGCGGCCCTCGGGGTGTGGCCTAGTCCGGTAAGGCGCCACGTTCGGGACGTGGAGATCGGAGGTTCAAATCCTCTCACCCCGACCATTCTTTCCACGGTGTCGCCCATGATTACGTTTTACGTGTTGTCTGGCGAACTGGCCACCACCTTGGAACCCTCATCGACTTTCCACGAGGCCACGCTGAACACCGTGCCAGCCACAGCCAAGCAGGGACATGCTTGGCGTTCTTATTTTGTAGCGGCTTGGCAAGCCGTTTACAGCACTTTTTTCCGCGGCCGATCTGGGAATGCCCATCCCAAGCATGGCCATCCGACTAAGAAACGGGAGAGGCTTGCCAACGCGCGGGAGCAAGGGCGCTATGCGGCGTGGCGTGGGATAGCGTGCTCATGAGGAAGACGGGCAAGTGGCTCTTTGCGATGGCCGTGGCGGCGTTCTGGCTTATCGCAATCGCGGTGGCGCTTGAATTGTGGGAGTCGCTGGCCTTCGAAAAGCGGGCGCGCAGGGCGGGGGAGCTTGCGATGGTCTGGACGGAGGAGGGGGTGATGCGGGATATGCCGATCATTGAGGCGTCCGCGGCGGCGACCGGGATTGGCCCGAAGCCCGATGTGCCGGAGTGGACGGGCTTTGCGGAATTGAGCGAGCCGGACCGGCGGCAAGTTGCGGAAGCACGAGGCGAGCTTGCGCTGCGTTGCGCACAGGACGGCCGCATACTCCAGGTCTATACCCCGTCGCGTCCGGAGCACATGCTTCTGCTTGCGGCGCTACTGAAGCCCGGCGCGCCGCTTGGGGATGCACTGGGCGCCGGCATGGGGCCGGATGCGGAAGCGGCGGTTCAGACGGTGGCCACTTCGGGCAGTTCGTTATCTCGGGAATACCCGATTGACTTGGGTCATCGGGCGCACATGTTCGAGTTCACCTTCTCTCGACTGCGGCCGGACGCGCCGGACTCCGAGGTGCTGGTTTTCGCTGGGGACTCTCAGTTCGAGACCATGGCCCTGCGATTGCGGCCGAACACCTACCGCGGGGACGCGCGGAACATGAACGAGTTTTACACCAACAGCCTGGGTTTCCGGGACGAGGAGGTGACTCTTCCGAAGCCCGAGGGGGTTTACCGTATCGCTTGCATCGGCGGTTCGACCACCGCTCTCGGGCCACGCAACGAATTGACCTACCCGAACCTGCTGGAGCGGCGTCTGCGCGAGCATTTCGGGACGGATGGCATCGAGGTGATCAACTGCGGGGTCATGGCCATGACGTCGCGTGGAGAACTGGAACGTTTTCCAGATTATCTCGCGCTGGAATCGGACCTCATTCTGCATTACAACTTCGTGAACGATGTGACCAGCGAACTGCCCGTGCTCCTCGCATCGGAGGGTTGGCTGCGCACGCCGCTAAAGTCGGCCAGGAACCTGCTGCGCAAGTCTCGTTTTGCGCTGCGATACTTTAACGCGGCCTTGTTGCCGGGCGAGGACGAGACGCGCGAGTTCCTGAATCGCACGACGCTATCCAACATGCGGGCCATGGCAGACCAGGCCATGGAGGCAGGGGTGGAATTCGCGATTTGCAGCTTCGCGGCGCCGGATGTCGAGCATCTGCCGCCTGAGGAATCTGACTTCTTCGACCTTCAAATCCGCAGGTTGTTGAACTGGCCCATCAACGCCCGGACTTACGTGGGACTGGTTGAGTTATACAACCGCGAAGTCCGCCGCCTTTGCGATGAGCGGGATCTGTTGTATGTTCCCGTGGCCGAAGGCATGGCGTGTGGGCGCGACTGCTTCGCGGACATCTGCCACCTTTACGTGCGCGCCATGGACCGGCAGGCGGAACTCGCATGCTCCGGTCTTCGCGAGCATATTACCAGCCGTTGGAAACGTTAGCCTGGCCAGACCCGCTACAATCAAGCATGCAATGCGAGACGGAGACAGGCATGACGGAGCAGTGTCAGGGTGGCATAACCGCCGGGGGGAATTCGGTCGAGGCCGATGGCGCGCCTGCGCTTGCGAGGCAAGCGCAATCCAGGGGTGTGTGGGCCTGCCTCGGACTGATCGTGCTGCTTGGATTTGCACTGCGGATGCACCGGCTGGGCGAGCAGTCCATCTGGTTTGATGAGGCACTAAGCCTTGCGTGGCTGCATGAGCCGGATTTCCTGTCCTTCATCCGCCATCAGTTCCAGATGGGGTGGAGCCTGGTTCCGGCGTACTACGTGCTCGAATACTACTGGGCACAGTGGATAGGGTCATCGGTCTACTCTATTCGCGTGCTGGGCGTATTGCTGAACACCGCCGCGATTCCGCTGCTTTTCCTC
>JBJOID010000359.1:0-7484 GCA_046047315.1 Candidatus Hydrogenedentota bacterium | reverse complement strand
CAAGGTGGTGGACGGAGTGGTGAGCGACACATTTACCGAGAGTGGCGAGGAGGACAAGCCCGCCGTGGTTGCGCCGCTGGGCGTGGCGCAGGCGGCTCCCGCGACGGGCGCGCTCATGAACCTGATGCAGGCGCAGCCTCCGCAACCCACACAACCGCGCACGCTGCCCGATATCGTGCGGGAGTTAGTGGGCGAACCGCCAGTGCCTCCTGTGGAGCCAGAGCCCGAGGAAGAGAAGCCGCCAGCGCCGCCACCAGCGGAACTGCCCGCGGGCGCGGAGCTCATCTGCACGGGCGACAAGCTCTTGACCCTCACGACTGACGAGGCGCTGCGCTACCGGCTTTCCCCCATCAAGGCCGAGAACGTCGACCAGTTGCTCTTGTACTACAACATCGATGCGAAGAAGCACTTCATCGTACCCACGCTGCCCGAGGCGATATTCGCCTGGCTGACCAGCCCGATGATCGCCGGCCTGCTGCTGATGCTGGGCATCGGCGGGCTCTACCTTGAGATACGGACGCCAGGTTTCGGGCTTCCCGGCATCGTGGGTGCCGCCTGCCTCGCGCTCTTCTTTGGGTCCTATCTCGTGCTTGGGCTTGCCGACTGGCTCGACATCGCGCTGGTGGTCGCCGGAGTCACGCTGCTGCTCATCGAAATCTTTGTGCTGCCGGGCTTCGGATTCGTTGGCGCGGGTGGCTTGGTGTGTCTGCTCGCGGGGCTCTACCTCGCGATGGTTCGCAATCCGATACCGCAATACGAGTGGGACTTTTCCCGCCTCTCCGACGTGACCCAGACCATGGGCACCACCTTTGTGCTGTTTACCGCCATGGTGCTGGCCACGTGGAAACTCTTCCCGCGCACGCCCATGGCGGGCTGGCTGGTGCTGAATACCGAACAGGACGCCAATGCGGGGTATGTGGTGCAGACCGAAGAACAGGAGCGGCTGGCGGAAAGCCTGGAAGGCGTGGCCACCAGCATGCTGCGTCCGGCCGGCAGGGCCCGATTCGAAGGCCGCAATTACGATGTGGTAACCCGGGGAGAGTTCATTGAGCCGGGAACACCCATTCGCATCATCCGCGCAGACGCCAATCGCTACGTGGTCGAGGCGATTGGGACACGGCAGCACAAGGCGGAAAGCTAGACAGCCCGTCTAATCCAGATACACGTTTCCGTTGACGGCTTCCAGCCGGACTTCATGCGTGCCGTCGCGAAGCCGCCCCACGAATTCCCGGCGGTCTTTGCTGATGGTGCCCTGAAGCGGGTACACGCTGTGCACCTCGCCGGCGGCGGCGGCCACGTTGAGCGCGGCATCGGCGGCGGGGTCGAGCAGCAGCCTAACGCTGGCGTTCTCCGCACGCACGTCATAGGGGCCATGCACACCGCCGAGTGCAAGGATGCGCACGTCGCCGCCGAAGTTTCGAGCGATGATGCCCGCCCCGGCGCCATCCACGATCGTCTTGCCCTCGCGGCACTGGAGGTCAAGCGCGCCAGCCGCCTGGCTGACCACACAGTCGCCAAAGAGGGCCGAGGCGGTGACCGGACCGCCGGAACGCTCGACCACGATTTCACCATTCTGGTTGGATAGTTCCAAGGGTCCGCCGCAATCGCTCGCGCGGATGCTTCCCGCCGTCTGGGCGATGGTGGCCGCGCCCGCCAAACGCTCGAGGCGAGTCTGCCCCTCGGCGGCATTCACCCGCACCGCGACGCCCGGCGGCACGCGAAGCGTGACGTGAATCTGGTAGTTCGCACAGCCCAGCTGCGCCATATCGGCCGTGGCGATGGTCGTGATGTTGCAGCGTTCGGGAGTCTGGTCCAGTTGCACTTCGAGGGCATTCAGCGCGGCTGGGGCGTCAAGCGGCTTTTCGACCCAGACCACGCGCGTTGCGGTCACGGTGGCCGCACCCGCGTCGCCCGGTTCAACGCGGATATCGCCCCTTGCCGCCTGAAGCTGCAGGGTCACGCCCTCGGGCACATTCAGCGTATGCGTGACCGCGTCAGTAAAGGGTTTCGCACCCGGCGCCTCGGCGGGCGGCGCTTCCCCGGGCGGAGTCTCCTGCTCGATGTTGATGTCGCCGAAGGTGGCGGCGAGGCTGATACGCTGCAAGGGCGATTCCGAGGGCGCGCGCCCAAGAATTCGCCGCCCCTGCAGGGTACGCGTCAGCGGATGGGCGCTGTTCAGGTTCCCATAGCGCACGGCCGCGGTCAGGTCGGGCTGCGCGCCCGGGGGCAGGATCAGCCGGATGGAACCGCTCTCGCTCGATGCCTCAATGTCCTGTTCGCCCGATCCGCTTTCGAGCACGATGCTGGTGCGGAAGCCGTGGACCCGAAGCGCGCCCTGCGCGCCCTGAATGCGGGCCGAGCCGCCGTTCAGATCGAAGGTGCCGCCCTCGGCGAGGCCGCGTGCCTCCACCGGGAAGTCGCCATGCGAACGCACGGTGACCGGGCCGCCAAGCTCATCCAATTGCACCGCGCCGTATTGCGCCTCGATGGCCACAAGGCCGTTCGCGCCGCGCACGTAGGTGTCGCCGAAGAAATTGTCGAGCACCAGATTCGCGCCACGCGGCACCGAAACCGTGTAATCCACCCGCGTGGAGACGGGCCCCATCTCGCGCTTCACCTCGGGAAGCTGGGTGTGCGCCTCGACCACTTCCTTGCTGCCACTGACCTGGATAACCGTCGCGCGCGCCAGCTCCGCTGCTACCTCCTGACTGTCCGCCCCGACAATGATGGTGGCCTGTATCTGCACCACGGGGTCGGCCCAAGTGTCGATGCGAATCTCGCCGAACTGGTTGGACAGCGCAAGCACCGGCGCATTGTCCACGGGGTAGCGCTCGGAAAACTCCACCTGCTCCGTGAAGCGAGACTTGGCGTCCTCCCCCGGCGCAAGGCCGGGGCCGAGAAGGTCTTCCGCCTTTTGCCCCACGAAATCGACGCCACGGGCAATGCCGCGCATGCCGGATCGAATACGGTCGATCAGGCTGTCCTGGGCGCTTGCCACAGGCGCCAGCTGGCATAGAAGCACCGCGACGGCCAGCGCCATCCGCGCCGGCGGCGCATATCTCGGCGTGCCGTTCAGAGCTTGTTCCGCTTGGATTCCAGCGTGGAGCGGACACTGCGCGAGCCGGACTCCAGGGTAGGCAAGGCGCCGCCGGAGGGCGCATGGCGGAGAACGCTGCCAATCTCCCCGGCGAGCTGCTGGTTCCGGCGCGCGATTTCGGCGCTGCGCTCGGCCTGCTCATCCGCCTGCTTCTGCAGGGCCACCTCGTCCATCTCCTTGATGCGCCCGCACTTCACCATGCGCGCGATGCATTCCTCGGTGACCCCGGTTTCCTGCATCACCTCGCGCGGCTTGGCGTTCGGATTCTCGGCAAGATAGTCGAGCACCTTGCTGTAGTCCTGCTCTTCTTCCGCCTCGACACTGGGATGCACGACCCCCTTGCTATTGTCGAAGAGCTTGCCAGAGCGAGGGCATTTGGCGAGTGGCATGGAAGTCTCCTCCCCGCGCCGGGCGAGGGCGCGGCGGCTGCGATTACCGTTGGCAATATCCTACGCGCAGCCCCGGAATCCGTCAAGGAACGCTACATTCCCTGGCGCGCGTTGCTATTCTTCAGGCGCGTGCTCAACGTGGTGATGATGTTCATCAGGATCTGGATGGCCACCCGCTTGGTGAGCAACTGCTGGAAGGTGTGCTCGCTGAGAACGAAGACCTTGGACTCTTCCATCGCGATGACCGTGGCGCTGCGGGGTTCACGGTTCACCAACGCCATCTCACCGAACATGTCGCCCGTGCGCAACTCGGCAAGCTGCTTGTTTCCGTCGAAGACCCCCACCTTGCCACCCAGCACCACGTACATCTGGCTGCCGACAGTGCCCTTGTGGAAGATCGTTTCGCCCTGCGTCACCCGCATGGTCATGCCTTTCGAGAAGATCTTTACCAGCTCTTCCCGGGAGAGCCCGTGAAACAAGTCCACGCGCTCAATCAGCTTGTCGATCTTTTCGTAATCCATGGACCCCGACCCCCGCGGCGCCCGGAGGGCGCTTCGTTAGACCATGTAGATGAAACGGCTGCAATTCGGGCAGCTGTACAAATGCTCCGTATCCTGACGCACCTTCTGGGCAAACTGCGAGGGAAGCTTCATGAAGCAGCCCTGGCAGGTGTCGCCCTCAACCGGAACCAGCGCGGGCGGACGCGCCTTCATCAGGCGGTCGTACTGCTTAAGGATGCGCGGCGTGACCAGACCGCGAATATTCTCGATGCGCTCCTGAATCTGCTTCTTGCCTGTGCGGGCATTATCCAGCATCTCCTGGCAAAGTTGCAGGCGGGCCAGGAGAATTACGTCAGCATGGGCGTCGCGCACGTCGCCAAGCTCGCCGGCGATCTGCTTCTTGAACTGGTGCTCCGGCTTCTCGTAGCTCTCGCTGAGCTGTTCGAGGATGGCGAAGATGCCCGCCGCGTCGGGGGCGTCCAAGATCGCCTGCACATGCTCTGGCTCGCGTAGAAGCTTGGCAATGGTCGCGATAAAGTTGAGGTAGGTGGTCTGCTGCGTGGGCGGGTAGCAGATGAGAAACACGAGGTGGACCGGCTTGCGATCGACGGCGGCGAACTCGACGCCGCCATTGATGCGGCCAAGAGCGCAAACCAGCGACTTGATTCCACTGACCCGCGCATGCGGCACCGCGATGCCCTTGCCGATACCGGTGCTTTCGGTGGTTTCGCGGGCGATGATCTGGTCCAGTGCGGGGCCAACCCCCTGCATCTTCTTTTGTTCGAAGAGGAGGTGCGTCATCTCACGGAGCGCCTCGCCCTTGTTGGCGGCTAGAAGGCTGGCGTTAATGCAGTTCGGCGCAATGAAATCCGTCAGACGCATGAATCGTACAGAGCTCCCGTCAGAGTCAGTCACCCAATCGGTCCCGATCCGCGCAGACGCGGGATGTTAGGAATTAGCGAGATGGTAGCACGCGCTTTCGGGCGATGCCAAGCCCCCGCCTAAAATTCCTCGTCCTCGGCGTGATACCACACGCTGATGATGAGCACGGGCTCGTCCGCTGAGCCGTGGTGGCGTTCCTGCCCAAAGGACTGCTGAATCTGCACGGGCTCCACTTTGTTCCGCCGCAGCCAGTCGTTCATGTGGTTGTTCATCTGTTGAAGACCTTCGAGATTGGCCTTGCCGACGAAGGTGTGCACTTTCATGCTCATGCAGCCGTTCTCCTCGTGGGCGCTACCGCCCCGTCCCCAGCGCCGTCAGGGCGGCATCCCATATGGCCCGCCGCGGCGCGTCGACTCCCGTCCAGTGCTCGAACTGCAATGCGGCCTGGTTCACCAGCATGTCCAGACCGGATATGACCTTGGCTCCCGCCGCGCGCGCCTCCGTCACAAGGCGGGTCTCCAAGGGGCGGTAAACCATGTCGAACACCGTGTGCTCTGGTTTGAGCATACCCGAGTCCACGAGCGTTCTGCCAATGTATTCCGGATACATCCCCATGGGCGTGCCATTCACAATGACGTCGTGCCCGGACACGGCCTCGCGCAGGCCTTCATTAATCGCGCCCGTGCCAATCGCGCAGGACGACTCGACGGCGCGCAAGTCTCCCGCGAGGCGCTCCACTTTGGCCGCCGTACGTCCCAGAAGCGTTATCTGCCCCACCCCGGCCAGCTCCATCATGGCGAAAGCCACCGCCCGGACCGCACCGCCCGCCCCGAGGAAGAGCACGCGCTTGCCCGCGAGGGGGACACCAGAATCCTCGAAGGCCCGCAGCGTGCCGGGGCCGTCTGTTGAGCGTCCGCTCAGCCGGCCCTGCTCATCGCGGGTAATCGTGTTCACGCTCCCAATCCGTCGCGCCACGGGGTCCACCTCGTCCAGCAGGGGAATCACGGCTTCCTTGTGGGGAATTGTCACGCTCAGCCCACGAAATCCATCCATACTCCGCAAGCCGGAAAGGCAACCCGCAAGGTCCTTGACCTCGAAGGCCAGATAGGCGTAATTGAGCCCGGCCGCCTCGAAGGCGGCATTATGGATTTGCGGAGAAAGCGAGTGACGGACCGGGTGTCCGATAACCGCACAGAGCCGGGTTTCCGCATCGATGGCGCGCACAGGCCGTCTCAGCAGGGCGGCCACGACATCGGCCGCCCTCCGAGCAGGTGCACGTGCAGGTGAAATACCGTTTGCCCGGCGCCCTCGCCACAATTGACCACCAACCGGTATCCCGACTCGGCCAGTCCTTCCTGGGCCGCAATCTTGTTGGCAGCCAGAAAGAGCCGCCCCACGAGCTCGGCGTCCGCCTCGTCGATGTCGCTGATCTTTGGGATGGGCTTGCGGGGAATAATGAGCACATGCACCGGCGCGCCGGGGTTGATATCCCGGAAGGCATAGACGTGCTCGTCGGAATACACCTCCGTGGACGGAATCTCCCCGCGAAGAATTTTCCCGAAAATGGTGTCGTTATCGGACATGGAACGGGTCTCCCTGATGCCGCCGGATTGTAGAAAGCTGGTGCCGTCTTTGCAAGGCCCCCTCTAGTGCGAAACTCCGTTTCCTTGCAACAAACCCAGCCTTGGGCTAGTCTCTAAAGATTATGAAGTGTAAACCCCTATTCCTCGCGAGTGCGCTAGGCATGGCTGCCTTGGGCGTTGCCGCGCAGGACGCGCCGCGATTCAACCGGGACATCCGCCCCATCCTGTCCGCGAAGTGCTATGCCTGCCATGGACCAGATGCGAACAGCCGCAAGGCAGGGTTGCGGCTGGATACTTTCGAGGGAGCGGTAGATGGAGGCGCCCTCGTGCCGGGAAACCCGGACGCGAGCGAGTTGCTCAGCCGGGTGATGACCCATGACCCCGACGACCGCATGCCCCCCGGCGACCCGGACCAGGCCCTTCCCCCGGAAGAGGTGGACTTGCTGCGACGGTGGATTGCGGCGGGCGGCGCCTACGAGCCGCACTGGGCCTTCGTGCCGCCCCCCCCTCGGGTTGAGATTCCCGCCATGGAGGGTGACGCCGCCACCCGCGCTAAGGGCCCCATCGACGCCTTCGTATTCGAGCGGCTGGAGCGCGAGGGACTCAGCCCCGCCCCTGAGGCCGACCGTGAGACCTTGCTTCGCAGGGTCGCGCTGGACCTCACCGGTCTCCCCCCCACGCTGGAAGAAATGGACACATTCCTTGCGGACACGGCCGAGGGCGCCTATGAACGCGCGGTGGACCGTTTGCTTGCCTCGCCCGCCTTTGGCGAGCGCATGGCCATGGACTGGCTGGACGTGGCCCGCTTTGCCGACACCTTCGGCTACCAGAGCGACGTCGAGATGAACATGTGGCCCTGGCGGGATTGGGTCATCAGGGCCTTCAACGAGAATCTTCCCTACGACCAGTTCATTACCTGGCAACTCGCAGGAGACCTGCTCGACAACCCGACCCGAGAGCAGCGGCTGGCCACCGCCTTCAACCGGCTGCACCGCCAGACCAACGAGGGCGGCAGCATCAACGAGGAGTTCCG
>JBJOID010000358.1:0-6483 GCA_046047315.1 Candidatus Hydrogenedentota bacterium | reverse complement strand
AGTTGCTTTCCAGCGCGTCGTCGTGGTTGAGCATAATCATCGTCATGAATTCGTTGTAATGCCGCATCACTTCCTTCAGCTCCTTGCCCCATAGGCCCAGGTGCTTGGTGCTGATGAAGGGATAGTAGAACGCCGTCTCGATGATGTAGTCGTGCGAATGCGAGAACTGGTTGGTGAAATAGGTCTTTGGGAAGCCGCGATAGTTCTTTATGCGCTCCGGATAGATGCCATAAACCGTTAGCGCGGGGTGCAGCGTGAAGTATTTGCCCAGCGTGGGGAAGCGCTCGCCATAGCCCGAGCGCAGCAGCAGGGCGGGGGTGCCCGGTGTGCCCGCGCTCAGCACGATGCGCTTGCCCTTCATGGTGTAGCTGCCCGCGTCGAGCGGGCCCGGCCTGGTGCCCTTGGGCGTTGCGCCAACGGTCACGCTCAGGCTACGGTCGCCCACCGAGTGCACATGGCAATTCGGGATGATCTCGATGCCCCCCGCCATGGCGCGCGGAATCTGCACCTCCATCGTTCCCTGCTTGCCGCCGCTGATGCAGCCGATGTTGCAGAAGCCGTTCTGCTGGCAGCCCTTCAGGTTCAGGCGGATGGTTTGCAGGTCCCAGCCGAGCTTCTCGCAGCCTTCCTTGAAGAGGCGGTTGTTGTCATTCACCATGTCCGGCGTGGGCTCGATGACGCTGATTTCCTGCTCGATGCGGTCGAAGCGCGGGCGCAGGTCTTCTGGCGTCAGGCCCGGCACACCCCAGTCCTCGCACACGTCGTCCGGCAGGCGAAAGGTGACGCCGGTGTACATCATCGTGCTGCCGCCGACGCCCTTGCCCGTGGCCATGGTGATGGCGCCGTCCGCCGTGGGCCACGCCCCGCCGCGCCACAGCAGGCCCATCATTTCGATTTCGCGCTGGGTGAAGTAGTCGCGGTCGTAGTGCGGACCCGATTCCAGCACGGCAATCCGCGCACCCGCCTCCGCCAGCGGCACCAGGCGCGAAGCCACCGTACCGCCGCCCGCGCCGGAGCCCACGATGATTAGGTCGTATTCACGTATATCGCTCAAGCTAGGTAGTCCTTGGGTAAATGACTGAACAGGTCCATGGAAACATGGAGTACCCTGCCAATTTCTAAAGAGTCTGGCTTGGTTGATCGGAAGACGATTATATGGCTTGCATGTCTGATAGCAAAGGTTCTGGCCGAGGGGTGCAACTCGGGCCTGTGTCGGGCACGGACTTGGTTCGGGTCCTGGGCGATCTCGGTAACGGCAGACTCGATTAAACCGTTATAGCGCTCGGCCTGTTCGTTTCCGAAATGATCCGCATTCCAGTCAAGAATCTCGCGGATGTCCCGCCTTGCCCGGGGCGCAAAATCTACGTGCCGTGTCATTGGTTGGAAGGGCGCGTCCGCACCTCATTCATGATTTCCCGGAAGAAGCTTCCGAGCTCATCAACTGGTACCGAGATGCCCTCGCCCCGATCCAGCTCGTCAAACCCCTCACGGACCATCGAACGTAGCGCCTCAAGTCTCTCCGGATGCGCTGCCGTCTGTTCTTCCAAGAGCTCCATCGCGGCATTCACTACAGCGCTTTCGTTCTCATAGGTACCGCTCGCCACGGCCTCGCGAATGAAGGCTTGGTGGCGTTCGCTCAATTCAAAGTTTTGCGCAGCCATGGTCGGTGCTCCGTATCAATGTCCATAGGCTCGCATCCCGCAGGGGGAAAGTCAACCGTTCGAGACTTTCGGTCGGGGCGGTGGCGGGGTCATGAGACCGCCGCCACAGCGTGGCGTGCCTCATTGAATCTCTTTCGCTCCGTGCCCTCCGTGCCTCGGTGGTGAAAACTTTCGCTTGCCTAATCCACGCATGCCGCGCTATGTTTCTATGGCATGCAAGTGGGGGGATGGGTAGACGCCATGGGGGAGCCGGCGTTCGGGATCGGGAGTGAGGGCTTTGAGCAAAGTCGATGCGTCAGCGGCGCGTCAGGTTGCCGAGGATCTGTACCGCGCGGAGTCGCGCCGTATCTTTGCCTCGCTCGTGCGGCTGGTGGGAGACTTTGATCTCGCGGAGGAGGCGCTGCACGAAGCATTCGCGGCGGCCTTCGAGCAATGGCCGCGCGATGGGGTACCCGCCAATCCCCGCGCCTGGCTCGTGTCGGCCGGGCGCTTCAAGGCCATCGACGCCATCCGCCGCCGCGCGCGTTTCGACAACGCCATTGCCGAGGTCACGCAGCGGGTGCATCCCGAGCCGGAGCCGGAAGACTGGGACGACGCGCAGTTCAAGGACGACCAGCTTCGCCTCATCTTCACCTGCTGCCACCCGGCGCTGCCCGCGGCCAGCCAGGTGGCGCTGACCCTGCGCGAAGTCTGCGGTCTCACCACGGAGGAGATTGCCAGCGCCTTCTTCACCACGCCACCCACCATGGCCCAGCGCATCGTGCGGGGCAAGGCGAAGATTCGCGACGCGGGGATTCCCTTTTGCACGCCTCCGCTGAGCGATCTGCCCGACCGCGTGGACGCGGTGCTGTCGGTCATCTATCTCATTTTCAACGAGGGCTACTCCGCCTCCTCTGGTGATTCGGTCACCCGCGCCGATCTCTCCGGCGAAGCGATTCGCCTCGGGCGCGTACTGCTCGACCTGCTGCCCGAGCCGGAGGTGATGGGGCTGGTTGCTCTGATGCTGCTGCATGAATCGCGCCGCACCGCGCGTGCCACGCCGGACGGCGACATCATCCTGTTGGAGGACCAAGACCGCACGCAATGGGATCAGTCATTAATTGCCGAAGGGGTGTCCCTCGTGGGCCGGGCCTTCCAAGGGGGAGAGGTAGGGGCCTACGCCATCCAGGCGGCCATTGCCGCGCAGCATGCCATGGCGCCGCGCTCCGACCAGACCAACTGGAACGAGATCGTCGCGCTTTACGATCTGCTGCTCCAGGCCTCGCCGTCTCCCATCGTGGAACTGAACCGGGCGGTGGCTATCGCCATGCGGGATGGTCCCGAGGCGGGCCTGCACCTGATCGACGGTCTCCTGGGGCGTGGCGACCTCGCGGATTACCGTTTGGCTCATTCCGCCCGGGCAGAGCTTTGCCGCCGCATCGGGCGAAGGGATGAGGCCCGAAAGGCTTACGAACGCGCGCTTGAGCTGGCCAGGCAAGAGCCGGAACGGCGATTCATGGAGAAGCGCCTCCGGGAGCTTGCCTGAGATTTTTTTTGATGGATGTCGATCTGGCGTTTCCTCAAACGACCAAGGGTTGAAAGCGCGACACGGAATCCCGCGCGGTAAAGGAAAATCATTATGAGATTCATTTGCATGGGCTATATGGACGAGGACGCCTGGGCGAAGATTTCGGAATCGGAACAGCGCGAGATGGAGGAAAAGTGCATGGCCTACGACGACGAGCTTCGCCGGGGCGGCCATTTCCTCGGGGGCGAAGCCCTGCAGTTCGGCCCTTCCGCGGTCACCCTTCGCATGCGCAACGGCCAGGTGGCCGTGACCGATGGCCCCTTTGCCGAGACCAAGGAACAGTTGGGCGGAATTCTCATCCTAGAGGCGCGCGACTTGAACCACGCGATCGCGCTCATGTCAAAGCATCCGGGGGTGCAGGTGGGCCCCTTCGAGATTCGTCCGTCGGACGAGGTGTTTAACAAGATCATTCAAGAACGCGGCGAGAAGTTTCGCCAGCAGCAAGAGGAGACGGGCAATGCAGGCTGAACTGACCAAGGAACACCAGTGGCTGGAGCGGCTCTTGGGGGAATGGGCCGCCGATAGCGAGTGCCATATGGGGCCGGACGAGGGGCCGACGCAGTCCAAAGGGTCCGTCAGCATTCGGTCGCTCGGCGGCGCATGGCTCATTTCGGAAGGGACGGCTGAAACGCCGGACGGCGGCACCGGCCGCAACATCATGACGCTTGGGTTCAACCCCAAGCAGAGGGCCTTCGTGGGTACTTTCGTCGCCGATTGCATGACGCACCTTTGGCCCTACAAGGGCACGCTAAAGGCCGACGAAACCATCCTCACGCTGGACTCCGAAGGCCCCGGCTTTACCGGCGACGAAGCCAAGTTTCAGGACATCATCGAGATCGTGTCGAAAGACCATTGGATCCTTCGGTCGCAATATCTGGACGCTGAGGGGAAGTGGATTCCCTTCATGAAGTGCGATCACCACCGGGTGTCATGATGGACGCGTAGAATATCCCCCGGTTCACGGCGGGCGCACCGCCATGAACCACCCCCTTCAAAGGGGGACGATTGCGTGTATTCCTTACATCTTCCATTAACGGAAATTGAGGCCGCTCCTGCGGCGACTCCAACCAGGGATGCATTGCTCCGCAGGAGCGGTGCAACGAGACAAGAGAAACTAAGAGGAACCCCACAATGAGAGTCATGGTTATCGTCAAGGCGAGCAAGTCGTCGGAAGCGGGCGTGATGCCCAGCGAAGAGATGCTCGCCGAGATGGGCACGTACAACGAAGAACTGATGAAGGCCGGCATCATGCTGGCCGGCGAGGGGCTGCATCCCACGTCGAAGGGCTGCCGCGTTCGCTTCTCCGGCAAGGGCCGCACCGTCATCGACGCCCCCTTCGCCGAGACCAAGGAACTGATCGCCGGGTACTGGCTGTGGCAGGTCGACTCGATGGAGCAGGCCATCGAGTGGCTCAAGCGCTGCCCCAATCCCCACGAGGAAGAATGCGACGTTGAGATACGCCCCGTCTTCGAAGCCGAAGATTTCGGTGAGGCCATGACGGAGAAAGTCCGAGCCCAGGAAGAACGCATCCGCGCCGCGCTGGAGGGCTAAGCGCAAGGCGGGATTGGATACCAGATACTCGAAAAAATGGCGGGGTCATGAGACCCCGCCATTTTTTTGGAAACGGTCGCAGTGCTGGTATTGCGCCCCTAAACCTGCTTACGGCGCTCCAACAAGTGATGCTGAGCGGCCAAGACCAGCAGGGTGACGGCGGTCAAGGGGGCGGCGAAGTAGAGCATTCCGTCGCGCAGCAGCGTTACGGAGTCGCTCTTGCCCGCCGCGAGCACAAGGTAGGCCGTGTAGGCCACGTAGTAGGCAAGCAGCAGCCCGCCTTCCCAGCGCTTGATGAGGCCGCCGGTGAAGAAGATCGGCAGGCAGGCCAAGGCCACCGCGATCATGAACGGGATATCGAAGCGCAGGGCTTCGGTCGAGACGCCAATGCCCTGTGGCGCCACGATACTCGCCAGTCCCAGCACGGCGAAAATGTTGAAGATGTTGCTGCCCACGACGTTGCCCACGGCGATGTCGCGCTCGCCCTTGATGCTGGCCATGATCGAGGTGACCACCTCGGGCAGCGAGGTGCCGGCGGCGATGATGGTGAGCCCGATGACCATGTCGCTTACGCCCAGCAGCTGCGCCATGCTCACGGCGCTGTCCACCAGCCAGCGCGATCCAAGCACCAGCATGCCCAGACCCGCCGCGATGTACAGCAGATCACGCAAGAGGGCCGAGGTGCCGAGCGGTGCAGGCGGCGCGTCGGGATCCTGCTGGAGTGCCTTCTCCTTGCGGCTTTGCACGAAAAGAAGCCGCAGGTAGGCGAGGATGCCGGCGAAGAGAAGCACGCCATCGAGCCGGCCGATGGTGCCGTCCAGACCCAGCAACAACAGCAGCACGGACGCCCCAAGCATCAGTGGAACGTCGATCCGGATGAGCTGGCTCGCCACGACGAGCGGCACGATCAGCGCGGAAAGCCCGAGGATGAACAGCACGTTGAAGATGTTGCTGCCCACCACGTTGCCCACCGCAATGTTGGCCTGTCCTCCCCAAGCGGCCTTCACGCTCACGGCGAGTTCCGGGGCGCTGGTGCCAAAGGCCACCACGGTCAGGCCGATAATGAGCGAGGGCACGCCCAGCGCCGCCGCGAGGTTGGAGGCGCCTCGCACCAGCAGCTCCGCCCCGACAATCAGCAATGCGAGTCCAGCGACGAAGAATACGATGATCATGTGCTCACGGGGTCCTTGGTTAGGGTTGCGCGGGGCGGGATTCTAGCGATGTAGACGAGCGTTTGCCAGTGCCGGGGGGCTTACCACAGAGGCACAGAGGGCGCGGAGGGGGAAAGGGACGGAACGGACTTAAGGGACCGCCAGCCCTTGTCTACTTTGGGAGGATTCCACGGGGCAAGGGGGCGGAAGCTAGCCGTCGCAGCGGTGGCTTACTCCACCACCCGCAGCTTCTCCTGTTCGAGCAGGCGAATCACTGGGTCGGGGAAGAGACGGTCGGGGACGTGGGGGCCCTGATAGTCGAAGGTGGGCCAGACGGGTTCGCGGGTGTAGTAGCCCATGCAGACGTAGCTCTTGAGTCCGAAGAAGCCCATGCGGAATTTCTTAATGGGGCAGCTTTCGAGCCAGCGGAGTTGGCGGTCCTGGGCGGCGGGGGAGTTGCGGGAGAAGGTGCGGCCGCCGAAGAAGAGGCCGAGGAAGTCGGTGAGGACGAGAAAGACGAGGAAGAGCTTGCGTAGTTCCGGGTCGAGGCGGT
>JBJOID010000357.1:0-11832 GCA_046047315.1 Candidatus Hydrogenedentota bacterium | reverse complement strand
GAAAGATGTGCTTTCATGCGCACACGCTACCAAAACGGTGAACGCCATGTTGCGCTATGTAGAACTCAAGACGGGCCATCAACACGATGGCCCAGCGTGGGTCGGCCACGTAGAGGTTTCCCGCACGGGGCAAACGGTCTATTTTAACGGCCACGCTCTAAAGCGAGTTACCGAGGGAGCGGCGGGGAATCATATTGATTTGGAAACTGGGGAGGAGTACTGGGTCTCTGGTCCGAAAAAGGAGGGCGGGGATCGGCACTGGAGTGGCTCAGGTCTCGTGTTAGTCGAGCGCGCCGCACTCCCAGAATATCTCGCCTATCGCGGTTTGGAGGAACTTGACCCGGGGTACGAAGTTACCGACATGATTGCTCCGACGGATATCCGCCGGTTCGTAGCCTTGGAGAACGACGGGGAAGCTACGCCAGCATTAGTACCCGGGCAACTAAGCGACCGTTAGTAACGCATGGTCATAACTGCGGGCCGCTTAGTCGATTTATGCATTAACAGGTGTGGAGAGCAGGTTGCGTGACTCCTTATGGAAGACGTGCGTAGCGATGCCATCGTTCAACCTAGTGCGAACGACCATACGATGAAGCCCCCCAATGCGGGCGTTGCTTTGTGCACAGTGGCTATAGGGTGGGAGCCGCATCCCATCCCAGCTTCAGCACACGGTCGGCGTTGCCGCTGAGGAACTTTTCAACCTGGCTTTCCGTATAGCGCGCCAGCAGCAGTTCCCGCACGAAGTTGAAGTCGCGCGGGGATTTCCAGTCCTTGTGGGGACCGGTAAATCCGTCGAAGTCGGAACCGAAGGCGACCACGTCTTCTCCCCCGTGCTCGACGAGGTGGTCGATGGTCTTGATGAGAATGTCCGTGCACGTGCGAACTTCCGGCTTGCTCAGCCAGTATCCCATGGCAATGATCCCCACCACGCCTCCCGTGTCGGCGATAGCGCGGATGTCATGCTCCGTCGGGTTCATGGCATAGGGCGCATACTTGTAGACGCCCACGTGGGACATGATGAGTGGGCGCTTCTTGGCATGCCCACGGGCAATCTCGTAGCAGTCATTTCGCATCACCGGGGTGCCGTGCGTCATGTCCACCACCATCCCGATATCGAACATGCGGCTGATGAGCTCGCGACCGAAATCGGTGAGTCCCTTGTCGAGATGATACTCTCGGTTGAGCAGGCCAAGCTTGCGTAGCGGCATGTTCTCCGGGATAGCGTCCACGGTGTAGGTGGCTTCGTTGGGGTAGAAATGCGGCACGATCATGTGGGCCACGCCCCGCCGGTGAAAGTCGTGGAGGTTCTCCATGTCCCCCTTGATGACGTGTGCGCCCTCGATGCTCTGCAAGACGGCGATCTTGCCTTCGCCCATAATGCGGTGCATGTCGTCATACGACTTGGCAATCTCGATCACGTCGCCGCGAAGGGCCCGGGTTTCGTCGATGTGCTTCTTGAACAGGTTGAGCTGCTCGCGGCACATGTCGTCCGGCTCTTCCGTGAACATGCGCTCAAGGCGAGGATAGAGCTTCTGGATGTACTTCAACGGCGGGGCGTCGTCCAGCAGGCCCCGCTCGATGATGTAGCAGGCCGACAGAAAAGCGTTTACTCCCCCGGCTTGCAGCGCATCGAGATCGGTCCGCATGCAGGGAGGGAACATGAAGCCGGGCGGGTTGTGCTTCTTCCAGAACTTGCGGTTCACCAGCCAGGTCTTGAGCATGGGATGGCAGTGAAGATCGATGACGCCAAAGGGAGAGACGGCGGAGGTGGACATGATGGTATTCCTCGTGATTGCTGGCCAGCATGCCCATGCGAGCTGAGTTGCGTCAAGAACGTGTGCGCAGCTCCAAGGTACCGTCGTCCCCCTAGCCCGACGACGTCCTTCGTTTTCTGCGCGATTTTTGCTTGCGGATGCGTTCGCGATCCTGCTCCTCGGGACTCAGCTTGCCCAGCGTCTGCGCCTCGATGAGTTCGCATAACCGGCGGCGGGCGTAGAATCGGTTCAGTGCCTGCGAACGTGCCTGCTGCATCTTCACCTCAAGGCCGGTAGTGCGATGCTTCAGCTGGACGCAGGTCGCGGTCTTGTTCACCTTCTGCCCGCCGGGTCCCCCGGAGGTGACGAAGGACTCGTCGAGGTCTTCCTCGCGCACGCCGCAGGCGGCCATGCGGTTGAGAAGTTCCTGTTCCTTGGCGGGCGTGACGCCGAATTTGGACATGGCTGTAAGCGCCCCCATGGAGTGAAGGATAACGGCGCGGCCGACAGGTTCCTTTGGCCTTGCCGCGCGGCTAGAATAACAGCCGGCCCGAACTCACGGAAAACGCGATGCTTGCTGCCCCCCAACGTCATCAAATTTGCCTGATGGCTGTGCTTCTTTTCATCGCGCTGGCGTTGAGCCTGATGGCGGCGTTCAATCAGGTAAAGGCGATGGGCCTGGGCTGGCAGGAAGCGAACTACCTCCCGATCTTGCGAAATGCTGCATTTGAGGGCGGATATGACTCCAACGGCTTGGGACCTCTTGTCCCATCCTTGGTGGCAATCATGACAAGCGCTGCCGAATCCGTTGGCGTTCCACGAGCCAGCGGCAGCGTGCTGGTGGTTGTGCGTATAGGGTTGAACCTCACGCTCATGCTCGTATGCCTTGGTTATTGCCGGCAACTCGGCATCGGGAAATATGCGGTGGTGCTGGGCTGGGCGGCGCTGGCATGGTCCCTCACCCACACGACCCATCAATCCACGCTGGCTTTCGATTCCACCATGGAGGGAATCCTCTGCATGGCGCTGGCCTGGGCTTGCCTCGCAGCGCGGCGCTCCGCCGCGATTGCCGCGGCGGTCGGGTTGATATTGAACGGCAATGCATTCTTGCCCATGGGGATCATCCTGTTGACGATGTACGCTCCCGGTGGCAGGCCGATTCATGAACGTCTGGATCGGCAAACGATAACGCGATTGGCAATAATCGCAGGTGGCGCTGGCCTCCTATTGCTTGCCGGTGGAGTCCGCCCGGAGATAGCACAACAATTCCGGATCAACCTGTTCTCGACGGAGACCTGGTTGAACCTTGGCCTGACTTTCGGCGTTCTCCCCTTTCTCGCCCTTCTTGGTTGGCGGAAGGCTCCCCGTTCCTTGCAATCGACAATTGCGCTCATGCTGCCCTTCATGCTGATTTATCGTTTTGCGCTCCACGACGCCGCGGCCACGCACGGGTTTATCGCCCCGCTTGTGGTCTGTGTGCTGCCGTTGGGATTGTTGGCGCTCGAGGCAGCACATCCCCTGCCCGGCGAGGCGCGAGGCACCCCCGTGCAAGGGGTACACCAACCCCAGCTGGAGCCAAGTTGCTCCTTGGAAACATCGGGATGAATGCGGATTCAATGCCGAATACTCGTGCAGCGCGGATCTGCGGCACCCGCTATTATGATTCGCGGGAACTCTCCGTTGCCGCCGTGACCGTGCTCTTCCTTGCCGTGTTCACCGTGTGGCACCAGATGGAATTCATGGGGCTCGGCTGGTATGAGACGGTGCAGTGGGAGCGCACGCAAGAAGTGATGCGCGGCGAGAGCGGCACGCCATGGCAATATCGCCTGTTCACGGAATCGATTGTCACCGGAACGGTCCGGCTATGTGAATACCTTGGCATGGAGCGCCCGGTGGCGGTGGCCTTCGTTGCGGTGCGGCTTGTACAGAATACCCTGGCCTTCTCGCTGGCGCTGGTCTTCTTTGGCCTGTTGGGCATCCCGCTGCGCAATGCGCTGCTGGGCATCGGGCTGCTGGGCTGGGGCATGGGCCATGCCCTTTACGATGGCGACCTGACCTTTAACACCTACACCGACATGAGCATCTTCCTGACGGCGGGCAGTCTCATCATCACCAAGCGATTTTATTGGCTCATCCCGCTGATGTGCATCGCGCCCTTCAATCGCGAAACCAGCGGATGCATCCCCTTCATGCTGCTCTTCTCCCAGCTTCGCTGGGAGAAGGGACGCCCTGTGCTTGATCGGCAGGTGCTACTCATCTTCCTGATCACCCTAGCGACATGGGCCAGCATCATTGCCGGGCTGCGGCTGGTCTATGGTGTGCGGCCCTATATCGTGCCGACGGCCGGGGTAAGTCCTATCCTGCCCTTGCTGACCTACAACCTGACCTGGTGGCGAACGTGGGTATTTCTCTTTGCCACAATGGGCATCCTGCCGCTGCTGGCGCTAGGCTCATGGAAGGCATGGCCTCAGGATCTGAAACGATTCTTTTTCGCCGTTGCGCCGGTGTGGTTTCCCCTGCACTTTGCGCTGGCCCATGCCCCCGAGACGCGACTGTTTCTGGTCCCCCATGTGCTGCTCTTCGTGCCCGGGGCTTTGCTTGGCTTGGGGTACTTCGTAGCCGAAAGACGTTCGTGATAACGAACGCTCAATCGTTGGTGTCTGGCATGCCGCGCACGAGCGACTGGATGTCGAGTTCCAATGCCGCATAACGGGTCGATGGAATCTGATGGGGCGGCTTCACCGCAACGAAGTCCAGCCTTACTGAAGACGCCGAGGGGGCCTTCCATCCGTGCGCGTCGTAGGCCCCCAGCAGCATTAGCCCCGCCTTGGCGATGCAGTCCAGCAGAAAATCCATCGGGTACACCCGTTCCCGAAAGACATTCGGCGCGCCCGTATTGATGCGCACCGTCGTCTCGGCCAGCTTGGCCTGACGATTGTAGCGGGTCTTCCAACGCAAGGATACCCGGCCATTCTGCTCCGTCCATTCCGGTCCCACGAAGTGATCCAGAATCATGCGCTCAGTGACCACATCGACATAGAGAAGACCGCCAGGGCGCAAGGCCTGCGCCATTTCGCTGAAGGACTTCGCCAAGTCCTCGGGCTCCAGCAGAAAGTTCAGGCTGTCGAAGAGGCAGGTCGCAAGATCGACCGATTCCCGGAGCGGGCAGGCGCGCAGGTCCGCACAGGCCACAGGTAACTTGCCCCTATCCTTGAGGCCACTGGCCAGCATCAGCCGAGAGAGGTCCAAGCCCTGGCTGCGCCATCCACGCTTGCGAAAGCGCTCCACCAGCACACCGGTCCCGCAGGCGAAATCGACATGCTGAAAGTCCCGTGTCAGCAACTCAGACAGCACGCTGCAGGTTGTCTCCCAACGGTCGTAATTGACGAAGCCCATCAACAGGTCATAGTGGCGGGCCAACCCATCGAACCCGCTTGCGGTACGCACTCCAGCGCTCACTGCGCTACCGCGATGACAGGGCATCCCGCTTCGACCCAAGCGCAGAAAGCCTCTGTCTCCGGATGAAAGCGCTCCTTCTTGCGCGCGAAGGCGAGTTTGGTCTGGGCTACATAACGCAGAGCGGCGTCGAAGCCGCTGCTTCGCAAGACCTCCCTCGCTTCACCTGCCTCGGGATACTTCCGCAGGGGTTCGCTGAAATCCGCAACGAAGAGGGCTTGTGCAAGCAGACCTATCCCGGGGTGGCCTGTCGTGTGCCAACGGACGGCCTCCAGCAGGGCCTCATCTTTAATCCCGAATTCTCGCCGGATGAACTCTGCGCCTATGGGCCCATGCAGCAGGATGGGACGCTCCCGGCAAATGTCCGTAACGGGGATGCCGTAGCGGTTCGCCGCCTTCAACATCGCTTCGTCGTCCAAGGAGCGGCAACAATCGTGCAGCAGTCCCGCAGTCTCCATGGACTCAGAGTCAAGCCCGAGCCCCCGTCCGAAGGAAAGCAAATGTTCCGCCACGGATATGCTGTGCAAGAGGCGCTTCTCGGATAGGCGGCTTCGAAGAAAATTCAGGTATGAGTCACGTTTCATGCTGTGGCGCGTCTCCTGCGTACCAGCGGTTTTTACTAATCAATGCCAACACCGCCGCCGGAATGGCGTCCTGAACGTCACGTCCCGAGGCGAGTCGCGCCCGTATCTCCGTGCTCGACAGCGGTTGCTCCTCGAAGTCCAAGATCTCGCAGTGTCCACTCAGGATGGGCGGCAATTCGGCATCGGCCTTGGGGCGGCGCGCGGCCAGCACGGTGGCCAGTTCCAGAATGCGCTCCGGCCGGTGCCATTGTGGTAAGTCGCGAACTGCGTCCATCCCCAGAATCAGGTAGAGCCTTGCGCCGGGATGTTCCGCCTGCAAGCGTTCCAAAGTCACCGCCGTGTAGGATGGACCACCACGCTCGATTTCGATGCGGCTGGCTTGCATCCCAGGCTCGTTGCGCAGCGCAGCTTCCACCATGGCATACCGCGATTCCGCATCCAGTGAGACCTCTCCCCTCTTGTGGGGCGGGGCCGCCGAGACGACGAACAATACCTCGTCAAGGCCGGCCTGCCGCAGCGCGGCGCGGGCCAGCGAAAGGTGGGCGTTGTGCAGGGGATCAAAGGTGCCGCCAAACACCCCGATACGACGCGGCGCGCTCAAAGAATCTGCCCAGCTCCCCGGCAGACGTACTTCGTCGTGGTCAGTCCTTCCAGGGCCATCGGCCCTCGGCAGTGAAGCTTATTGGTGCTGATCCCAATTTCAGCGCCCAAACCGAATTGGAACCCATCGGTGAAGCGAGTCGATGCATTCACATACACCGTTGCGCTATCGACGGCATCGAGAAAGCGCTCGGCTGCCGCATAGCCATCGGTTATGATGGCGTCGGAGTGATGCGAGCCCAGCTCGTTGATGTGGTCGATGGCTTCCTGAAGCGAATCGACTACCTTGATGGAAAGAATCTTTTCGAGATACTCGGTTGTCCAGTCCTCGTCTGTGGCGGGAATGCAATCGATAAACTTGCGGGTGCGTTCACAACCCCGCAGTTCACAGCCTTGTTCAAGCAGCGCGTCCGCAATGGCGGGCAGGTGTGATTGGGCCACGGTCGCATGTACCAGCATGGTTTCCATCGCGTTGCATACGCCGGGGCGCTGCAACTTGGCGTTCACACACACCTTCACCGCCATCTCCAGATCGGCGTCCTCATGAACGTAGGTGTGGCAAACGCCGTCCAGATGCGCGATCACGGGAATCCGGCTTTCGTCGTAAATGCGCGCAATCAATCCCTTGCCACCACGCGGGACGATTACGTCGATATAGCGGTCGAGTTTCAGCATCGCCCCCACCGCCGCGCGGTCGCTCGTGCCGATCATCTGCACGGCATGGTCCGGAACGCCCGCCGCGGCGGCGCCTTCCATGAAGATTCGAGCGATGGCGAGATTCGAGTGCAGCGCCTCGGAACCTCCCCGCAGAATGCAGGCATTGCCCGACTTCAGGCACAGACCCGCCGCGTCCGCCGTCACGTTGGGGCGGCTTTCATAAATGATTCCCACCACGCCGATCGGCTGGCGGATTCGCGCAATGCGAAGTCCGTTCGGATGCACATACTGTTCCAGGATGTCGCCCACGGGATCGGGAAGAGCGGCCACTTGACGGAGCCCCTCAGCCATGGACTCGATGCGCTTTGGGGTCAACTCCAGACGGTCCAGCATGGCGCTGGAGAGTCCCTTCTCCCGTCCGTTGGCCAGGTCTTTGGCGTTCTCGGCCCGCAGAAGTTCGGTTTCTGCCTCGAGGCGGGAGGCAATCTCCAACAGGGCGGCGTCCTTAATCTTGCGGGACATTCCCCGCAGGGCGTCGCTGGCACGCCGGGCATTGCGTCCCATGGATTCCAATTTCTCGGTAAGGGTCTCGGTGGCCACAGCCATGATATTTGCTCCACAACGAGGGAAGAACCCCATTGCACAAGGGGTTTCAGGCGTGAATTATGCCATGCGCGGGCGAGGGATTGCACCGGATGCTTTGCATCAAACCCGCCTGCCGCCTATACTCCACGCTCCGGGCAGCGCTTGGGATGCGCCACGGGCAACGTAACGGGAGTACACACGGCCTTGGAGCATTCGGAAGCAGGACCGATGGCGGTTTCTTTGGGTTGGCGCAGCGGCGAGCCACGTCAGTTTCCCATGGACCACTTGGAAGATTGCCTGTTCCAGTTTCGTGAGCCCTTGTTCGTGGCGACTCCGGAGCGTCTTTCGACTCCGCCCGAGACCCATTTGGGGCTGCGCGCCTATGCCTATGCGCCGCCGTTGCACCCGGAGCAACTGGGAGACCCCGCCTTCCGCTCAGCCCACGGACTTCGCTTCGCGTACTACACCGGCTCAATGGCGAACGGCATTGCCTCAGAGGAAATCGTGGAGGCCATGGGGGCACGGGGCATGCTGGGATTCTTCGGTGCTGCGGGACTTTCTCCCGCGCGCATCGAGACTGCCCTGGCTAGAATATCCGGCTCGATGGCGGGCAAGCCCTATGGCTTTAACCTGATCAATAGCCCCGGGGATCCTGTGTGGCAGGAGGCGGTGGCGGACCTGTATCTGAAGTACAAGGTCCCCTGCGTGGAGGCCTCAGCATACATTTCCCTTTCCCTGCCTCTGATCAAGTACCGGGTCGCCGGAATTCATCGGGATGAGAGCGGACTCGTGATTGCGCCCAACAGGGTGATCGCCAAGTTGTCACGGGGCGAGGTCGCCCGCAGATTTCTTTCCCCCCCGCCGGAGAAAATGCTGCGGCAACTGGTGGAATCTGGGCACATTACCAGCGACCAGGCGATTCTGGCGGCACAGATTCCCGTGGCCGAGGACATCACGGTCGAGGCGGATTCCGGAGGTCACACCGATCACCGCCCTGCCCTGACGGTGTTTCCCAGCATCGTGGCCCTGCGTGACGCTATGCAGGAACAGTATCAGTATGCAACGCCTCCGCGTATAGGGTTGGGGGGTGGTATCGGAACCCCAGCCTCGGTGGCGGCTGCATTTCAACTCGGCGCCGCCTACGTGGTCACAGGTTCCATCAACCAAGCATGCGTCGAGTCTGGTTCTTCGGATCGTGTGCGCGCGATGCTTGCCGCCGCGACGCAGACGGACGTTGGAGAAGCGCCCGCTGCCGATATGTTTGAAATGGGCGTGACTGTGCAGGTGCTCTCGAAGGGGACTCGTTTCACCACACGCGGCGCCAAGCTCTTCCAGCTCTTTAAGCAGTATGAAAGCCTCGAACAGATTCCCGTTGACGAACGTGAAAAAATAGAGGCGGATATCTTTCGGGCGCCACTGGATGAAATTTGGAAGCAGACAGAAGCCTTCTTCCAGGAACGCGATCCCTCACAGATTGAAAAGGCACTTGCCAAGCCGCGTCACAAGATGGCGCTCTTGTTTCGCTGGTATCTGGGGCAGTCCTCTCGCTGGGCGAACCTTGGGATTGAGGAACGTCAGGAGGACTACCAGATTTGGTGCGGTCCGGCCATGGGCGCCTTCAATGAATGGGTGGCGGGTACAGCGTTGGAGTCGCCCGAAAACCGCAAGGTGGCCGCAGTCGCGCTCAATTTAATGGCCGGTGCAACCGTGGCCACCCGGGCATCAATGCTTCGCCATCAGGCGATATCGCTTCCCGGGCGCCTCTTGAATCCTCCCCCACGCCTCGACATGGAATTGGAGTCTTTGATTGCATGAGTGAGAAGGCAGCGTCTGAGCAGTTCAACCCGACCCGCACACGCCGGGTGGCGCTCGTCTCCATTGTTGTCGTTGTCGTGGTCTTTCTCGACCACCTGACGAAATGGTTGGCCATTGAGTACCTGATGGGGCAGCCTCCCATCATCTATCTGGGCGATCTATTCCGCCTGCAGTACGCGACGAACACCGGCGCGTTCCTGAGTCTGGGAAGCACCTTGCCCGACGCGGTGCGCCCCTATATCCTCACAGGCCTCAATGGCGTTATTCTGCTGGTGGTGGCACTGTTTCTCATCATTAAGCGCCATATTGCCATGCCCGTTTCCCTGAGCCTGGCGCTGATTCTCTCTGGCGGCATTGGCAACATGATCGACCGTGTCCTGCGCGACGGCCATGTCGTTGACTTCATGAACATCGGCATGCCCTGGGGACCTTTCCAACTGCGCTCGGGAATCTTCAACATCGCCGACGTAGCCATCATGGCGGGCTTGTTCATGATGATCGGCATCGAGATATTTCTTCCCGCCAAGGAAGAGAAGGAAGCGAAGTCCGAGCAGACCGGGAACTCCGCTGTTTAGACAAAAGGTGTTTGGCTATTCAAAGCCATACCCGAGGGAAGCGCACGCGAGGGAGGGTGACCGCATGCGAAACCGGGCTATCAAGTCCATCGGGCTGTTCTTGCTGGGAGTTGTCTTCATCGGCATCGCCTGGCCCTTCGTTTTCCAGCGAACCGAATTGATCCGCATCGACGACGAGGTCCGCGCTTCCGCATTCGCGGGGGAAAACTTTGTGCGTTTGAGCGATGGCTTCACGCGATACGAGTGGAGCGGGCCGGAAGATGGCGAGGTGGTCGTACTGGTGCATGGCTTCAGCTCGCCTTGCTTTATTTGGCAACGTCAGGCCGACGCGCTGGCCCTGGCAGGATACCGAGTGCTGCGATACGACCTTTTCGGGCGCGGTCATTCCGACCGCCCCGACGCCTCCTATGACGCGGAACTCTATCATCGTCAGCTTGTCGAGTTGCTGGACGCGCTAAAGGTCGAGGAACCCATCAACATCGTCGGGCTTTCCATGGGAGGTCCCATCACGCTTTGGTTCGTGGAGCGCGAACAGGAGCGTGTGCGCCGCTTCGGGCTCATTGCCCCTGCTGGGTTTGGCGCCAACATTCCGGCGGCTGCGCAGTTGTTGCGTGTTCCCGGGCTGGCCGAATGGATCTTGCGTGCCTTCGGGGACCAAATCATTCTCGGCTCCATTAAGAAAGCCGTTGGCCAGGAGGACACCGCCGCTGCCCTGCACGAGGTCTACGAAGATCAGCTCAAGTACTTTGGTTACAAGCGCGCCCTATTGCGCACCCTCAGGGACCACCGCCTCTTGGGACTCGATGAGCTGTTTCATGCCGTGGGCAAAATCCAAAAACCGAGCATCCTCTTCTGGGGAGAAAATGATAAGGTAGTTCCTTTCGAGAATGCCGAGCGGGTGCGTGAGGCCATTCCCGGAATCGAATTCCACGCCATTCCCAACGGCAGCCACACGCCCAACTACGAGAACCCCGATGAAGTGAACGGTCCGCTGATCGCCTTTCTCAAGTCGAACTAGCGGCTGGTGGTCGCGGGCCTCCGAGACTGGAGCAGGTAGACGGAGAGAAAGCAGGCCAGGCCCACGCCGCGCCATAGCCACAGGTTATCGAGCGGACCATCGGCCAGCGCCGGAATGAAGTGAGCCACCAGCCGGGGCCGCAGGCTGAACAGGATCGCCGCAAGCAGCAGCGCCACGTCCATCCAACGGTTCGGAGATTTTGTGTAGCCCTGCGTGAGCGCGGCAAAGGCGAACATGCCGGATAAGGCCGTCAGGAATATGCCCGCCATCTCGATGGGAGAAGTGATTCCCCAGAGCAGCAAGTCGGTATTGAAGAAGAAAAGGAAGGGGAGCAAGGCGGTGCGCATGTCGTACCAGAATGCCTGCACGCCAATCTTTACCGGGTCTGCCTTCGCGATGGCCGCCGCGGCGAATGCGGCCAGACCCACGGGCGGCGTTACGTCTGCGAGTATCCCAAAGAAAAACACAAAGAGGTGTGCGGCGATGATGGGTACCTCAAAGCCTGCTTCCCCTGCCAGACGTGCGATGACGGTGGCCGTGAGCGACGCCATCACGATGTAGTTGGCCGTGGTGGGCAGGCCCATCCCCAGCACCAGCGAAGCTATCGCGGTCAGGAAGAGGATGGCGTAGATGTTGTCGCCAGCCACGGTCTGCACCACTTCCGTGATCGATTGTCCCGGGCCTAGGCTCACAATGCCCACGATGATGCCGGCCGCCGCCACAGCCACGCCGATGGACATCATGTTGCGGCCGCCAGCGACCAGGCTCTCCCAGAGTTGAAGCACGGT
>JBJOID010000356.1:0-25827 GCA_046047315.1 Candidatus Hydrogenedentota bacterium | reverse complement strand
CTTCAAGGGCTCCTTCCAGCACTCCTTCGCCGCCCCCCTCGATGGAGCCTTCGCCATCATGAGTACCTTCCCGTAAACCTTCATGGCTGCCTTCACCGTCATTGACGCCCTCGCTGTCCCCTTCCAACGCACCGTCGGGGAAACCCTCCGGCAATCCCTCCGAAATCCCTTCAACACTACCCTCCGACGATCCCTCCTCAGCGCCTTCCGGGGTGCCTTCCGCTCCTCCCTCCGCCATGCCTTCACCTTCTTCGGCGCCCTCAATCACCTGATCACTGACGGTGGGATCGCTGCCATCGGCCACTTCATCGCCGTCAGACTTCCCATCCCCATCCGTGTCTGAATTCCATGGCCGGGTATTGGCGCAGCGCTCGTAGCAGTCCGACAAACCATCTCCATCGGTGTCGAGGTCTTCGCCCGGGCATACCTCCAGGCAGGTGTCCGTGGAGACCGGCCACTGCGTCACGCTCTCCTCTTCGACCAACAACCATCGACTGTCGTGTGTAAACGCCGTGGCTGTATGAATGATCGCGCCTATGCGTTGCTGGACCGCCAAGTTATCAAGACGAATCACCTGGACCTGCGTGGGTGTGGATGCAGCAAGCAGCGTGTTGTCCGGGGAAAGCGCTATATGTCCCGCCACTTCGTCGCCGTTCAGCGGGATGCTCCGCGTGGTCCCGTCGGTCACGGACACTTCGGTAATGATCCCCGTTCCCACGTCGACGCCGTACAAGCGAAGTCCATCGCTGGACACAATCGGTTCGTCCACAAAGTCCGGCTCGGGTATGGAGAAGCGCACGGCCGTGCGATCATCTATCGGGGCCGCCGCCAGTAGGCTTTGCTCCCCCTTCTCGCCAAGCCGAAACAACACGTCGCGTTCATCGAAGCCCGTGAAGCCCAGGGGCTCGGGTGAACTGAATCGCTCGACGACTTCCCCCTCGGGCACGCGCATAAGGAGGTGTTCGAGGCTTCCACGAACAAGGAGAAGCTTGCCGTCCGGGGAGAAGGAGGAGGAGACATAGAGGTTGCCGATCAGCTCGCTCGGGTCATCCATCGAACTGACCCATAAGTTAGTATTGCCAGCGACATCGACCAATCCCACGGCTTGGCATTGGAACTCGAAACAGGAAGACAACCAATCACCCAAAGGGCTGATTGACGGTCGTCGAGCCAGGCTATTGCCGGAGTTCCAGCGAAAGCTGGTCATTACACCAGTTGCACTCCAGGTACTGAGGCCCAACTCTCCGACTACGCCAATTACCTCTGCCTGGGAAGCAGGGATGATGTCTCCAAGGTACTGGGCAATCACGGCGACGTTGGTCACGATGTCCCCCGTCTCAAGGTCGATGGCGTTCACCCAACTCTGTCCAGTGGCAGGAAATACGCCCGCCAATGTGAGTTCAGCGCCAGCACCGTAAACCGTGCCGCCATCTTCAGACGTGGAACTCACCATATATTGGTAACCGGGCAGGTCATAAGACTGAAGCACCCCCGGCGAGTCCGGCGTATACCTGAACAAACTTGAAGTGTAGACGCCGCGATTGAAGACGAGGTTCTGCAGGAGAAGACCACTGGGCCCCCAAGCCAAGAGATGATCAGCTCCGGAGGCGGAAGTATCGACTTCATCCACCAGGGCCCCCGTGTCGACGCGATATATCGCCAAGGCACCTGATTCCTGATTCCACGTCCCAAGGTGCATGCCGTCGTGTGACAACACCGCACCGCGCTGGACAATCGAGGTGTTCAGCAGGCGCTGCGGAATACCAATCGAGGACAGGGTCATCGTGCCCAGTTCCTGTCCGTTGTCGATTCGAATGACGGAGAACGTGGCCTCCGTCTCGATGACCTCTTGCTGCAAGGCAAACGTACCATCGTGTGAAACCTCTACGATGAAACGATCCGCAAGTAGGTATCCGCCAGACCGGCTCGCAAGGTCATACCGATAAAGGGTGCCCGCTTCAAAATCATTAAAGAGCCACGTCCCGTCGGCTCGAACCTTGGTGGGTGGCCCGGAGATTCCGTCAGGCAGAGAAAAGGTTTCCGTTACCAGCCCCGTGTCCATGCTCCACACCGTGACTGCGGCAACCTGGAATATATAGATTCGCCGGGCGGCGAGGTCGCAGTGGTACCCAAGGATCCGGTCGTCCTCAACCGTGGGTATCAGATCAAGCGAGCGCACTATGCCATTTGTGGTCACGTCCACAAGGTGCACGGCTGCGAGATCCTGCATCACCAATACATTCCCCAGCGGATCAATGGGGCCCACCTGTTGTCCGCTGACGAGCATCCGGTATCGGTAAGGGATTTCCGCGCGGGGGACTGCCTGCGCCAGGTCGGCGCATAAGAGTAGAAGCAGGGTGAAGCCTCTTAGGATGCCTGAAGCACATTGCGCGGCCGTTCCATGAACACGCATCCCCTGCCCTCCCCGATCAACAGTTGGTTATTTTAGGCCCATTACAGTAAGCCTATCACGATTCACCGAACTTGTAAATCGAAATTCTCGTCGCAGGCCGCAACCTCGCAGCTTCTGCTTCGAGAATGCGTGCCCTGCCTCGTGTGTGACTGCGTCGAATAACGCAGCAAGGAAGGCGTAGCGAAAGCCGTGAGAGCACACCAAGCGCATCAGCGGGATAAAAAAAGAAAGGCGGCGGCGCTGGTGCCATGGCCTCCGGGCCGCCGCATAGCGAATTGTAATAAATTGGCGGTTATGCCACGGTCACGGTGGCGTCGAGGTAGACATCCTGAATGGCATTGAGCAGCTTGACGCCTTCGGGCATCGGGCGCTGGAAGGCCTTGCGGCCGGAGATGAGCCCCGTACCGCCGGCGCGCTTGTTGATGACGGCGGTCTTCACGGCCTCGCGCAGGTCGTTCTCGCCGCTCGCACCACCGCTGTTGATGAGTCCCGCGCGGCCCATGTAGCAATTCGCCACCTGATAGCGGCAGAGGTCGATGGGATGGTCGCTGCACAGTTCGGAATACATGCGCTTGTCGTACTTGCCGAAGCTGCCTTCCTTGTTCAACGCCTCGAAACCGCCGTTGTTCTCGGGAAGCTTCTGCTTGATGATATCCGCCTCGATGGTGACGCCCAGGTGATTGGCCTGCCCGGTGAGGTCCGCCGCAACGTGGTAGTCCTTGTCCTTCTTGAAGGCCGGATTGCGCAGGTAGCACCACAGGATGGTCGCCATGCCCAGCTGGTGCGCATAGGCGAAGGCCTCGGAAATCTCCTGAATCTGGCGCGTGGACTCGTCGGACCCGAAATAGATCGTGGCGCCGACCGCCGTTGCCCCCATGTCGTGGGCCTGATCCACCGTGCCAAACAGGATCTGGTCAAAGTTGTTCGGGTAGGTCATCAACTGATTGTGGTTGATCTTCACCACGAAGGGAATCTTGTGGGCGTATTTGCGCGCCACCATCCCGAGCACGCCAAAGGTGGAGGCGACGGCGTTGCAGCCCCCTTCGATGGCCAGCTTCACGATGTTCTCCGGGTCGAAATAGTCCGGGTTCTTCGCGAAGCTCGCGCCGCCCGAATGTTCGATGCCCTGGTCCACCGGGAGGATGGAGACATACCCGGTGCCCGCAAGGCGGCCGGTGTTGAACAAACGTTGCAGGCTGCCCAGCGCCCGGTTGTTTCGATCGGACAGGGCGTAGACCCGGTCCACGAAATCAGGTCCGGGTACCTGCAAGCGCTCCCGTGAAATCTTCGGCGTGTTGAACCCCAGCAGTCCGGCGGCTTCATCCCCCAGCAATCCAGCGATATCGGTAGCCATGACGGGCATCTCCTGTTTGCGTTACTGCACTGCGCGCCAGTCCCCCCGGCACGCACACCTTCAGTATCCGCGACGCCGCCGCTGGGTGTCAAACAGCTTGTCTTTCTTGGCCCGTTATTCCTGTTTTCCGGCGCCTGCCAGCTGGGCGTCGAACCAGTCGGCGAGCTGGAGGATTTCCTCGGGCATGGTGATCCAGGGGTGGGCGCCGCCCTTCTTGACGATGAGGCCCGTCTCGTTGCCGGCTTTCTCAAGGGCCTCGATCATGATTTCCGACTGGGAGAGCGGCACGACGGGGTCGGCGTCGCCGTGGATGAAAAGGAAGGGGGCGCGCACCTTCTTGATATGTTGTATGGGAGATGCCTTCCGGGCCTCGTCCAGAAATTCTTCCTGGCTGCGCTGGGCGTAGTCATGGGGAAACAGGGCGTCGCCAATCAGCTCGCCCACCTCGGCGTGGTCCTTGCCTTCCCAATTCAGGAAGTCGGTGGGTGGAAAGAAGACCCCGGTCGCCGCCACTTCGGTGTCCTGGCGCAGCAAGGGGTCCTCCGCGTCCGGGTTGCCCGGCTCGGCCGTCAGCGTGGTCATGAGCGCCAGGTGTCCCCCGGCCGAGGCGCCCATCAGCCCGATGTGGTCGGGGTCAATGCCATACTTGTCGGCATTCGCCTTGATGTAGCGAATCGCCCGCTTCACGTGTCCCGGCATGTCCGAGACGGGGTATTCGCCACGCGTGCCCGGCCGCACCGCGAATACGGTGTAGCCACGCGCGCAGAAGATGCCGAAGACCTGAAAGCCCTTGTGTTCATCGAGCCGGGCGCGGGCGGAGCTCCATCCGCCGCTGATGATGTCGATGATGGCGAGCCCCTTGCCGTTGTCGTTCGGCTTATAGAACGCGTGCCGGTTCTCCCCGGTCGGCACGAAGATGTCCATGTGGAAATCCTTGCCGTCGATGGTGGCGTAGACGTGGTCCACCTCCTGGGTATAGGGGTCCTGCCCCACGGGAGCGGCCATGCCGGGAAGGGCGGCGAGAAGCAACAAGGCGATGCAGGGTAGAACAAGGCCGGCATGGGGGCTGCGCATGAGGAGGACTCCTGTGTCAGGGGATATTACGCTTTGGCACACAATGCCCTCGCCGCCGGACTATTTCAAACCGGCATTGACGGCCACCCACTACTCAGGCGAGAGCGCGGCGGTAGGCATCCAGCGTCAGTTGCGCGGTGCCGTCCCACGTGAATTGCTTGGCCCGGGCCCGGCCCCGCAGGCGGTAGTCCTCGCGCAGGCGGTTGTCCGTGGCGAGGCGGCGTATGCCGTCGGCGATGGCCTCGACGTTGAGCGGGTCCACGAGGATGGCCGCGTCCCCGCAGACCTCGGGCAGGCTGCTGGTGTTGGAACTCAGCACCGGGGTTCCGCAGGCCATGGCCTCGAGCGGCGGCAGGCCGAATCCCTCGAAGAGGCTAGGCCACAGGAAGGCCCGCGCGGCCGAGATGACGGCGATGAGCTGAGCCTCCGGCAGATGACCCACGCAATGAATGCGGTCGCGATGTCGTGCTCCAAGCAGGGCCGACTGGAAGGCGTCCAGCTTCCAGCCCTCGCGTCCGACGATAACGAGATCGAAGGGATGCTCCGAGGCGGTCTGGTCCCACGCTCGAATCAGGCGCGGCAAATTCTTGCGAGGCTCAAGGGTGCCCGCGTAGACGAAGTACTGGTCGGGAATTTCCAGCGCCTCGATGACTTCTCCCTGCGCCGCATAATCGGCGGGGCGAAAGACGGGCCGCACCCCGTAGGGGGTTACGTCGATTTGGTCCTCGGGAATGCCGAGGCGCTGGATGATATCGGCCTTGGTATAGGCCGAGCCGGTGATGATGCGGCGGGCGCGGCGCGCGCTTCGGGAAGCGGCAAGGCGGTAATAGAGCGCACGGCTGCGCGTGTACCACTCGGGATGCCGCAGGAAGGACAGGTCGTGCAGGGTGAGCACGAAGGGTAGTTTGCCGCGCAGGAGTCCCACGTTCGCCGGGTAGTGCGCGAGCGAAGCTCCCGCGAGCCGGGCGAAGCCATCGATGCGCCATTGGTCGTCAATCAACCGGGACACTGCTTCCCCGGAACGAATGATGAGACGGCCCGCGTTGTAGTCCGGCGTGCCCAGTGCCTGGGGCCACATGACGCTGAGGTCCAGCCCGGGCAGTTCGCGCAAGGACCGCGCCAGCTCGAGGGTGTAGCGGCCGGTGCCGCTGCGGTTTCCGGCCTGAAGGGCGTTCAGCAAAACGCGCGTCATGCGAGACTCCGGTAGAGGTTGAGCGTGGCTTCGGCCGCCGCGTCCCAGGTGAATGCCGCGGCTTGCGCCAGGCCGCGCTCGCTCATCTGTTCGCGCAGCGCCTCGTTACCCAGCACCATGCGCAGGCAGGCGGCCATCTGGTCGATGTCCTTGGGGTTCACGTACTGCGCCGCCTCACCGCCCGCCTCGGGCATGGAGGAGGTATTGGAGGTGATGACCGGGCAGCCACAGGTCATGGCTTCCAACACCGGAAGTCCAAAGCCCTCGAAGTGGCTGGGAAAGAAAAAGACCTCGGCCGCCGCGTAAAGGGCGGGCAAATGCGCCTTGTCGACGAAGCCCAGGATGCGCACCCTATCCTCGATGCCCAGTTCCTTGATGAGGGCGGGCAAGCCGCCCATCCCCCAGCCCATGCCCCCGGCGAGCACGAGCTTGTGCGGCATGTCTCCGGCGACCTGGGCGAAAGCCCGCAGCAAACCCTCGATGTTCTTTCGAGGTTCGAGCGTGCCCACATAAAGTACGAAAGGAATACGCAGATCGTAGCGCTCCGCCAGCAAGTCCACCGCACGGGGCCGGGGCATGGCCGCGAAGTCCGGTGACACAGCGCCATGCACCACGCGAACCCGCGCGGCGTCCACGCCGAGCAGCGACACGATGTCCTGCTTGGTGGCGTAGGAACAGGCCACGAGCGCGTCGGCCCGCCCGGCAAAGCGGCGCACGGCCCGGGAAAAAGGCCCCACGATGCGCGGGCTGCACCACGCCGGGTTTCGAAGGAAGGCGAGGTCGTAAATGCTGAGCACCGTGCGCGCCGCCGCCACGGGCGGCAGGAAGTAGTTCGTGGCGTGATAGACATCCACACCGCCGAGCATGCGGTCGGCACGCGGGCGGCCACTCCACTCCCACACCTTGTACATGGCGCGCGTGGGCAGGGACACGTGGCGGTGCATCGCCAGCACGGCCGGGTCATGCCCCGACACCATCGGGCTCAGGTCGATCTCGCCGCGTCCTGTCGACAGGCAGCGAAACTCCACGCCCGCGCCCCGCATCAGCATATGGTTGAACACGGCGTGGGTGTAGTTGCCCACGCCGGTTCGCGGCCCCGCGAAGGGGGTCACGTCATAGCCAACGCGCAGCACGCTCATGCGCGGCCCGCGTCAGCCAGTGTAGGCGATCCGGTAAATCACGCCCGCCTTGTCGTCGGAGACCAGCATTGAGCCGTCGTCCTGCATGAGGATATCCACGGGACGCCCCCAAGCCAGCGTGCGGCGAAGCCATCCCTCGGCGAAGACCTCCCACGGAAGGGCGTTGCCCTGCTCGTCAAACTTGACCACGGTGATGCGGTAGCCCTGCGGAATCGAACGGTTCCAGGAACCATGCTCGGCAATGAACACCGCGCCCTTGTACGCCGCGGGGAACTTGTCGCCCGTATAGAACTTCAAGCCCAGCGGAGCCACATGCGCCGCCATGTTCTGCAGGGGAGCAACAAACTCTTCGCACTTGCGGTCGGCGGCGAACTCGGGATCCGGATCATCGCCCCCGTGGCAATAGGGATAGCCGAAGTGCTGCCCGGGCTCCGTGGCCACGTTCAGTTCGCAAGGAGGGCGATCATCGCCCAAAAGGTCACGGCCGTTGTCGGTGAACCAGAGGTTCTTGTTTTCGGGATGCCAGGTGAACCCGACGCTGTTGCGCACGCCGCGCGAAAAAATCTCGAAGCCCGTGCCGTCCGCGTTGAGGCGGCTGATGGTCGCGAAGCGCGGGTCCTGCGCTTCCATGTTGCAGATGTTGCATGGGGCCCCGATGTTGAAATAGAGACGGTCGTCCGGACCAAAGGCGAGGTACTTCCAGCCATGGTGCTCCTCGGTCGGCAACTGGTCATACACGACCACGGGCTCGGGCGGCGAGGCAAGGGAGTCTTCAATGCCATCGTACCGGATGATCCGGCTGATTTCCGCCACATAGAGCGAGCCGTCCTTGAAGGCGATGCCGTTGGGGGAATTCAGGCTTGAGCCGATCTTGTGCACGGTCTCGGGCACGCCGTCGCCGTCGGAATCGGCCACTCCATAGATATGGGCATCGCTGCGGGTGCTGACAAAGAGCGTGCCCTTGTCACCACGCGCCATCGAGCGGGCGCCGGGAACATCCGACACATGGACCGTGATGCTGAATCCATCGGGAAGCTTGATGAGGTTCAGTTGCGGCTCGCGCGCGGACACGTCGGCTGCCGACATCAGGACGGCGCCGCCCAGGATTACACGGCCAAGAAATTGAGAACAGCGCATGGCGCACCTCCTGTTGGGGCGTGGATGAAGCGGGCATGCTATGCGAAGCCCCGCGCGGGATACAAGCCGATGGGCGGATTCAGCCCCCCGCCACGGGCGGGATGAACACCACGGTATCGCCGTCTTCCAGCGCATGGTCCCAGCCGGAATAGGCTTCGTTCACAACGACCATCATGCGCTCGCGCGGGAGGGAAAAACCATGCGCGCGCCGAAGCTCTTCGTACAGCGCTGCCGGGGTAGCCGCCGTGGTCGCCCGGGTTTCCGAATCGAGCCCGCGTTCATCGCGCAGCAACGCGAAGTACTGCAGTTTGATGCTTCGCTCGCTCAAGGTTCCGCCCCTCCTGCCCGGTGTCCACGCCAGGCGGCCTGTTCAATCCAGCATGGCCGTGGTGTGAATCTGCACCCGTGACGCGGCCGACTGCGCCGCGGCCAGGGCCGCCTCGGCGTCTGCCGCCTCGGCGACCACGTAGCCCAATGTATCACGGGAGCGCTCATCGATCACGTGGGTGAGCGTGTCGCCCGGTTGCGCGGCCACCTCCACCGCCAACACGCCCTCGCCCTGCAGAGTTTCCTCGACGCCGCTGATGCCCGTAACACGGCCCGACCGGGCCTGCAGCCAGCACGCGGCCGCCGCGCCCCCATGGCGGCGCTGCCACAAGGTCGCCACGACCGGTGGCGGTGAGTCGCAGCGCCACAGTCCGGTCATCACGGAGGCTTCGTCCGACAGGCGAAACTCGGCCTCCATCCAGCCCGTCCAACGCATGGACTCTCCGAGGAGGGCGACCGCCTCCGCGAGATTGGCTGGACAGGGCAGGGTGACTAGCGCCCCCGGAATCCAGTAGGGCGGCGCCATCAGCGGAATCGCCCCGAGGCAGAGCGCCTCGACTGGCGTAACCCGCGGGGCGCACCAGATGCGAAATACACGACCGGGGTAAAGCGTTTGCAGGATGACGCCGCCATCGCCGCGCCGGCCCGCCTGCTGGCACGCCAGCCGGAGGTCGTCGGGCTTGCGAAGCACCGCACAGAAACGCGGGTCGTCCTCGCCGGTGCTTCGCACGCAAAGGGGATAGCCCGCGGATTTGGCGCCGGTCATGGCCTGCTCGACTGAATCGAAAACCGTCTCTTGCGCAAGCGTGACTTTCAGCCGTGCCAGATGGTCCGAGAGGGAGAGTGATGAAGGTGACAAGGGCAAAGGCTCCGTGATGAATACAGCCAGCGAGCCTGTTGAACCGGGCATCGATTCCGGTGGCCTCGTCCTTTGTGATAGCATCCCGGCGCGGAGTTTGCAATACGCGCTTGATCCGCATGGAGGTGTTTCCCGTGAGCTTTAGGTATGCCCGTCTTCTTGCCCTGCCCTTGGCAGGTGTCACTTTCGTGTTCTTGACCGCATGCGGCCAGCAGGGCAAAGCCCCGGCCCCGGCCGGCGCTTCAGGTGATGCACCTGCCAGCGAGGCGGCCACGACAGCGGAGCCGGAAGTCGATCGCGCGGTGGCCAAGCTTGGAGAGGAAAGCGCCGACACGCCCGTGAAGGGGGATTGGCTGCTGGGGGTGATGCCTGCGGAAATGCCGCACCTGAACCCCATTACCAGCAGCGACGCCTATGCGACCCGGATCACCGAGCATATCTTCCAGAACCTGCTCGATATCGACCCCGTCACGCTGGAGATGCGCCCGCTGGTTGCCGAGCGATGGGAGGAGTCGGAAGACCACCTCGTCTATACCTTCCACCTCCGCAAGGACGTCACCTTCTCGGATGGGGTTCCCCTGACGGCGCACGACGTGAAGTTCACCTTCGACAAGATGATGGACCCGGCGGTGGACGCGGCCCACATGCGCAACTATTACGAAGGCGTCAGCAGTTGCGAGGTGCTCGACGACCACACTGTCCGCTTCACCTGCAACAAGCCCTTCTGGCAGCACCTTGTTTATCTCGGCGATTTCGACATTCTCCCGAAGCACATCTACGAAACGGGCGACTTCAACAACCACCCGAACGCCCGCAACCCGATTGGATCGGGGCCGTATGTGCTGGAGACCTGGGAGACGAACCAGCAGCTTGTGCTGGCCCGCAATCCCAACTACTGGAACAAGGACAGCCTCAACGCGGGCTACATCGACAAGTGGGTCTACAAGATCATCACCAACGACGACACCGCGCTCGAGGTGCTGCTTTCGGGCGGCGTGGACATGCTATCGCTGCGCCCGAAACAATGGGTGGGCCGGGCGGCACAGCCGGACTTTGAGCAGCGCTTCCAGAAGAAGAGCTGGTATTCGCCCTTCTACAACTACATCGGCTGGAACATGGACCGTCCGCAGTTCTCCGACAAGCGGGTGCGGCGTGCGCTCACGATGCTCCTGGACCGCGAGACCATCCGGCAGACGGTGTTCGAAGGGCTGGCGCAGACGGTGACCTCGGGCTTCCTGCCGGGCACCCCCTCGTGCAATCCCAACATCGAACCCTGGCCCTTTGACCCGGTTGGCGCCGCCGCTTTGCTGGACGAGGCCGGCTGGGTGGACAGCGACGGCGACGGGCTGCGCGACAAGGACGGTGTGCCCTTCCGCTTTGAGCTGCTGCTGGTGAACCAAAGCAATGAAGCGGAGCAGACGGCGACAGTCTTCAAGGAAGAACTGCTGCGCGCCGGCATTGAACTTAACATCCGCCAGCTGGAATGGGCCGTGATGATTGAGCGTGTGCAGAAGCGCGAGATGGATTCGTGGATGCTGGGGTGGTCCATGCCGCCCTTCCCCGATGAGTACCAGCTGTGGCACTCCTCGCAGGTTGAAGGCGGTTCGAACTATGTAGGCTTCCGCAACGCGGAGGCCGACGACATTATCGTGCGAGCGCGCGAGACCTTCGACACTGACGCGCGCAATGCGCTGTTCCACCGCTTCCACGAGATCATGCACGAGGAGCAACCCTACACGTTCATGTTCTCCCCCTCTGCCCTCGTGGCCATCGACAAGCGTGTGCACAACACAGTGGTCTATCCGCTGCTGCGCAACCGCCCGCGCTTCGAGTGGTTTGTGCCGCTCGAACTCCAGAAGTACGGAAAGTAAGCGCAAAGCCCTGGCGTGAAGACCTACCTGATTCGAAGGCTGCTGCTCATCATCCCCACTTTCGTGGGGGTCAGCCTGATCACGTTTGCCGTGATCCAGTTGGCGCCGGGCAGCCCGCTCACCGTGCGGCTGCAAGGCGCCGAGGGCGGGATGAATGCCGCGTCGCAACAGATGGTGGAGCAGACGAAGGCGCTCTACGGTCTCGACAAGCCCCTGCACGAGCGCTATGCCCTGTGGATGTGGCGCCTGGTTCGCTTCGACTTTGGCAACAGTTACCGGGACCACCGGCCCGTCATCGAGAAGATCGGTGAGGCTCTTCCGGTCACGCTGCAGTTGAACCTGCTATCGATCTTCCTCGCCTACCTCATCGCAATTCCCATCGGGGTCTATTCCGCGACGCGTCAGTATTCCCTGCTGGACTCCACCCTCACCTTCACCCTCTTTATTCTCTACAGCATCCCCAGCTTCTGGGCGGCCACCATGCTGCTGATGCTGCTGACCAGCGGTGATTATTGGCAAGTGTTTCCCAGCTATGGCATTCAGAGCATCGGCTCGGAAAGCTGGCCCTGGCACCAGCGGATGCTCGACCGCCTTTGGCATTTTGGCCTCCCCCTCATCTGCTACACCTACGCCAGCCTCGCCGGCATTTCCCGCTACATGCGCGCGAGCATGCTGGAGTCCATACGGCAGGACTATATCCGCACCGCGCGCGCCTTCGGCTTTCGGGAGCGCACGGTGATCTATCGCTATGCCATGCGCAACTCGCTCATACCCCTGGTCACCCTGTTCGGTGGCCTGCTGCCCTCGCTCATCGGCGGCAGTGTCATCATCGAGAGCATCTTCTCCATCCCCGGCATGGGGCGCCTTGCCTTCGAGTCCGTGCTCTTTCGCGACTACCCCGCCATCATGGGCATCTTCACCATCACCGCCCTGCTCACAATGCTGGGGTTGCTGTTGAGCGATTTGCTGACCGCGCTGGTCAATCCACGGATCAGCTTCAAGTGAGCGCGCCGGTCCAAGGCAGCGAATCCTACTGGCGCGTGGTCTGGCGCCAGTTCCGCCGGAGGCCGCGCGGGCTGCTTGGTCTGGCCGTTATTCTGTTCATCGCCGGGATTGCCCTCGCCGCGCCCCTGCTCGCCGAGGACATTCCCCTCTACATGGTGAAGGATGGCAAGTCGTATTGGTTGCCCGCTTACATCACCTACGAGGATCTTCAGTCCCAGCGCCTCTACGCGAATTTCGATCGCTGGCAACCGGGCGAGGGCGAGTACGTCCTTCGTCCCCCGGTGCCCTATGGCCCCTTCCGGCAGGACCTGCGGGACCGCCTTCAGCCGCCTTCAGCGAAGCATTGGCTGGGCACGGACGACCGGGGCCGGGATGTGTTGAGCCGCATGATTCACGCCTCGCGCGTGGCCATCAGTGTGGGCTTTGTGGCCATGGGCATCGCCGTCGCCATCGGCGTGGTGCTGGGCGCCCTGGCGGGTTACTTCGGCGGGTGGGTGGATGCGCTCGTGCTGCGGGCCATCGAAACCATGATGGTCTTCCCCACCTTCTTCTTTATTCTTACCGTCATCGCCTTTCTCCCGCCGAGCATCTACAACATCATGATAGTGATCGGCCTGACCGAATGGGCCGGCGTGGCGCGCCTGGTGCGCGGCGAAGTCTTGCGGGAGCGGCATCAGGACTATGCCATCGCCGCGCGCGCCACGGGGCTGCGCAGCGCCCGCATCATCTTCCGTCACATCCTGCCCAACGCCATCAGCCCGGTGTTCGTCACCGCTGCCTTTGGCGTGGCGGGCGCGATTCTCGCCGAGAGCGCCCTGAGCTTCCTTGGCTTCGGCATCCAGCCGCCGCAGGCCAGTTGGGGCGAACTGCTCAAGCAGGGCAAGGGCTACGTGCGCGAAGCCTGGTGGCTGGTGACCTTCCCCGGCATCGCCATCTTCGCCACGGTCACCGCCTTCAACCTGGTCGGCGAAACCCTGCGCGACGCCATGGATCCGAGGTTGCGGCAATGACCCAACCCTTGCTTTCCGTGCGTAACCTGCGCACCCACTTCTTCAGCGATCGCGGCGTGGCGCGCGCCGTGGACGGCGTGTCCTTCGACCTTCATGCCGGCAAGACCCTCGCGCTGGTGGGAGAGAGCGGCTGCGGTAAAAGCGTGACGGCCATGTCCATCCTGCGCCTGATCGCCTCGCCCCCCGGTCGCATTGTGGAGGGGGAAGTCCTTTTCGAAGGACGCGATCTCGTCGGCCTGCCCGAGCAGGAACTGCAACGCGTGCGCGGCAACGACATCTCGATGATCTTCCAGGAACCGATGACTTCGATGAACCCCGTGTTTCGCGTGGGCGATCAGGTCGCCGCCGTGTTGCGGCTGCACCAGGGACTCGACAAGAAGGACGCGCTGGACCGCTGCGTGGCCCTCTTCAAGCAGGTGGGCATTCCGGCGCCGGAAAGCCGGGTTCGAGACTACCCCCACCAGATGTCCGGCGGCATGCTACAACGGGTGATGATTGCCATGGCGCTGGCCTGCGGTCCACGGCTGCTCATCGCCGACGAGCCCACCACCGCGCTCGACGTGACAGTGCAGGCCCAGATACTCGACCTGCTGCGCCAACTTCAGGCGGACACGGGCATGGCGCTGCTGATGATTACGCACGACCTTGGCGTGGTGGCGGAAATGGCGGACGATGTCGCGGTGATGTACGCCGGGGAAATCGTCGAGCGCGCTCCCGTCGCCGAGCTTTATGCCCGGCCGAGCCACCCTTACACGCGCGGCCTGTTCGCGTCGCTGCCCGCGATAAACCGTGCCAGCCGTCTGAACACCATCCCCGGCGCCGTGCCGCCCGCTACCCGCTTTCCCGAGGGCTGCCGCTTCCACCCGCGTTGTCCCGAGGCCATGCCTCGATGTTCAAGCCAGCCCCCCGGACTCACCCGCATGTCCACCTCCCATGCGGCTGCATGCTGGTTGCTGGAGGACAGGGTCAAATGACGCAGCCCCTTCTTCGCGTTGAGCGACTGTGCAAGCATTTCCCTGTCACCGCCGGGGTGTTGGGGCGTCCCGTGGGCGCGGTGCGCGCGGTGGAGGATGTGAGCTTCACGCTGAACCGCGGGGAAACGCTGAGCCTTGTGGGGGAAAGCGGCAGCGGCAAGACCACCACCGGGCGTTGCATCCTGCGCCTGATTGAGCCCACCAGCGGGAGCGTGCATTTCGATGGGCGGGACTTGCTGGACATGCCGGCCGCGCAGTTGCGCGCAACGCGCAAGCGGATGCAGATCATCTTTCAGGATCCGTACAGCTCCCTCAATCCCCGGATGACCGTGCAATCGGTGTTGATGGAGGCAATGGCGGTGCATGGCCTGCATGACCGCGCCACCCGTCGCGACCGGGTGCGCGAACTCCTCGAGCTGGTCGGCTTGCCCCGCGAGGCGGCCGACCGTTATCCGCACGAGTTCAGCGGCGGTCAGCGGCAACGTATCGGCGTCGCCCGCGCGCTCGCGGTGGAGCCCGACCTCATCATCGCCGACGAGCCGGTCTCCGCCCTCGATGTATCCATCCAGGCCCAGGTGGTGAATCTGCTCAAGGATCTCCAGCAGCGGCTGGGCGTGGCTTATCTGTTTATCGGCCACGACCTCTCGGTGGTGCGCCACATCTCGCATCGCGTCGCCGTGATGTATTTGGGACGCATCGTGGAGATGGGACCGGTCGAGGAAATCTTCGAGCGGCCTGCGCATCCCTACACCCGCGCGCTATTGAGCGCGGTGCCCGTGCCAGAGCCCGGCCGCAAGCGCACCGCGCAGGTGTTGCAGGGCGATGTGCCCAGCCCCATGAATCCGCCGGCCGGCTGTCCCTTTCATCCGCGCTGCCCCGAGGCGGAGGCGAGGTGCTCGTCCGCCCTTCCGCCCGCGATTGCCCTGTCGCCCGGACACGCTGCGGCCTGTGTCAGGCTTTCCAAGACCCCGGCGGATCAAACAGCACCCCGGGATTCATGACACCGGCGGGATCAAGGGCGGCTTTGCCTGCCTTGAAAAATGCCGCGTAGCGTTCGGGACATTGCCGCTCGTACCATGGCCGGTGATCGCGCCCAACGGCATGGTGATGGGTGATAGTGCCCCCGGCGGTAAGGATGGCCTCGCTCACCGCCGCCTTGACCGTATCCCACTGTCCCACCATTTGCCCGGCCTTGCCCGGCGCCAGCACCGTGAAATAGGGTGCGGGACCATCGGGATAGACATGCGTGAAACGGCAGGTCAAGCGCCCGCCACCACAGGTCGAATCAAGCGCCGCGCGACCGGCCTCCATCACCGCGCCATGGAAGGCTTCAAAGCGTTCCCAGGTGACGGCCGTCTCGAAGGTTTCCGCGATTACGCCGAGCAGCAACAGGATGTCCCGCAGGTAAGGCGCGCGCAAGAAGCTGTCGCGCCAGCCTTCCGCCGCGCCGCCCGACTCCTTCTCAGAGCCCGCCCGCAGTTTGATGGCGGCCGCCTCGATCACCCCGCCCGTGTCGCGCACCAGCTCGACGGCGCGCGCCAGCCATGCATCCACGGGATGATCGGCGGACTCGAAACCCAGCACCAGAAGCGCATGCTCGCCATCCCCCACGCCGTTCAGTTGCGCCTCCACGGGATCAATCAACCGGCAATTGCTGGGGAAGAGTCCCGATTGCGATAGCAGACGGACGGCCTCGGCCCCGCGATGAAAGGCATGCGCGCCACCGAAGGTGGCGGTTGCCTGGCCGCGATACACCGGCCGCGACTGAAGCCGCATCCAAGCTTCGGAGATTACGCCCAGCGTTCCTTCCGACCCCAGCATCGCGCGGTCCGGGCTGGGACCCGCGCCGGATCCGGGCAAACGCCGGGATTCCATCGCCCCCGTCGGGGTAACCATGCGGATCGACTCGACGAGGTCGTCGATGTGGGTATAGACCGTGGCGAAGTGTCCCCCGGCCCGGGTGGCCAGCCAGCCGCCCAGGGTGGAGAAGGCGAAGGACTGCGGAAAATGGCGCAGCGTGAGGCCATGCGGGCGCAGCGCCTCCTCAAGGTCCGGGCCAAGCGTGCCCCCCGCAATCCTTGCGGCACGGCTTTGAGGGTCCACCTCGAGCACACCACTCAGGTGGCGCAGGTCCATCGACACGGTCGCGGCGAATTGGTCCCGTACGCGCCCGATCTCAACGCCGCCGACCACGCTCGTGCCGCCCCCGAAAGGGCACACCGCCACGCCCGAATCGGCGCACCAGTCGAGGATGGCCGTCACGTCACCTTCGCTCCGTGGCAAGGCCACCCAGTCCGGCGCCGCGCTGAAGTCACGGTCGATGACCCGAAGAATATCCCGTGTGGATTTCCCATAGGTATGCGCGGCGCGCTCGTGTGAATCGTGGGTGAACAAGGCCGACAGGGAAACCGGCGGTACCACCCGGGGCTGAGGCAGGGTGACACCCAGAATCTCTGGTTCAGGTCGATCCAGCGGGGTGAATCCGGGCAGGTAAAACTGCGCCACGGCGGCCATGGCTTCCCGCTGTTCAGCGGTGATGACCTCGTCGGCGTAACCCCAGCCCCAAAATTTTCGACGTCGCATGGCAAGCTCCCTCCCCCGCTTCGCAGCCTAGCACAAGCGGGGCGAACGGAGGCAGCCGAGGCCCTTGACTTGCAATAGAGAACATTGTACTCTTTTGTTTTCACAACCGAAGCATGGACACCTTGGGAGAACTAAGGGCATGAAATTGGGATGGCTTGTTGCACTCGCCGCGTTGTCGTTTTCACTCGCTGGACCGGCGACGGCCGAGGAGACGGTGGACATTGGGGACCCGATCACCCTACCCGAGCTCAAGGACATTCGCTATCTTACCCGCGCCTGGAAGGACCTCGGCGATCACGAGTACCGGGTTCTATACTTCTTCGGAAACACCTGCCCGCTTGCCCAGCGTTACACTGGCGTCATGGTGGAACTGGAAAAATCATACGCCCCCAAGGGCGTGCAGTTCGTGGCGGTGAATGTCAGTCCAGCCGACACCATCATGTACATGGCGCAGTATGCCCTCGACTATGACGTAACGTTCCCGGTCCTGAAGGATACGCGCGGCGACGCGGCACGCGCGCTGGGCGTCACCCGCACGCCGGAAGTGGCGGTGCTGGACAAAGAAGGCAAACTGCGCTACCGGGGGCGGGTGGACGATCAGTTCCGGCTGGGCGGCGTGCGCCCCAAGGCGAGCCGGGAGGATCTCAAGACGGCCCTTGATGAAATGCTGGGCGGCAATCCGGTCAGCGTCCCGCTGACCAAGTCGGAGGGATGCAGCCTCACGTTCCCCTCGGTGCCCAAGCCCGACGAACCCGTGACCTACGCCGAGCACATCGCCCCCATTTTGAACAAGCACTGCTACTCCTGCCACAACCCGGAAGGCATCGGCCCCTTCTCCCTCGACAACTACGAAAAGACCGCCCGCCGCGCCGACATGCTGGCCGAAGTAATCAGCGAGGGAAGGATGCCGCCATGGTACGCCCACCCGGAATACGGCGAGTTCACCAATTCCCGCGCGATGACGTACGCGGAAAAATTGCTGGTGGAGCAATGGCTGCAAGGCGGCAAGCTGGAGGGCGACACGGCCAAGCTTCCGCCGCTGCCGGAGGTGCGCGCCGCATCGGAGTGGAGCTTCGAGCCCGACGTGGTAATCGAAGCCAAGATGGCAAACGCAATCCCGGCGACGGGCTTCATCCCCTATCGCTATGTGCTGCTTCCGCACGTGTTCGAGCAGGACACCTATCTGGAAGCCATCGAGATCAAGTCAAGCAACCCGAAGGTGATGCATCACTCGAACCTCTTCTTCACCCCGCCCGGTTTCGCTTTCAACCGCTCGCAGCACTTCGTGACCGGCACCGTGCCCGGCGGACTGCCATCGATAGTCCCCGAGGGCTACGCCATCATGATTCCCAAAGGCGCCACGCTCGGGCTGCAAATCCACTACGTGACCACCGGCACGGCCGAATCGGACCTTCCCTCCGTGGCGCTGCGCTACTGTCGCAACCCGGTGAAGAAGCGCACCTATTACAACATACTCGATAACTCTGGGTTCGACGTGCCGCCCTACCACCCGGCTTATGAGGTGCGTAGCGAGGCGACGCTCGACGACGACGTGACGCTGCTCGCCCTCTTCGGGCACATGCACCTGCGCGGCAAGGACATGGCCTTCATCGCCCACTACCCCTCAGGTGAATCGGAAACCCTGCTCTCGATGCCCAACTACAACTTCGACTGGCAGCTGACGTATTACGTGGAACCGGGCTCAAAGACCCTGCCCAAGGGTACGCGCGTCGAGTGCATCGCACATTTCGACAACAGCGCCTTCAATCCCTACAACCCGGCGCCGGACAAGAACGTGAAGTACGGCGAGCAGACGGTCGACGAGATGTGCCAGGGCTTTATCTTCTACGTGAAGAACAGCGAGACCCTCGACCTGCGCATCGATCCCGCCACGGGCTGGATTATCGATCAACAACCTTAACAGCCGTATAACGCCTGTTCCCGCTGCTCTTTTTCTGGCCGTGCCCCGGATGGTAGAATCCTTGGTCAATAGGAATTGGAACCATCTGGAGAATCGCCATGTCCGTCGAGGTGAATGACTCTAAGCATTGGAGAGAGTTCGAGCGCAACCCGCTTTCCCATTCGATGGCCCACTACCTGATGGCCATCGACAGCCTTCGCGGCGACTTGGGCTACGCGCGAAGCACCGACGTGGCCGACATGCTCGAGGTCTCCCGCGGCGCGGCCTCCATGGCGCTTTCGCAATTGAAGAAGCGCGGCTGGGTCACCGAAGACCCCAACCGGATGCTGCTGCTCACCGAGGAGGGTGAGAAGATTGCCCGCTCCGTCGAGCACAACTTCGTCATCCTTTCCTACTTCTTCGAGAGCGTGCTCCAGGTGGACAGCGACACCGCCCGCGGCGACGCCTGCAAGATGGAACACCTGATGAGCATGGACACCGGCAAGCGCCTGCTATGGCTGGTGAGCAAGCTCATGGACGACGACGCGACCGCAGAGAAGGTGCGCAAGATCGTCTCGGAATACCGGGCCAACTGGAACCCGGAAAAGGTGCTTGCCGCGATCAACATCGCGGATGACCACAAGCACTAGCGCCACTGATCACACCGGCATTACCCTCGCGCCCGCCCACCAAGGCGGGCGCGACTGCTTTAGCCCGGGCGTTTCTTGGCGCAGTTGTCCTCGCCACAGTGGCAACCCTGGCTCTTGCCCCGAAGGGTCTGCCATGCATTGTAGCCCACGTAGGCAGCAGCGGCGCCCACGATGGCGACTACCAGCAGACCTTGCAGCGTGATGCTCATGACAGCAGGGCCGTGCCCAGTTGATAGGTGAGCAAGGCTCCCACATAAGCCAGGCCGGTCATGTAGGTGAAGGCCAGCAGGGGCCAGCGCGCCTCGCCCGTCTCACGATAAATGGTCATCAGCGTCGCGGCGCACTGGGCGCACAACGCAAAGAACACCATGATCGACAAGGCCACGGGCAGGGTGAACAAGGGTCGGCCATCGGGCCAGATGGCCGCGCGCAGGGTTTCGCGCAGCGACGTGGACTCCTCGTCCTCGTCGGCCCCCAGGTTGAACAGGGTGCCGAGGGTGGCGACGATGATCTCGCGCGCCGGGAAGCTCGCGATGGTGGCGGTGGCAATGCGCCAGTCCCAGCCCAGGGGCATGAAGAGCGGCTCGATGGCGTGGCCCATGCGTCCGAGCAGGCTGTTGCGCAGGTGTTCGCCCGCTTCTTCCTCATCAAGATGCGCCAGGACCTCCTCGCGCTCTGCCTCGTCCGCGATGCTCGTCTCCGCCGCCGCGCGCCGCGCGTCGAAATCCTCCACGATGGACGCGGAGCGGGGGAAGTACGCCAGTGCCCACACCAGGATGCTCACGGCAAAGATAAGCGTGCCCGCGCGAACCAGGAACTCGCGTCCCTCGCGGTAAACTTTGCGCACCACGGTGCCGGCCTGCGGCACCTTGTAGCTCGGCATCTCCAGCAACAGCGGGGGCGTGGGCCCCTTAAACACCGTGCGCTTCAACAGCCACGCCACCGGAGCGGCCACCGCGATGCCCAGTAGGTACATGAGGAAGAGCATGGTTCCCTGCGTGTTAAAGAGCCCGCCAAGGAGGGGCTGATGCGGCACGAAGGCCGCAATCATGATCACATAGACCGGCAGGCGCGCCGAACAACTCATCAGCGGGGCCACGAGTATCGTCGTCATGCGGTCCCGGTAATCCCCAATGGTCCGTGTGGAGATGATTCCGGGCACGGCGCAGGCAAAGCTGGTCAGCATCGGAATGAAGCTCTGGCCGCTCAGCCCGCACCAGCTCAGCAGCTTGTCCATCACAAAGGCCGCCCGCGCCATATAGCCGCAGTCTTCCAGAAGCGCGATGAACAGGCTCAACATCAGGATCTGCGGCAGGAATATCACCACCCCGCCCACGCCCGCGACGATGCCATCCACCACGAGGCTGCGGAGCGTGCCGTCGGGCAATATTCCGCCCAGCAAGTCTCCCAGCGCGCCCACGCCGCCGTCGATGAAGTCCATCGCCGGCGTGGCCCAGGAGTAAATGCTCTGGAAGAGAAACAACATCGCCAGCACGAAAGTGAGGGTGCCCCAGATGCGATGCGTCAGAAGGTCGTCCAGGCGCTCAGATCGCGGCCGCACCCGTTTCGCGGGCCGCGTCACGCAACGTTCCAGCACCGACCGCGCCCAGGCATAGCGCGCCTGGGCTTCCTGCACCGCCAGCGGCTCCTTGGGGTCCCACGCGGCCGCGCGTATCTCCCGCAGCTTCGTGGGAAAGTCGTTGCCCAGCTGCCGTGTCAGCCGCTTCTCCGCCTCACCGCCCTCGTCCACCAGCAGGCGCACCGCCTCAAGCAAAGGCACGCTGCGTCCAATCTTGTCCTCATGCCGGGACAACTCGCTGCATACTTGCTTGATGGCTTCATGCTCGCGCTCGGGAAACTGGCACACCGGCGAAACCGGGAGAATCTCGCCGCGCACCAGCCGCTCGAAGCGCGTGCGCAGCGTGTCGATGCCTTTGCCCGTGGCCGCGCAGGTCGGCACGACCGGAACGCCCAGGGCCTCCGATAGCGCGTCGGCATCCACCTTGATTTCACGCCTGCGCGCCACATCGGTCATGTTCAGCGCCACAAGCGTGGGCAATTCCAATTCCATCAATTGGGAGAGAAAATAGAGGTTGCGCTCGAGGTTCGAGGCGTCGAGCACCACAAGCAACCCGTCGATGGGTTCTTCATCGCGCTGTTGCCCCAGAAGCACGTCGGCCACGATGATTTCGTCGGGCGAACGCGCCGCCAGCGAATAGGCTCCTGGAAGATCCACCAGCCGGGCGACGGTCTTGTTGACCCGAACCTCGCCATACTTGCGCGACACGGTGACGCCCGCGTAGTTGGCGGTCGTCTGGCTGAGCCCGGTCAGGGCGTTGAAGATGGCGGTTTTGCCGACATTGGGATTGCCCAGCAGGGCGATGGTTGGCGTCATTGAGCCAACTCAACCCCCACCAGGGCGGCTTCCTTGCGGCGAAGCATCAAGTTAAAGCCCCGCACATGCACTTCAATCGGGTCGCCCAAGGGTGCCTTGCGCAGCACTTCAATCTCCGCGCCGGGGCTCACGCCCATTTCCAGCATCCGCTGCTGAACCAGGCCAATCCCCTCTATGCCGCACACCTTGCCGGGAATCCCCGGAAGGAGGTCCGCCAACGATTTCCTAATCATGCCCTGCATCTCCCACCACATGGAGGCCACCGGACCCTTTGGCCCGATTCAGGCCAAGCCCGGCTTCACGACAGTATACGGATCACCGCCCTCGTTAAGCAAGGTTGACAACCGATACAACGATGAGACAAGCAACGGCATCCAATTATTCCGGAGGGAGAAGACTACAGCCGTCAGGGTGCCGATACATGATGCGGCCCCGGTATCGCCTGAAGGATGTCCGTCACCTGATCGTAGAAGGGGTACTGCGAAAAGTAACACACCCCCAACCGGACGATGACGACTTGCAGGGAGGGAATCACGACGATCTTCTGCCCTTCGAAGCCGGACGCATTGAAGGTATCCTCGGGCAGCGCGATGCCCCGCGCCAGGGCGGCCGCCCGGTCGTCGAGCGTCGGCCGCCACCAATGTGCACCGTAGTTGTTCTTCGGGGCCGTTGGCGTGGCTTTCCAGGCGTATTCCACCCAGCCCTCCGGCAGTATTCGTTCTCCCTGCCAGACGCCGTCGTTCTGGTAGAGCAACCCGAAGCGGACGTAATCCCGCGCGGTGGCAAAAAGGAATGAAGAGGCGACAGGCGTTCCCGAGGCGTCGGCCTCGATGATTGCGTCGCGCATGCCGATCTTGCTGAATAGCTCGCGGTAGGGCAGTGCGTAGTAAGCGTCGTCGCCGTAGGCCTGACGCAGCACCCAGCTCAGGAGATTGCTGGTGCCGCTGCCGTAGGCGAAGTGGGTGTCAGGCGGATAAGCCAGCGGCAGCGTCATGAAATACTCCGCCGCTCCGGGATGGGTGAAAAGCATTTCTGTCAGCTGTGCCGGCGGCACAAAATCCACCTCGGTGAAATCGATGCCGCTGCTCATCCGCAACAACATGTCCAGCGTAATCGCGGAACGCGGATCCCCCTCCCCTTGCCATGCGGGCACCGGGGCGCGGTCCTCCACCTTCAGCTTGCCGTCCCGGACGGCGATACCGTAGAGCGCATGCAGGACGCTCTTCGTCACCGACCAGGCCGCCAGCGGCTGCTCGGGTCCAAAACCCGGAGCGTACCGCTCAGCGACGATCTCTCCCTGATAGGCCACCACCACCGCGCGCGTGTTGCGCTTGTGCCAGGGATTGGGCTCAGCAAACATCCCCTCCACGACCGCATCGAGACGGGCTTGATCCTGACCCGTTGGCAAGGGGCGGCCACTGGGCGCGTCCCCCATCGGCCAGGGCCGCTCCTTCAAATGCTCCAGGTCGGGAATCAGATCCGGGCGTCCCTGCTGCTTTAGGGACTCGACGTTTCCATCCAGCGCCAGCGCCACCCCCAGCCCTTCCCGGTAGACCGCAGTGCGCTTTACGCTCGGGAAAATCCACGCCGTAACCGTCTTTTCCTCGTGGTCCACCTCGTAACCGAGGAAGGGCTGAAAGCCCAGCTCCTGTTCGCGAATGGACTCCGCGGTGCGTCCGAGGACAAAGACACCGGTGGCAAGCAGCTTTGCGCAATACCCTGCGCCGACTTCCCGCGCCTCCCAGAAGAACCACGCCGCGCCCGCCACGGGCGCCAGCAGGGAGAGCAACACGCACGCAAAGAGAATGAGGAGGAATTTTTTCAGGTGCTTCATGGCCGCGAGTATAGTCAACCCCGATGGGAACGCGCCAAGGAGACTTGCAGATGCACGAGGCTTGACGCGACGTAGGTCCTGTCCCTAGCATGTCGGCTCTGCCGAAAGGCTGAAGGAGGAAACCACCGCATGAACCCCGTAGTACGCGCCAAACTGTCGATCATGATGTTTCTCGAGTTCTTCATCTGGGGCTCGTGGGCGGTGACGATGGGCACCTACCTCAGCAAGATCGGTTTCGACGGGGTGCAGATTGGAACGGCCTACACCGCCACAAGCTGGGCGGCCATCGTGTCGCCCTTCTTCATCGGGATGATCGCCGACCGCTTTTTCGCGGCGGAACGCGTGATGGGCTTCCTGCACCTGATCGGCGCGGTCCTCCTCTATTACGTCTCGACCGTCAGCGATCCCACCATGTTCTTCCCGGCGCTGGTGGCCTACGCGCTTTGCTACATGCCCACGCTCGCGCTGGTGAACGCGATCGCCATGAACGTGATGGACGATGCGGGCAAGCAGTTCCCGATGATTCGCGTCTTTGGCACCATCGGCTGGATCGCGGCTGGTCTGGCCATCAGCTTCGTGCTGAACCCCATGGCCCCCGGCGTGGAAGCCACCGCCACCCCGATGCGCATGGCGGCCTTCGCCTCGGCCCTGCTGGGCGTCTACTCGTTCCTGCTGCCCAGCACCCCGCCCAAGTCCACCGGCAAGGCGGTCACCATCGGCGATATCCTTGGCCTCGAAGCGCTCAGCCTGATGAAAGACCGCTCCTTCGCCATCTTCACCATCGCCTCCCTGCTGGTGTGCATCCCCCTCGCCTTCTACTACAACTTCACCAACATGTTCCTGAACGAGCTTGGCGTGCAGAATGCCGCGGGCAAAATGACCATGGGACAGATGTCCGAAATCTTCTTCATGGTCGTGTTCCCCTTCTTCTTCTCCCGCTTCGGGGTGAAGTGGATGCTGGCCGTGGGCATGCTGGCCTGGGCCGCGCGCTATGCCCTCTTCGCCTTCGGCGACACGGATTCGATGATCTGGATGCTCTATCTCGGCATCATCCTGCACGGCATCTGCTACGACTTCTTCTTCATGACCGGCCAGATTTACGTGGACCGCGAGGCCCCCAAGGCCATTCAGGCCAGTGCCCAAGGCTTCATCGCGCTGGTCACCTACGGCGTGGGCATGGTCATCGGCAGCCTCATCTCCGGCCAGATCGTGAAGCAGTACACGGTGACCAGCATGGTGGACGGGGTGGAAACCCTGACGCACACCTGGCAGAGCATCTGGCTCATCCCGGCGGGCATGGCCTTCGCGGTGCTGGTAGTATTCGTGCTCCTCTTCAAGGAACCCGAAGCCCGGAAGGGGTGACCCCTCAGACGACCGTGTCCACGGGCGGCACCAAGCCGAGCAGCTTGGCGCCCGCCGCGGGTTTCGGTTTGTCGCCCGCCGTGACCAACGTGTCGGCAGCGTCTCGAATCACCATCAAGGGAATGGCCTCGCCGCCGTATTGCTCGTGATAGTTCTCGATGGTGAAGCTGTTGCTGAGCGTCGTCAGCTTGATGCGGTAGCCGTTGTCCATCAATTCCTGCAGGGACTCGTAGGTCAGCTCGGGCTTGAAGAGAATGCGCCCAAGCAAGTGCCCCGGCATTTCCGCGCCGGACAGCCCGGCTTCCGCCCCTTTGTGCAGGGGCAGCTGATACACGTTCTTGTGTTCGAAACACTCGGCGTATTGGATGGCCGCGAGACAGTTCACCTTGTCGTTCGGCGTCAACGCCATGAGCCGGCCCATGCCCTTGGACACCGCCTCGTCCACGAGCGACTCGTCCAGAATGTCGCCGTAGACCACATTGAGCCCCGCAATGCGCGCCATCGAGACGTTGCTCCAGTTGCGGTCCACCAGCATGGTCTGGATCCCCGCATCCTTCAGGCATTTCGCCAGGTCGCGCGAGAAGCGGTGGGCGCCGGCGATCAGGATGCCGCGCGGGTCCGGCTGGGTCACGCCGAGCCGCCGCGCCAGGATGGGCGCCGTCAAGCCATACAGCGCCACGGTGACCGCGATGACGAGGAACATGACCGGCACCATGCGGTCGGCGTCTGCGTATCCGGCCACCTTCAT
>JBJOID010000355.1:0-2870 GCA_046047315.1 Candidatus Hydrogenedentota bacterium | reverse complement strand
CGGGAAGCAACGCCATCGCGCTGACCTTTGGCGTCGACGAAGCCCCCACCCTGCGCCGCGGTCCGGATGCTTCGCTCGCCAGCGCCGTGGCCGCCCGGAACGAGAGCGAGGCGTATATCGCCGACCTGGCCGGTATCTATTTCGTCAGCGGTGATTCATGGGAACTTCTTCCCGCCCCACCGCTCACCGCGATCTTTGCGCTGGCGCCGGGCGGCCCGGGAGAACTGTTGGTTGCCGGCGCACTGGATGCCGTCGGTGCCATTGCCCGGTGGGATGGAATCGCCTGGATGCAAGAAACCTTGCCTTCGATGGACGGCGACTGGCAGGTGCATGCCCTTGCCGCGATTCCCGACGAGGAGGTCTGGGCCGTGGGCTGCGCCATCAATCTCGATGACACCTATCGTGGCGTCGTGTTGCGGCACGACGGCACTTCCTGGGTGGAGGAAACGTTGCCGGCGGCCGGCACTAACTGGTACCTGGTGGATGTGTCTGCTCCCGAGCCCGGACGAGCATGGGCTATCGGCAAGGACTTCGCCACCGACTGCGGCTTGGTGCTGCGGCGTGATGGCGGCGGCTGGATTCAGGAATCCCTCCCCCCGTCCACCGGCTCTTGCTCCCTGGCGTCGGTATCGTTCTCCGACACAAGCACGGGAATTATCGCAGGCTACGATGAGGTGGAAGCGCGCCCCTTGCTGCTTCAATATGCTGCGGCTTTCCATACGGCCGACACCGACCGCTCCCTTGCGCTGAGCCTTTCTGAATTGCTCCGCGTCGTTCAGTTGTACAATGCCGAAGCGCACCACTGCGCCAGCACGCCCGGCGCCACGGAAGATGGCTTCGAGCCGGGCGCGGATGAAGACGCAGAGAACTGCGATCCCCACGATGCCGACTATCTGCCTCAGGACTGGGTGCTGTCGCTCAGCGAATTGCTGCGTGTCATTCAGTTCTTCAATGCGAAAGGTTACCTGCCCTGCGCGCCGGGCGAAGATGGATTCTGCGCCGAGGTGCTCTAGCCTTTGCAACAGCAACAGGGAAGAACCAAAGGCTCCGCGAGCGTCGATAGCCACGGCGGAGAGCGAGGCGTGTGCACATCCGCCGGGACGATTATTCGATGACGATTGGATTCGTGTCGGGCCGACAGGCATCCTGCGCTTGGCAACTACTTCTTGGAAGTCCTGACCGAGCGCCGTCCCGCTTTAGACGAAGGGCCATGCCATGCCAATCGTAGCCTCCATACTTTACGCAGCGCTGGCCCTTGCGGGCATCGGCATCAACCTGCTTGAGGCGCCGCCGCTGCCGGGGGCGGTCAAGGCCTTGCCGCTCTTGCTGCTGAGCGGAATTGCGTGGGCGTACACGCGGCAGCGCTACCGTTACTGGATTATCGCGGCGGCCCTCTTCGGAGCGATGGGGGATTTCTTCCTGGCCACCGCCGAGCGTGCCTGGCTGATACCGGGGCTGGTCGTGTTCCTTCTGGGCCACATTGCCTATGGCGTGGCCTTCGCGCGTGAACGGGTTTGGAGCCGCGCCCGGCTGACGGTGATTGCCGCCGCCACCGTGCCCACGCTCGCCCTGCTCGCGGGGGTCTGCATCCGGCTAGTCCGCGCCGAGGAGTTGGGACTCATCGCCCCGGTCCTGGTTTACGTCGCCGTGATGATTGGCATGATGGCGATAGCCGTGTTGCACCGCTGCAACACACCGCTCATCGCCGCGGGCGCCATCGTCTTTATCCTCTCCGACGCCCATATCGCCGTCAACCACATGCTGCTCGCCAGCCCCCTGCTCCCCATCACCCTCTCCGGCTACACGAGCTACTACCTCGCGCAATACCTGATCATCTCGGGCGCGGTTGCGGCTTCGCCGCAGGCCGAAGCTACGGCGCAATAACATCCAGCCCTGGGAAGTAGCCCCGGAAGCGCCGGGGCAGCGTGTGACGAGGGGGGCGCGCAAGATGCTGGCGTGGGCGCCGATGAACAAGTCGGGCTGAAGGCTTTGGCGGGATCCGCCACGGCGGCGGTACCGGGCGAAACACATGCCGGCGAGGAAGGCAGCTTCTGCGGAATGGTGACTTGTCCCCAGGTCGCGACGCTCATGGTGAGAAGCTCCTAGCCGTTGCTACTCTTACCCGTAGGAGTAATACCCGAGCTTCCGCGTGTCAATTGCATTGCGGTCGAGGGTTGCGTACCGTATCGACTTTCTCCGGGAGCCTATAGACCATGACGATGCGGGAAGACGGAATTTTCGCCGATGCGATTCGGGTGCTGGAATCAGCGGCGGCTTACGCAGAAATCGACTCGGAAGCCGTCGAGAAATTGCGGCATCCGCGAATGACAGTGGAGGCTTCCATCCCCGTGCGGATGGACGATGGCACGCTGCGGATTTTCCATGGCTACCGGGTGCAGCACGACAACACGCGGGGCCCCGCCAAGGGGGGCATACGCTATCATCCGCAGGCGAGCATGGACGAGGTGAAGGCGCTGGCCTTCTGGATGACCTGCAAGTGCGCGGTGATGGGGATCCCCTATGGCGGGGCGAAGGGGGGCATCACGGTGAACCCCAAGGAGTTGAGCCGCCTCGAGCTCGAGCGCCTGAGCCGGGGTTACGTGCAAAAGTTCGCCGACTTCATCGGGCCGGATGTGGACATCCCTGCGCCGGACGTATACACGAATCCCATGATCATGGGGTGGATGATGGACGAGTATTCGACCATTCAGCGAAAGCATTCCCCCGCCGTGATCACGGGCAAGCCGGTGGAGCTGGGCGGCAGCCTGGGGCGCGACGACGCCACCGGCCGGGGCGCGTATTACTGCATCAAGGAGCTGGAAACGCGGCTGGGGTGGAACCCGGCGGATATCCGCGTGGCGGTGCAGGGT
>JBJOID010000354.1:0-17119 GCA_046047315.1 Candidatus Hydrogenedentota bacterium | reverse complement strand
ACCAACGGCCGCCGGAATTTCGTGGGCTTCACCGGTAACAACTGAGAGTTGGACTGATTCGCACGTAACAACACCCGGCCGTGCTGGATTGGCGGAAGCAGGGACACGAGAGGACTGACGCTTCGCCGAAATAGAAAAAAGCTCCGCAATCGCGGATCTTTGGTCTCGCATCCAAGACGCGAACAAAGGCAATAAATGGTGGGCGATACTGGACTCGAACCAGTGGCCTCCGCCGTGTGAAGACGGCGCTCTAACCAGCTGAGCTAATCGCCCACGAGCGACGCAATGGTATCAATCGCAGAGGGGACTTGTCAATTTGGCGGTGGCGGTTTAGGTGGCGGCAGGTTGGGTGACGAGGGTTGTGACGCGTTCCGCGCTTTCTCGATTCCACACGTGGATCTCACCTTTCCAGGAACCGGCAAAGACGGTGTCCCCGGTGTATCCAAAGCAGGTCTGATAGCCCCAGTCCCCAAGCCCTTCAAAGGTCTTTACGGCCTTGCCTTCCAGGTCGAACAAGCGCGCCGTCGCGTCGGTTCCCGTGGTTAGGATGAGGTTGTCCTTGCTCATGTCGACATTGAGCACGGGCACATTATGCGCCTTGAAGGAGCGCACTCGGGTGTACTTCCAGGTATCCCACAGCTGCACCGTTCCATCGTGTCCGGCAGACGCCAGATAGACGGAGTCGGCGGAGTAGGCCAGCGCATGAATGGCCCCCGTGTGGCCACGCAACTCTTCCACGTAGCGGCCATTGGCGGCCTGCCAGAGATACATGCCGCCGCTGCGGTCCGCTGTCGCGAGCACTTCGCCGTCAGGGGTGAATTTGACCGCAAGCACCCATTCGGTGTGCTTGTCAATCTTATAGATGGATTCGCCCGTCTCGGTGTTGTAGACACGCACCACGCGGTTCGGTCCCCCCAGGGCAATCATGCGGTGATCAGGGCTGATATCCGCCGCGAGCACCGTATCGTAGTAGTCGCCGTAGACTCCAACGCGTTCGCCGGTGCGCACATTGAACAGCACGCCGGCACCCGTGTCGCCCTCGTTGCCGCCGCCCGCCAGGAGCAATTCGCCGTTCACGCTGAACGTGAGCGTGAACACGTCTCCCTCGGGAAAGGGCAAGGCGCCCAGCAGGGTGAATTCCTGCGTGTTATACAGCAGCACCTGCTTGTGCCCGCCTACAGCCAAGAGGGGAGCGGTGGGGCTGGTGTCCATCGCGCGTGCCACGGCAGGCCGCATGCCCGCAGGCTCCGCCGTGGCCAGTTGCACCTCAGGCATGGGGGGGGTGTCCGCGAAAGTCGCCGCCACGAAAGCTTCTCCACCCGCGCCGGTCTCGGTCTCGGTCTCGGCTTTGGCCATGGGCTTCGCCTTCGCATCGGGCAAGGCGCCCGCCGCCAGCCATGCGCGGATGACTTCAATCTGCTCGGCGGGCAACTCGCCCGAAGGCGGCATCACGGGTTCCTCGGCCTTGGTGATCAGGCGCAACAGGCGGCTGCCATCGGGATCGCCGGGGGTGACCACCGCACCGGAGCTTCCGCCTTCCATCAGGAGCGCGAAGCTGGTGACGGCAAAGCCGCTCTTGCGGTTGTCTTCATTGTGGCATTTCGCGCAATGCTGCTTGAGAATCGGCGCAACGTGCTCCGCAAAGTTCACGGGTGGCGGCCCGTCGGTCATGGCGGCCTGCTCCATCGGGGCCGCTTCCGCAGCCGGAGCTGGGGCGGCCATCGCGGGGAACAGGCGCTCACTGACCGCCTTCAGACTTCCCAGCATGGCATCAAGCTGCGCCTGAATATCTGTCGCCTTCTTCTCAAGGGCTTCGGCTTCAGCCTTCAGCTTCGCGGCTTCTTCCGCTTGCGCCTCGCCCGCCGTCTTCATCTCGGCAATCGCGCTCACCAAATCATTGGGATTCAGCTTAAGCAGTTGGTCAATGGCTAAATCCGGATTGGGAGCTTCCTGCGCCATGGCGAGATTGCTGTTCAGCGCCAAAGCGCAGGCTGCAAGCAGGCACAGGGCGCGCGCGCCGCTCAAGAGCGGCTGCTTCATCCAAAGTCTCTCGTAAAATCGCATCACGGAATGCTCCCTCAAGTTCAGGCGGCGGGGGCGCCTTCGGCCGGGGTGGGTTCCGCGGGGGCAGCCTCAGGTGCAGGTTCTGCCGCTGGAGCCTCTTCCATCGCAGGAGCGGGCTCCGCAGCCGGTTCCGCGGGGGGCGGCGCCATGGCCTGCTGCACGGATGCGATAAAAGCTTCGATGGTCTTCACTCGCTCGGCTGTGCTGGCCGACTGCGCTTCCAACTCGTCAGCCTTCTTACGGGACTCCGCCGCTTGTGCCTGCAATTCGCCCACCTGCTTCTTAAGCTCCTCCACCCGGGCGATAAGCGCATCCGGTCCCACCTTCGCCAGCTCGGCCAACACGGCATCCACGCTGGGGGCGGCGGCTTCCGCAGGGGCCGCTTCGGCGGGGGGAGCTTCCTCTGCATGCACGTTCGCCGTCGCGGCGATCAGCAACCCGGCCGCAAGTCCAGCTTTAATCCAGTGGTTCATGACTGCAATCTCCCTCTCGACAAGGCATCAAGGCCTAATGGTTAAACATGAATTCCTTCGAGTTCAGCACACTCCAGAAAGCATCCTGCAGCGCGGCGGTCTTGTCCTCCGCCTGCTCGACATACTGCGCCAGGCGCGTGGTCTCTTCCTCCGATGGGGGACGGGAGACGGAAGCCATATACATCCGCCGCACCACGTCCGCCGGGGGGAGGGATTCCTTAATCCATTGGTCAAGCGAACTGCCCTCCCGCTGGATCGCACCGTTGATGGTGTCCCCATTGATCAAGTGGAGTGACTGCGCGAGCGTGGGCTCGTTCGTACGGTCGCAGGTGCAGACCGAATCACGGCTCGGACGCCCGAAAATGTTGAGGAAATAATTGCCGCTGTTGGTCACTTGGGTGGCATTAGCCCCCAGGGGAAGTCCAGCGAATTTCACGTCGGTGTCCGTGGCAGTGGAGAGTGCTTCGAGCATTTGCTCCGCCGAAAGGCGGCGCACCCGGGCCACGGCAAAGTTGCGCGTGTCCGCGAATTCTGGCGCCCGCGCCTGGGTGCTCATCTGATAGGTGTAGGAATTGCAAATGTCCCGCACCATGCGCTTCAAGTCGTAGTTGTACTCCACCATCTTTCGGCCGAGTTCCTCAAGCAAATCAGCGTTCGCCGGGGGATTGGTCACGCGCACATCGTCCGGCGGGTCGATGATTCCCGCTCCCAGATAATGCGCCCACACCCGGTTGGCAATGTTCTTGGCAAACCACGGATTCTCCGGCGAGGTGAGCCATTCCGCCAGCACGGCGCGCCGGTCTTTGCCGGCCACGTCGGGCGTGGCGCCGCCGAGAAACTTGGGTGTCATATTTTGTTGGGTGTGAAGATGCTTCACTTCACCCCCGCCTGCGTTGTAGATGATCTGTTCGCGCGGGTCCGTGGATGCCTTGCGCCCCACCTGCCCAAAGAAAGCGGCGAAGCTGTAGTAGTCATCCATGGTCCAGCGTTCGAAGGGATGATTGTGACACTGGGCGCAGCTTAACTGCACACCCATGAAGACCTGGGAAACATTCTCCGCAATGATGTTCGGTTCACGTTCAATCACGTAGAAGTTCACCGCCGGATTGGTGAAATTGCCCCCCTGCGCGGAAAGCAGTTCCTTCACCAGCTCGTTCATGGGGCGGTTTTCCGCCACGGCCTGGCGCAGCCAGTCGTTGTAGCGATGCATGCCCTTGGGGTCGAGAATGTTCGGCACGTCCTTTACACGAAGCACCTCCGCCCACTTCATCGCCCACACGTTCGCAAACTCGGGTCGTTCGACAAGGGCGTCGACGAGTTTGCTGCGCTTCTCTGGATCAGTGTCATTCAGGAAGGCTTCGACCTCGGCGATGGTGGGTAGTGTGCCGGTGATGTCGAGATAAGCGCGGCGGAGAAAAGCATGGTCGGTGCAGAGTTGTGCGGGAGCAACGCGCAACTTCCGCAACTTCGCGAACACGAACTCATCGATGTAGTTCTTCGGCTGCGCGTCCTCCGGCCAGGCCAGCGTCGCCCCGCCGGGAATGACCACCGCCTGCGATACGACCGCGAAGCTGCCAAAGCGAGCCATAACATAGACCTCGCCCCGATCGCCGGCCGTGGCCAGGCCGTTGCCATCGATCTTGAGTGTGGCCTCGTCGCTGGCGCTCAAGATGGCCAGCGTCGTCACGTCGCGATCGGAGCCGTCGCTGTACTTGGCGCGCACGGTGAAACGCTGCGTGGAACCCGCCCCTTCCAGCACCACCTGCTTGGGCATGATCTCAATCTCGGTGAGGGTCTTCACCTCGGCGGGATCATTCTGGGCACCTTCCGCAATCCAGCGGCGGATGGTGTTGTACATCGGGCTGTCGGGCTCCATCATCGCACCGCCTTCGTGCGCGATCTTGCCCGTCGGCTTGGTGAGCATCAGGCTCTCGTCCGGATTCGCCACGTCGAGTCGTCGACTCCGGTTTTCCCGGGTCAGATAGTAGTAGTCGTCATTCGGGCCGTATCCGAACAGGGTGAGTGCGAAGCCGTTCTTGCCGCGCGCACTCCCGTGGCAGGCCCCGCTATTGCAGCCCGCACGAAACAACACCGGCAGCACATCGTTGCGGAAACTCATCGAGGGATCGGCTCCGGCATTGCTCACGCTCACCGGAACGGTAATCGTCTGCCCCTCGTACGAAAATGAGACATTCGTTTGCCCATCAGTAATGGGTGTGAGTTGAGCGCCTTCGCCGGACCAACCCGCAATACCCTCAGTCTCGAAAGCCACGGAGGCCTGCCCGGTCACGTCCAGCGTAACGCCGTCGTCGCGGGTCCAAAGCGCCACCATGCCTTGCAAATCACGGCTGTCCTCCAGCTTGGCATCTGGAGGGTAAACCGAGAGGGTGCCCGCCCAGGCGGTAACGGCATGAATGCCAACCGTGGCCAATAAGGCAAATCGTGTTAGGGTCATTTTCATCGCGTTTGATCTACTCCTTGACGCGGCTCAGGAATTCGAGAATCGGGTCTTGCGCTCGGGAGCGCCCTCCGGTTTCGCTTCAGGTTCCGCTGGAGCCTGAGCCTGCAGCTCCGCGGGCAACGGGGCATAAACGATGAGTTGTCCGCCGCCCGACACATGCCGCACTTGCTCACCATTGATCGTGATGTACGACTCTCCGAAAATGGAAGGGTGCTTTCCAACCGGGGCGTCCGGTGCGACTTCAAGCGGAAACACCAACTCGGTGGTTGCGCTGGTCATCTTCTGTGGCGTGGTGCTGATCCCCTTGGGCAAGGAAAGCAGATTGACGTCGAACTCCCCCTCGAAAGGCTTTACATGCGCCACCTGGAGTCGCATCTCAACAGGCTTGCCCTGATCGGTTTCGATCTGGGGGACCGTGAAATTAAACCACTGCGGCTGCACGTCGATGGGGGTCAACGGTGAGCAGAGCGTGTAGCCCGCCGCTGATGCCTGCACAAAGATGTTATGCACCTGCTCACCCGCCGCAGCGCTGACTTCCAGGTAAATGGGGGCGCTGTTCTGATCGCCGGGTATGGTGGCGCTGCCCCCCTTGATGCCACCGGGGAGATAGGGGAAGGTCAAGGTGATCGCCTCGGCGAAACCTTCGTTGCGGGACACTTCAACCGTCAAGTTACGGCCGGTTCCATGCACGTAAGGCGCCTGCGGCGGAACGATACGGATGCTGAAGGGGGCGGGTTCCGCCACGCTCACGGCGACACGGTCAACAAAGTGTCCAAAGAACGTGGTCTGGTTTTGGCCCTCGACCAGCCGGACTTCCTGCTTCAGGTCGCCCGCGACGAATTTTCCATCGAGTTCTCCCAGTCCGAGAATGCGCAGCGCGCTTCCAGCCACAGGAGCATCCGGCGCAGCCGTGAAAAAAATCGGAGTGCTGGTGGCGCCAGCCGGTATGGTTATGTGTTCCGGGGTCACCCCCGCTGGAACCCCATCGAGCCAAAGGCGCACGGGCGCATCAAAGTCTTCCCGGTTGGCGGAAACCAACAGGAAGTTGCACGCGCCCTGATGCAGCGTCATTGAGGCTGGGCGGTTCTCAATCAACGACATGCGCATGGTGGGTTCAACGGGCACCACTTCGACCCGGTAGGCAAAGGTCTCACCGCCGCCGCTTAGATGATCGCGCACGCGCAACTTGTACCGGCCGTCCGCGTCCACGGTGATGCGCATGCGCGGGTCTGCACCGTATGTGTCGTCGTTGCCGCCCAGGTGACCGTCCGCCGGATTCCAAAGATCGAGCACACCATCAAGCGGCGAACCGAGTTCGCGTGCCCAGACTCGTACGTCATACGCGCCGTGTGGCGCGCCCTCAAACGCAAAAAAGTCCTCGTCGCCCGCTTGGGAAAGCACCCCCTCAAAGGCGCCCGGAACGGGGCCCAAGGTCGCTTCAGGGATGGTGTTGTTTCCCTCGACCTCTTTCGTTACAGGAATATCCACACGGCGCACAAGAAACGGCGTGGGAGCAACGCCCTGTTCCGTGGCGGCCATGGTCAATCGCGACAATCCCTTCGGAAAGAGAATCGTTGCGGGATCGACGCCATCAATCGCCGGCACGATCATCGGCTCGGCAGGGGGGATGACTCCGGGCGCCTGCACCAGGCCAGGGTCGCCCAGCCAAGCCACATCGTATTGCTCGGCGCTGCCGCCCAGCGGAGTCAACAGGGTCGGGCGGGGATAATTGCCCAAGTGAAGCCGGTAGCGCGCATTGCCATTGCCCAAATAGGAAGCATCGCTGACGGCCACCAGATGGCGTCCCGCTTCTTCCGTCACAAACACAAACGCGGCATCCTGAAGAAAGGCGGGATTGTCATCGGCCGCTACCCTCTCATGCCCGCCCGGCCCGAATACCCGCACCTTGGGATCAAAGGGCATGCCGGTATAAAGCATTCCCCCGAGGCGCAATCCCTCGATCTCCACCGCGAGCCGGTTGCCCGCCGCCAGCTCAACCGCGAAATAGTCCACGTCCTCCGACTCGACCACGCCGTTAAGGGTCGTGTTCAGAGATACGGCCTGCGCTTCCTCTGGCTGCGAGTTGGGCTCTGTCTCGGCTATCTCAGGCAAGTTGCCCACGCTAAAGAGCACCGCATTGCTGATGCCGGTCTTGGTGCGGAGCCGCACCAGCTGGGTTCCCACCCGACAATCCGGCGCGATGGCCACCGTCGCTTTCACGACGTTCGCGCTTTCCACTGCGATGGACTTCAGCGTGATGCCGGTCTCGTGGAAGAATACATCCACGGCGTCATCCAGCCGGTCGCCGTGGAAGGCAATCTCCAGTTCGGTGCCACGCTGTGCTCCACGGGGCAGGATGGTGCCAAGGGATGGACTTGCGGCCTCTGCCACGGTGGCAAAGGCTATCAGTGCCATCAAACCTGCCATGAGCCGGAGGCGGCCCATCCGCTGGCGGAGGGCCGCCTGTGTGTAATGCAATGTATTCATGGCCTCGTTTGCGCTTAGGCGATGGTCGAAATGAACTTTCCGTCGCGAACCAGATCGATCGGACGATTGCCCGCCGACATCAGCTTCTTCTCAGGCGGAATGCCAAGCAGCGTGTACATCGTGGCGGCCACGTCTCCCGGACCCACGGGGTCTGCTTCGGGTGCGGCGCCCTTGAAGTCGGTCTTGCCATGGATGATGCCGCCGTTGGTGCCACCGCCGGAGAACAACACGGAGAAAGCTCCCGGCCAGTGGTCGCGCCCGCCGTCTTTATTGATTGTGGTTGTGCGCCCGAACTCGCTCGCCACCACCACGAGGGTCGAGGAGAGGAGGCCGCGCTCGTCGAGGTCGCCAAGCAGGGCCGCAAGCCCCTGGTCCACCGCGGGCAGCTTGTTGTTCATCGCATTCTTGATGTCGTTGTGCATGTCCCAGCCACCATCGATCACGGTGATGAAGCGGGCGCCACCCTCGACAAGCCTGCGCGCCAGCAGCAGCCGCTGACCAAAGGGAGTCATGCCATAGCGGTCGCGCATGGCCTGATCTTCGGCGGTGATGTTGAAGGCCTCACGGGCGCTCTGCGAACTGATAAGCCCATAGGCCTTCTGGTAATAGGAGTCCATCGCGGAAAGCGCGTCACTGGTCTCCAGCTGCATGAAGTGCTCGTCCACGGCGGCCAGCAAGGAACGCCGCTGCTCCATGCGCTCGGGCGTCACGCCTCCCGGCAAATTCAAATCCTGCACCTGGAAACCGTTGCTTACCGGTTCACTGCCCACCGAGAAGGCACTGTAAGCCGTGCTCAGATAACCCGTGCCATGGTAGGGGCTGTCCACGTTGGGAATCGCCACGTAAGGCGGAAGGTTGTTCCGGGTGCCCAGCTCGTGAGCCACAACCGATCCAAAACTCGGATACATGATGGCCGGGCTGGGACGGTATCCCGTAAGCATATTATGAGTGCCGCGTTCATGCGCCGCCTCGCCGTGCGTCATGGAGCGCACCAGGGAGAACTTGTCGGCCATTTGCGCCAGGCGCTGCAGGTTGCCGCCCAGGTACTCGCCTGTGTTGGTTTGGACCACGCCAAGCTCGCCTCGAATTTCGATGGGAGCCGTTGGCTTAGGGTCGAAGGTGTCGATATGGCTCATGCCGCCCGACATGAATATGAAGATGCAGCTTTGCGCCTTCGGCTGAATGCCGGGAAGGCTATCGTCCGCCATCGCCTGAAGCTTGAAATAATCGCCCAGCGTCAGTCCCAAGCCTCCCAGCACACCCACCTTCAGGAATGCCCGGCGTGACGGTCCGGGGCAAACATGCGGTCTGCCGTTCATAGCGCTCATGCGTTACTTCTTCCTTCCATGATGTTTGCTCTCTTGCACGCGGACGCGTGGCGAGTTTTTCACTGAGCATAGTATACGCCATTTCGACTGAAAATTCATTACGCCGTTTCCCCACGGCCGAACATGACGTTAAGGATTGCATCCCTTTACTCCTCTAAAAGTTTCCTTTCTTCCTCCCCTTCAAGGAATAGCCGTACTTGCAGTTATGTTCATTTTTTGTCTACTATGTCGCAAACAGGATAAGAACATCGCGATGCGTCTCGCCATTATAGGTACAGGAATTTCCGGCATAGCAGCGGCCTGCATGCTTCATCGCAAGTACGAGGTGACGCTCTTCGAGGCGGAAGCGAGACTTGGGGGACATGCCCACACCGTTACAGTGGAGGAGGAGGGGAAGGCGCTCCAGGTAGATACGGGGTTTATTGTCTATAACGAGGTCACCTATCCGAATTTCTGCCGTCTGCTCGATCGATACAAGGTCCCCACCCAGCCAAGCGATATGAGCTTCAGTGTGAAGTGTCGCGAGACGGGCTTGGAGTACGGCAGCAAGGGATTCGGGTGTTACTTTGCAGACCGGAAGAAACTCCTGTCATCCCGACACTGGAGGATGCTCGGAGAAATCTTCCGATTCAATCGGGAAGCAATTGCTTATCTGGAGCGTGGCGACACGACAGCGACGCTCGATGAGTTTCTCTCCGAACGGCGTCACTCGAAATTCTTTCGTCAGTATTACGTGGAGCCTTTGCTTGCGGCGATTTGGTCCGCCGCGCCCGGCGAAGTGGGGGCCTATCCAGCCGCATATTTCCTGAACTTCTTTCGGAACCACGGCCTGCTGGGGGTAAACCAAGGCCACCAGTGGCGTGTGATTAAGGGAGGTTCTCGCTCGTATGTGGATGCCTTCACGGAGGCCTATCGGGACCGGGTGCGCCTCTCAACGCCGGTGCGCTCCATCGAGAGATTCGAGGATGGCGTGCAGCTTCAAACGGCCGATGGAAATTCTGAGCGTTTCGATCAGGTGATTGTCGCGGTGCACAGCGATATCGCACTGAAAATGCTCAGTGATGCCAGCGGCCTTGAGCGGGAAATTCTCTCGGCCATGAGCTACCGGGAGAATGACGTTGTACTGCACACCGATGAGTCGCTGCTGCCAGTAAACCGGAACGCCTGGGCAAGCTGGAACTATGAGGTGGGAACAACCACAAACTCCCTGCCCACTTTAACTTACGATATGAATCGCCTTCAGGGACTTGGTTCGAGGAAGCGCTACCTCGTCTCTCTGAACAGCACTGGCAAGATTGCGGCGGACAAGGTTCTGGGACGCTACTCCTATGCGCATCCGGTCTATACGGCGGAGGGAATTACTGCCCAACGCCGCCATGCCGAGATCAGCGGTCAACGCCGCACCCACTTTTGCGGGGCTTATTGGGGATACGGTTTCCACGAGGACGGCGTGAACAGTGCGGTGGCCGTGGCGAAATACTTTGGTGCGGGCATCGCCGATGCGTAGTGCCCTCTATACGGGAACCATACGCCACCGCCGCTATGTGGATACAGCGCATTCATTCAAGTACCAGCTCTTTATGTGCCTCCTCGATCTCGATCGATTGCCGGGAATCTGTAAGTTGGCATTCCCCTGGAGGTGGTTCGTGCGCTTCGACCGAGATGACCATCTTGGAGAGAAAGGCCAGCCACTATCCGAGGCCGTGCGCGATATCGTTCTCCGGGAGACAGGATTTCGTCCGGCGGGTCCAGTGTTGCTTCTGACACACCTGCGCTATTTCGGCTACCGGATAAACCCGCTCAGCGTCTACTACTGTCTGGACGCGAGTGGTAACGGTATCGACGCACTCGTGTTGGAGGTCAACAATACTCCTTGGAACGAACAACATTGTTACGTGCTGGATAACCGCGAGGGAAATCCACATCGTGTCAACGCCACGTTCACCAAGGTGTTCCATGTTTCCCCCTTCCTCGGCATGGACTACGCCTACCGGTGCCGCGCCAGCGCTCCAGCCAGGAACTTGGTTTTTCATCTAGAAAACCACCGGGAAGGCGACATCGACTTTGACGCCACATTGGCGATGCAACGGCGTCCCCTTAACGGTGGAACGCTCGCTTGGGCCCTTCTTCGTTTTCCCCTGATGACCATGAAGGTTACCGCTGGAATTTACTACGAGGCGTTTCGCCTGTGGGTGAAGCGCGCCCCTTATTTTCCATACCTGAGAACCACCAGGGAGGTCCCGTTGAATGAGTGATAGTCTTTACCCCACGCAAGGAATTCCAGAGGCCGCGCTGTATGGGGTTCCTTGGTGCCAGCGTGCCGTGCTCTCGCTTGCAGGGCAGCTGCGCCATGGCTGCCTGGAGTTGGTCGATGGTGAATTTCGCGGTATTTTTGGCAATCCCCACGACACGCTTCGCGCGGTCGTGACCGTCCGAAATCCAGCGTTTTACACCTCGCTGCTCCGGGGAGGGGCCGTCGGGGCTTCAGAGGCGTACATGGACGGCTACTGGGAGACGGATGATCTTTTTGCGGTCATTCGCATTCTTGCCCGCAACGAGGTGGTGTTTGATGAACTGGAGTTGGGTTGGGGGCGTGCCGCGAACTGGGCGCGCCGCGCCCTGCACTGGTTACGCCGCAACACCATCTCGGGTAGCCGCAGGAATATCCATGCTCATTACGATCTGGGGAACGAATTCTTCCGCCTTTGGCTTGACCCGCTCATGATGTACTCCAGCGCGATCTATCCAAGACAGGATTCCACGCTTGACGAGGCTGCTGTACATAAATTGGATGTAATCTGCGATCGGCTTCAGCTTTCTCCCGGCGACCATTTGCTGGAGATTGGCACAGGCTGGGGCGCGCTGGCCATACACGCGGCACAGCGGCATGGCTGCCGGGTGACGACGACCACTATTTCCCGTGAACAGCACGCGCTGGCCTGTGTCCGGGTACGTGAGGCCGGGCTTGACGGCCGGGTTGAGGTGCTACTCAAGGATTACCGCGAGCTTCAGGGCAGTTTTGACAAGCTCGTCTCGGTCGAGATGATTGAGGCCGTTGGCGATCAATACCTCGAGACCTACTTCAGGCATTGCTCGAGTTTGCTCAAGCCGGAGGGGGCGATGCTGCTTCAGGTCATAACCTCTCCCGATCACCGCTACGACGTGAACAAGAACACCATCGACTTCGTTAAGCGGTATATTTTCCCAGGGGGGCAAGCGCCTTCCCTGGCCCGTATCATGGAATGTGTGCGCCGGGAAACGAACCTTCGGCTGGAGCTGGCCGATGACTTCGGCCGCCACTATGCGCGCACGCTCCTGGATTGGCGCTTGCGCTTTCGAGGACAACTCGACCGGGTTCGGGAACTGGGCTATGACGAGCGCTTCATCCGAATGTGGGATTTTTACCTGAGCTATTGCGCCGGTGGTTTTGCCGAGCGCCGAATCGGGGTGAGTCATCTGGTGTTTAGCAAGCCACTCTGCCGTCTGGCTTGGGGGGAAGGCAGCAAGGGGGGAATACAGGCATGAGCACACTGACAGCCCTTGCGGAGAAGAGGCGTTTGCCAGACGCGCTGATTCGGGTCGGCATACGTCAGCGGCTGCGGGGCGCGATTCGTAATGCGCGTCGGCAGCATGCCTCCGGTGCAGAGAAGCGCTTTCTGGAAGAGAGTCATCGCGGCCCTATTGCCGTGGCGACTCAGGCCGCCAATGAACAGCATTACGAGCTTCCAGCCGCATTCTTCTCCGAGGTGCTTGGACCCAACAAGAAGTATAGCTGTTGCCTCTATGAACGGGGCGACGAGACCTTGGAGGAGGCGGAGTCGGCAATGCTCCGCCTGACCTGTGAGAGGGCGGGCATTCAGGATGGCATGCACGTGCTTGATCTGGGCTGCGGCTGGGGCGCCTTGAGCCTTTGGATTGCCGGGCATTTTCCCCAATGCTCGGTGACCGGGGTGTCAAACTCCGCTTCGCAACGGGAGTACATCGAGGGAGAAGCCGAACGACGCGGCATCAGCAACCTGAAGATCGTCACGGCCGACATCAATATGTTCAGGCCGGAACAGAAATTTGACCGGGTAGTGAGCGTGGAGATGATGGAGCATGTGCGCAACCACCGGCTGCTATTCCAACGGATATCGGGCTGGCTCAAACCGGGCGGAAAACTCTTTGTGCACATCTTTTGCCACCAGCAACATGCCTATCCTTACCAGACCGAAGGGGCATCCAATTGGATGGGACGGTATTTTTTTACGGGCGGGATGATGCCTTCCTTCAACTTGTTCCATACATGCGACGATGCCCTCGTTGTTGAGTCGGAGTGGCGTGTGAACGGACGCCACTACGAACGCACCTGCCGGCAATGGCTTGAACGGCTTGATGCCCGGCGTGATGCCGTGATGCCCCTGATGTCCGCGGTGTATGGACAGACCAATTCCGATGTCTGGTTCGGGCGCTGGCGAATTTTCTTTCTCGCCTGCGCGGAATTATTCGGCTACCGTGGCGGCGAGGAATGGTTCGTGGGGCATTACCTGCTGGTTCCCCGCAAAGGAGCATGAAACTACGTCCAAAAGCGGCTGGCTTGCATCAAGGGCTATTCAAAGGTTACAACACGGCTCCCCTCTCGGAGCCCTCGAACCATGCCCACCCGTATCGCGATTGGACCTGCCGATTCGCTCGTGCCTGGCGAGACCCGTGTGGTTGACACCCCCGCAGAAGCGATAGCGGTGTTCAACATCGACGGCGCTTACCACGCCTGTTCCAACCGTTGCCCCCATGCGGGGGGGCCCCTATCCGATGGTTTCCTGCGCGGAACCTCCGTCGTGTGCCCCTGGCACGGATGGGATTTCGACCTTTCGGTTTCCACGGAGGCCGCCATGGATGGGGTGATTCGATACCGGGTGCTGCAAGAGGCAGGCGAACTTTTTCTGGAATTGCCCTGAACGGGCTGGCAAGGGACTGAATCATCATGAATGACGTCTTTGGCTTTCTTCATGCGGCCCAGCTCGCCAACACGGTGACGGGCTTCGCCACCTGTATGGCCGGGCTCGTGCCCATGATTTACTGCCTGATCATCCAGCGCCAGCCCGCCCGCTGGTTCTTCGTGTATTTCTGCATCCTGCTCACGGGTATTCCTACGGTATGGCTGCATTCGGACGAAGCGAATCGCCTGGCGGCGGCTACCGACGTGGGGAGCAATATCTTCCTCACCTGGGCCCTGCTTATGGCCGTCGCGGGCGATTTCATGCAGCCAGCCTCCCGACTTCGCTTTAGAATCGCCGCCACCGTGGTGGACTTTAGCGCAATTGCCTGGCTCTTTTACGAGTCCACCCTCGAAGGCGAGAAGTTCAAGCTGATAAACATGGGCGAGTTCGGGCAGTTCTACGTGGGTGAGGTCATTCTCATTCTCAACGCATGGACGGTCGCCGGCATCTTTTTCGGCAACTGGGCGCGTATCCCTCGACTCGCACGCCCGGCCTTGAGCATGACATTCCTCATGTTCTTCGCCGGTATGATTCTCGCGACTGCCGCCAACAACCAGATTTGGTGGAGAATTTTCGCGTGGCATGCCACGTGGCATATAGTGGGCGCGTTCGCGCTCATAACGCTTTGGCTATTCAACCACTTGCGCTTTACCCAGGATGACCCGGGTACGGTGGCATAGAACCCCACAAGGAGATACCCCCATGCTGATACACACCGTATTTTTCTGGCTAAAGCCGGAATTGACGGATGACCAGCGCGAGGCGTTTTACGCCGGCGTCGAATCGCTCTATGACATCGAGGATGCGGACGACGTATTCATCGGGGAGCCCGCGGAAACGCCCGAGCGCCCCGTCATTGACGCATCCTACGATGTGGGATTGACCGTGCTGCTGGCCGACGTGGACGCCCACAACCGCTATCAGGAACATCCCATACATAAGGCCTTCGTCGAATCCTTCCGCTCCCACTGGGAACGTGTCCTGGTGTACGACATGGAAGAGCCGCCTTTGATGGAAATCGAAGAGGAAGACGAGGAATAACCCGCTCAAAATGTAAAATCGCGGGCGCGCTGTCATGGCGCGCCCACGATTTTTGCTTTCAAGGGTCTTGTGTCTAGCGTCGTTCCCGCACCATGCGCAAGGCCATATCCCGCACACTATAAGCCGTTGCCGGGCCGACCGACATGGACTCCTCGTACTCGTCCCGGCGGTAATCCCATGCCGGGATGATGTAGCCCAGTTGGTCGTTACCCAGGCCAACCAGCATGCGCGGGAAACCGTCCATGCCTTCCAGGATTTCATAACTCACTTCGGGTAACACCTCGCCGGGTAGGGTGATTATCTGGGCTTCCCCGATTCGCACGTAAAGCATGTCGGTAACCACGCGGCCATTGACCAGCTCCCTCACGCCAGACTCCATCAGCGGCTCGAACCGCTTATTGGACAGGGGGAGTTCCAGCCGCCGCATGGCAACCTCAAACGCGTCGCCCCCCAGCGGGGCGAGCTTCGCGGCTTCCTTCATCACCAGGGCCGCGAATTTCTCGCCCGTTTCCTTGGCGGACGCGTGGGTGCGCTCGGGATTGTCCCCACTCACCATGCCGCCAAGAGCGCCATTCAGAAACACGGGCTGACCGAACTCCTCGCTCGGAAGGGCCGCGCAAAGGTACCCCGGAAAATCGGCGTCGATCTCCTGCTCGCCGTTTTCCACGGATTCCGGGTGGCAGGCGAAGTGGATCAGCGTCGCCATGGGCTTTCCGTCCTTGCCCGCGAATTGCAGCAGCGACACGGTGGGATCCATCACACCCGGGTTGCGCGCATTGCGAATCAAGCCCATCACGCGGGTGCCGTCCATCGGCCATTCCGTGGCACTGGCGCTGATGGCTGTCACCGGCTCAAAATGCTTCTGGGCCTGGGCCAGCGCGGCCAATGTCTGCTTGGTGATGTGCGCAATGTATTCCGCCGGGTAGTGCCCATAGACGCCGATGGTGTCCCCGGCGGAATGGGTGTGGGACATCCCGAAAACCAGATGGTCGATCCCAATGTCCTGGGCGCCCTTGCGGATTCGCATCACATCCTGATAACCCATGCCAAACAGGTCCGCCCCGGTGAGCGCGACCGTGAGCTCACCCTTGCGCAGCAGCACGAACCGAACGTGTAGGTCCTGCACCACCTTGAAGGGCTTGGGTAGCCATCCCTGTTCCTGGGGCGAAATAACCACCTCGCCGGTGGCCGCCTCGAGACCGTCAATCAACCCCGTCGCGCCATCCGTCGGCTTCATGCGGAGGTGACGAAGGTCGATGTACTCGCGCTCTCCCACCGGAACCCGGCGCATGCCGTGCGCAAAGTAAGAGACCCCCGTGGTTTTTCCGGCGGCATCGACGCTAAACCGCAACCCCTTCTCCGCATAGTCCAGCATGCTCCACGTGTGCATGCGCAGAATGAACTCGGGCTTTCCAAGAAGGGCAATAATTCGCTCTTCGGTCTCGTACCCTTCCGGCACGGTCGCCGCCTCAATGCTGGCAAGACGGCTGTTCGGTTCATTCCGGTCCACGTGCACGGCATCCACCATGCCCGGCCGGTCTTTGGCGGCATACAGCAGTTTGTAGTTGTACCAAGAGGCTTCAAACAGGGCGGGCCCCAGAACCTCTCTGGCATCTGCCAAGGTGCTCAGGCCCGGAATCAGACCCTTGTAGGTAAGGGGCGGGGGCGCCATTTCCGGAGTGACCTTGCCGCCCACAGCCTGCGCTGAAACCGGCGAGGCCGTCGAGAGTAGGGTCGAAATGATCAGAAAAAGCGACTGTGCTAAGTATTTCATGGCGTGGTCTCCACCAACATCGAGCGATTCATCTGGGGCTTGGACAGCTTCTCGACCGTCCAGGTTTCGTTGCTTTCACCGATTAGGGCCATAGGATATACTTCCTCGAAGTCGAGCACATGAGTAACGTGGGAGAAAGTAAGATGAGAATCAACCGGCGTGATTTCATCCAGTCGACGGCGGGCGCGGTGGCCGTGGCGGGCCTTTGCGGGACCGCGTTCGAGGTTTCCGCTAAGCCTGGCGCGGGACTCAAAGCGACGACGAAGCGCAAGTTGGGACGCTCCGGCATCAAGACCACCTTGTTGGCCATGGGCACCGGCACCAACGCCTGGGATTTCAACAGCGATCAGATTCGTTCCGGCGAGGACAATTTCGTCCGCTTGCTGCGCTCGGCTCATGAGAAGGGGATTCGTTTCTTCGATCTGGCCGACATGTATGGTTCACACAAGTACATGGCGCGGGCGGCGAAGGAGGGTAACCTCGATCGCGGCAAGATGGTCTACCTCACGAAG
>JBJOID010000353.1:0-10736 GCA_046047315.1 Candidatus Hydrogenedentota bacterium | reverse complement strand
CGGAGGCGACCGAGCCCGCGCCCGCCGTCGAAGAAACCCCGGCGGTGGAGACCGAACGCGAAGCCGCCATGAAGGAAGCCATGGCGCAGGCCGAGACCCTGCCGCCCGCGGCGCCCGCCGTGGTGGCCGACAATGCCGTGGCGATGAGCATTGGCGCCTCGGACGACAACGGTGTTTCCTGCGTCTTCGTGGACGGTGAGCAGCTTTATCAGCGAGGAAGCGTCGAGGAAAAGGAATTCAACAAGGAGATCGTGCTGGAGGAAGGCACGCACAAGCTTGAGGTCGCCGGGATGGACCTGGCCAACAAGGCCGTAAAGCAGGAAGTGGAAGTGACGGTGGACACCACCGGCCCGACCATAGGCGTCTTCTCCCCGATTGAGCCGACGGTGACGGAGTTTGGCACGGTGGTGCTTGAGGGCGCCTCGGTGGACAAGGTAGGCGTGTCCAACGTGAACGTGGATGCGCAGGTGCTGGCGGAATCCGAAGGCGCGCCGCGCCTGCCCTTCGACACGGAACTACCCCTGGGCGACGGCGAAAACACCTTCATCCTCGCCTCGCTCGACGTGGCGGGCAACGAAACCCGTTCGGCCATCAAGGTCTTCAAGGGCGATCCCGACAGCGTGCAGGCCAAGCTGTGGCTTATCAAGGAGAAGTATCCCGAGCGGCTGCAGTTTGCGCTGGCCGACCCGGGCGCGATCACGCCGGAATTCCTGGGGATGATCCTAGCGCAGGCGGACGCGGAGAAGCAGCAGATCCGGCTCAAGTCGCCGTCGCTGGCGCGTCCCTATAACCACAGCCGCAGCGTGCTGGTGTCGGGCGACGTGGTCACGCAGTCCGGCGTGACGAGCATCCTCATCGACGGCGTGCCCTTCACCGACATCACCGGCGCGCCGAAGGAAAGCTTCAGCCGCCGCCTTCCGATTCGCCCCGGCGAAATGCAGAACGGGCGTGGCAGCAAGACCATTCGCATCGAGGCGACCGACAAGCAGGGCAACCAGTTGCGTGAGGAGTTCACGGTGGACCTCGCCACGGCGGGCCTGAACGATGAGCAGCAGCGGCTGCCGGTGGCGGTGCTGGGCTTCCAGGGCGTTGGCGTGGCGGAGACCATGCCCGCCTCGGTGCAGTACCAGCTTGCCGACACGCTGGCCGGCGGCGACCGTTTCCGCGTGTTGAGCCGCGACGAGATCACCGCGGCCCTGCAACAGGGCGGCATCGCGGCGGACCCGGGCAATCCCGACCAGGCCGTGGCGGTGGGGGCGGCGCTGCCCGCGCAACTCTACCTGACCGGTTCGGCCATCGCGCACGAAGGAGGCATCGAGCTCAAGGTGCGGGTGGTCAACCGCGAATCGGGCGAGTTGGTCGACATTCTTGACACCTATGTCGAGAACGCCTCGAACCCGGCGGCGCTGCGCATGGCGTGCTGGAAGATTGCCGCACAGTTTGAAGAACGCTATCCGCGCGCCAGCGGCGAAGTGACGGGCCTGCGCGACGGCGGCCGCCTGACGCTGAACCTGGGCGAGGCCGACGGCCTGCGGCTGGGCGCTTATGTGTTGCTGGTGCACCGCGAGCCGGACGTGGTTGATCCGGACAGCGGCGAAGTGATTTGGCCCGGCGCGGAGGCCGTGATCGGGCGCGCCCGGATCGAGCGCGTGGGGGCCGAGGACTCCGAGGCCGTGATTGTGGAACTGCAAGAGGGAGGAGCGCCCGTTGAAGAGGGTATGCCGGCTGTCACCATGTAGCCTTGCCGTGTGGGCGGGCCTGGTGCTCTGCGCCCCCGCTTTCGGTCAGGGCATCCAAATCAATTCATCGCCCAACCCCGTGGGTTCGGGCGCGCGCGCGCTGGGCATGGGCGCGGCGTTCATCGCCATCGCCGACGACGCCACCGCCGCGTCGTGGAATCCGGGCGGCCTCACCCAGCTTGAGCAGCCCGAGATTTCGCTGGTCTACGCCTGGAAGGACTACGGCGAGGATCTCGATTCCTGGACGCACCCGGAATTGAACGGGAGCAATGCGGTCGATCTGGACCAGATCAACTACCTGAGTTTCGTGTATCCCTTCCAGCGCACGCTGGCCGGGCGCAATTTTGTGCTCAGCATGAACTATCTCAAGCAGTACGATTTCGACCGCGACCTTGGGCTGCGCTTTCACCAGAGCACGGGCCTTGCGCTGGGCAACCGCGGCAGCATCATGACGGGTCTTGAATACAGCCAACGCGGCAGCCTGGCCTCGTTGTCGCCCGCCTTCGGTTTTGAAATCACCGACACCCTGTCCGTCGGCGTGACGTGGAACATTTACGACAACGACCTGCTGGACAGCAACGGCTGGAAGACGCGGCAGACCGAACGGCGCATGGTCTTCGTGAACGGCGTGCCGGCGGGTTTCTCGAACTTCTTCCAGCGCGAGGACTACACAGATTTCGAGGGGCACAACTTCACCTTTGGCGCGCTGTGGAAACCCAATTCCCGCTGGGGCGTGGGCGCGGTCTATCACACCGGATGGGACGCCGACGTCAACTACGAGCGCGCTTCCATCACCTTCTCGCCCCCCGGCTTCGTGTTTCCCAGCTATGCGCGTCGCGGCGTGACGTACAGCTTCCCCAAGGCCTACGGCCTCGGCGTATCCTACCGCTTCCCGAACGACAAGCTGACCCTCTCGTTCGACATCACCCGTCGCGAGTGGGATGAGTTCATCATCGACGATCCGGACAATCCCTCCTTCCTTAACAAGAAGCGTTCGGGCGTGAGCAATCAGTCGCTCTACTTCGCGCCGGAATTCGACGCCACCCACACGGTGCGTCTGGGCGCGGAGTATGTGTTTGTCGATGAGAAGGCTCCCGAGCAAAACTTCATGCCGTCGTTGCGTGCGGGCGTGTTCTACGATCCCGAGCCCTCGAGCAGCCGCAGCGACAGCTTTTGGGACCTCGGCTTCATCCGCGCCGACAACGGCAGCGGCGAGGTGGAGGATTACTACGGCGTGTCGCTGGGCCTTGGCCTGCTGGTGTACGACCGCGTCAACATCGACCTGGCCTACATCTACCGCTGGGGCAAAGACGTGCGCACCGACACCCTCGGCCTCGCGGGCACCGGCTTCGACGTGGAACAGCACCAGCTCTACCTGAGCACGGTCATCTACTTCTAGGGCCGGGCGCCGGGTATCTTCGTTGCCTTATTCGGCCGAGGCGTTCTGCTGAACGAATTCCCGCATGGGGATGCCGTCGAGGTAGAGCTCTTCGATGAGCATCACCCCATCAAGCAATCGAACGGCGGCGTAGCAGTTTTGCGGCGTCTCGCGCACCTGCTCGTTGTAAAGCCGCTCCGCTTCGGGGGCGGCGTTCTCGTTCATGTAGTACCGGTCCACCGGCGTCTCCACGTAGACCGTTTCTCCCTCGCTGGACCAGTAAGGCATCACGTTGGCCAGCGCGTAGGGGCGATCATCGGGGGCTTGCTCGAGCACTTCGCCCCACTTGGCGAAGCCGTCTTCGTCAATCTTCAGCGCCACCGGCATGCGTCGCACGGCGGTGGGCAGGCTGACACCCTCGCCCATGCGGGCGTCGCCGAGGTCGAGGGAGAGCCACACATAGCGGCCGCGAAACAGGTCGGCGGGGTCGATGGGCTGGCATCGAATCTTTACCTGCTCGCCTTCGGAGAGCACGCGCTCGTGCATTCCGATCATGGCATAGGGCACATAGAGTTGCGCCAGGGCCAGGGCGGCGAAAGCGATCCAGCGGAGCGTGTTGGTCACGGTGTTTTCTCCTGCGGTTTGCGTGCCTTGCGCGCCAGCACAATATTGCCCGCGAGGAAGCCCACGCCAATCAGGATGAAGAGGACGCCGCGCAACAGGAAGGGCACGTCGAGGTCGATGAAGCGCAGCACGGCATAGGCGGCGATAAGCCCCATGCCCACGTTGGTCAACACGAGGCCGCCGCTTCGCACGCCATCGCGCAGCGATAAGGCGGCCAGGGCAAGCACATAGCCATGGAAGAGCAGGGTGAAGACCACCGGCTCGGCGCCCAGTTCAATTGTCAACTGTACCGCCAGCACCACGATGCCCAGTGCGCCCCACAGCACCATGGGTGCGTTGCGCCGGGCTAACTGAGGAATCAGCATAGCCAGGCACAATCCCGCGAGGAGGATTCGGTAGGCCCACGCAGCATAATCGCCGTAGTCCCAGGGCTGGGCGGCGTCTCCCCAACCCTGCTCATCCCACACCACGGCCATGGTGAGGGTGATGGCGAGGGAGGCCGTGCTTGCACCGCCCGCCAGCAGGGCGGGGTTCCACACCGGGCCGGCCCAGCCTGAAACGCCAAACAGCAACAGGGCGCTGCCCAGCAGCGCATAAGTGCTCAAGGCCCAGGGGTTCCAGTCCCAGAAATCGAAGGCGGGCATCAGCGCGTATACCCAGGGCACGGCGCACCACAGCAGAAACTGGAAGCGCAGCCCGTGGGGATTGCGCCGGCATGCCCACGCCAGGTGCGGCAACAGCGCGGCGAGGAAAACCCATGCCAGCAGCGGCTTCCACTCGCTGGAGGATTCACCGGCCCACCACAGCGCGCCATACATGGCCGCGCCCGCCAGCAGCGAGGCGTTCAACAGGTAGATAAGCGGCCACGCCAGCAGCAGCCAGATCCAGAGGAAGGAGGCCATGTCGCCGGGCAGGTGATAGGTTTGCCCGATGAGGGCGATGCTTGCCGCCACGGCCCCGGTGAGGAAGAGGGCGCTGGCTTCGCGCCATGCGGCGGAATCGCGCTTGCGCAGGAGCGTATAGCCGACGGCGGCCTGTCCCGCCAGCAGCGGCGCGAAGGCGATGGCGGCGCGCATGCCGCGGCCGATGTTTTCCCAGTTGGCCGCCAGCAGCAGGATGACGCCGCCGATGATGAAGCTCGCGCCGAGCGCGCCCAACCCGATGACCGCCACGGACGCGGCCGAGCGCCGCTCGATGGCCACATAGCGGGCGCGCAACGTATCGGCGGCTTCCGGCGTTATCACTCCCTCGGCCACCCAGCCGCGCAGCTCGCCGTGCAGCCACTCGATGTTGCGGGCGGTGGCCTTGCCGCGGCTCACCGGTTCAGTTCCTCATAGGCGCGGAAAAAGGTCACGGTCTGCTCCTCCGTCCAATAGCGCGGCCGCAGGGGCGAGGCCCCCATCACGAAGCCCACATGCCCGCCGCGCTCCGTCCATTGCGGGTGCAGCCAGGGAGAAGTCTCCGCCTTCTCGTGGGGGATCGTCTCCGCCGGATTGAAAGGGTCGTCCGCGGAGGTGAGCAGCATGGTCGGCACCCGGACTCCGTCCAGAAACTGGTGGCAGCCCACCTTGCGCCAGTAGTCTTCCGCGTCTTCGAAACCATGGAAGGCCGCCGTCACGATGGTGTCGTAGGTGTAGAAATCCTCACAGGCCGCCAGCGCCTTCACATCGAGCACACCCGGATATTGCCGGGCCTTGGCGAGCGCCTTGGGCTTGAGCGTCTTCAGGAAGTTCCTTGCGTAAAAGCCGCCCAGGATCTTGTGAAAGCCAGGCGCCGACGTGCCCGGATCAAAGGGCGGCGATATGACCGCCGCCGCCCGCAGGTTGCGCGGCACGTTTGCGCCGCTTTCCCCCAGCCATTTCGCCAGCACATTGCCACCCAGCGAGAAGCCCGCCATAAAGATCGGCTTGTCCGGGAAACGCTCGGCCAGCCTGCGCGCCACGAAGTCGCAGTCGCTCGTTTCCCCCATGTGGTAGATGCGCTTGGCACGGTTGATCTCGCCGCTGCAAAAGCGAAACTCCAGCGTGGCCACGTTCCAGCCGAGTTTCTGGAAAGCGAGATTAAACCCCTTCATGTAAGGCGAATTCGCGCTGCCTTCGAGGCCGTGCAGGAGCAACACCAGCGGCGCGTCCGGGTCGCCGTCGAGGAACTTCACGTAAACGAAATCCCCGTCGGGGGTGTCCCAACGTTCGGCGCGGTATTCCACCGCGAGGCGCCGCCGCACAATGGGGCCCCAGAAGGATTGCGCATGGCCATTCGACAGCCACCACGGCACCTCGAAGGGATTGCTCTCCAGCAGCGCCATCACCGCATCCTTGCGGGCTTGCTGGCTGGCGGTGCGGGCGGCGTTCAACTCGGAGGACAAATCAGCGGGCTCCTTGAACTCGGGCGCGCGTGCCGCGGCCACCACGCCCCAGCCCGCGCCGAGGGCGAGGACGGCCAGCGGGGCAAGCGTGGCCGCCCGCAGCGGCGCCAGCAGGGCAGCGCCCCCCAGCCAGACCGAGGCCCAATAGCAGGGCAGCGCCAGTGGCCAGAGCAGTATAAGCCATGCAGCGCCTGCGAGGCTGACCACCCAGCCATGACGCAGCCGCAGGTGCGCGGCGGCCATCGCGCCGGAAAGCAGCGCCCCCGCCAGCGCCTGCACCCAGAGCAGGTTCAGCAGCGCCGCCCAGGTGAGCAGATACACCGCGGCGCCCGAGGGCGCGAGTGCTCCCGATTGCGCTATACTCTTCAGCGGGCGGACCATGGCGCGAGTATAACCGGGAAGCGGTCCGCCGTCGAGTGGAAACTGACGGGCATGAGCGCGCGCAGGAATCCACCCGGCAGGCATGGGAGCGGGCAGTGGCCATGTTGGTCAGACACCTGATTGCTTTCGACACCGAGACCACCGGGTTCTCGCCGACCTCCGATCAGATGATCGAGATAGGCGCGGTGAAGTTCATTCCCGATGGCACCGAGCTCGACGAGTTCACCATGCTCATCAGCCCGGGTCAACCGCTCAAGCCCGCCATCACCGAGCTGACCGGGCTGACCGACATGGACCTTATAGGCGCTCCCGAACCGCTCGAGGCGGTGCGTGCCTTCCTCGCGTGGGCTGGCGAGGGCAGTCTGTTCCTGGCGCACAACGCCGTCTTCGACATGCGCTTTGTCTACAAGGCCTTCCTCGACCACGGCGCCTTTGTGCCCGATATCCCGGTGATCGACACGCTGCCCTGGGTGCGCTCGCTGCGCCTGCCGGTTAAGGACCACAAGCTCGGCACGCTGCTCGAGCATGTGGGGTATTCGATGGGGATGTCGCACCGCAGCCTGGCCGACGCACGCGGGTTGAGCATTCTTGTGAACCGGCTGCTCCACCAGCATCCCGATCCCCTCGGCGCGCTCAGCCCCTGGCTCATCAATCCCACGCTGCCCAAGCCAGAGACCAGCTTCGACGTGATGCCGCGCTGAGCCGGAGTTAGGCCCCGCTTCAGGGCATAACCGGGACGATGTCCGCGCGGGCGGCGCGCACGCGGGCCGGGGCCGTTGCATTGGCGGCCAGACGAACACGGAACTCGACGCTCAGCAGTTTTGCTTCGGGCACGGTAATGGCGACAGTTAGCGTCTGCCAGCCGTTGCCGGAGTGGGTCGCCTTTTCCAGGATGCGCTGGTTCTCGTCCTCGAAGTTCACACGCAGGGTCATCTCCACTGCGCCAGGCTCGTCGGAATACACTTCAGACTCAAACAGAATGGTATCGCCCGGCAGCAGGAGTTCGGGGTTCAGGAACTGGTTGACATCCACGTAGCCCTTGTCCGCCGGGGCCATGAGCAGAATGGAGCGGGGGGGATTGCCCTCTTCGCCGCGCGACAGCGCCTCGGGCAGGTTGCTGCGCCAATGCATCACGCCCTGCTCGTTCCAGCCGGAGAAGTCGGAATTGAGCAGCGCGTTGCCGGTGAGGGCCAAGTGCTCACGCGGTTCCAGTTGCGCCTGCGCGGGCTGGGGCAAGGCCAGCATTGCGGCAAACGCCAGCGCGCCTGCGGCCCAGTGGATGATGCGGCGCAGGGGTGAATTCGTCATGGCGTGTTCCCCGTGGAGGAATCCACGGCTTCGGCTTCGGCCGTCGCCTCGGCTCGGTCCTTGCCGAAGAGATTCAGGCTGTAGGCGTGAAGCACGTCTTTGGTGTTTCCGATCATCATCACGCGTCCCTGGTCCAGCCAGAGGGTGCGGTTGCAGAAGGCGCGAATCTGGCCGTGGCTGTGGGAGACGAAGACGACGGTGTTGTGCTCCGAACGAACGCGTTCTTCCATCGTCTGGAAGGAGCGCGTCTTGAAGCGCACGTCGCCCACGCCGGCTACTTCGTCAATGAGCAGAACGTCTGGATTGACCTGGAAGGCGACAGCGAAGGCGAGGCGCGCCTTCATGCCGGAGGAATACGTATTCACCGGGGCATCGAAGAAGTCGCCGAGTTCGGCATACTCGATGATCTGCTGCATGCGGGATTCGATCTCGCGCCGTGTCATGCCAAGAAACATGGCGCTCAGTACGGCGTTCTCGCGCCCGGACAGATAGCCGAGGAAACCCAGCTTGAGCGACAGCAGCGACACGCTCGCCCCCGCATTGTGGATGCTGCCCTCGTCGGGGTCCACGATACCCGCCAGAAGCCGCAGCAAGGAACTCTTGCCGCTGCCATTGCGGCCCACGACGCCGAGGGTTTCGCCGCGGTACAGGTCGAAGCTCACGTCGCGCAGGGCCCAGTGCCGCTTGCGCTTGCGCCAGCTGCGCCACAGCAAATAGGAAAGCCCCACCCCGCGAAACGAGATGAGCGGGGGCTCGCCGTTTGCGGCGGCGGCTAGACCATCCGCTTGCCGTATGTCTGGTCCAGTTTCCAAGTCAGCCAGGCTCCAGCGTAGATCATGATGAGGCTGCCCGCGCCGATGCACAGCATCGGCAGCAGGCTGGGCACGCTGCCTTCCAGCAGGCACTTGCGCTGCGCGTCAATCAGCCACGCCATGGGGTTCATCCAGAATAGCATGCGCACTTGTTCGGGCAGATGATCCACGGTGTAGAAAATACCCGAGAAGTAAAAGAGCAGGCGCAGCAGGTTGTCCTGCAGGTTGCCCAGGTCGGGTGCGAGGGGAATGATGGCCGCCATGGGCAGCGTCACCGCGAGGATGAAGAGCATCTGCAAGCCAAGCATCACCGGCCACAGCAGCGCCTCCGGGCCGGTGTGGAAGCCATAGAGGCAGAGGATTCCCGCGAGCGGAATCAGGGTGAAGGCCATCTGCATCAGCTCGGTGAGCAGGGCGCTGAGGGTGAAGACGAGCTTATGGAAGGCGACCTGCGTGACCAGGCCCTTGGCATTCAGGATGGCCCGCGAGCCATGTTTCACGCTGGCCTCGAAGAATCGCCACGACACGATACCCACGAGCAGGAAGGGGACGAATCCTTCCTGCCGTCCGCCGAGGATGACTCCAAAGACGAGATAATAGACCGCCATGTTGATGAGCGGATCCAGCACCCACCAGATGACCCCGAGATAGGTTCGGGCGGCTGCCGCCCGGAAATCCGCCGCCGCCTTGTGCCATATGAGTTCCCGGTAGGGATACACGTTTAGACACTTGAACAAGGGCCGTCTCTCCCATTGGCGCTGGTGGAATAGCGCACAAATCCCCAAAGGCGGAGGATAGCATACGCCGCGCAAGCCTCACAAGGACAGCCACTTGGCGCAGGCCCAGCATCCGATAGGGTGCCTAGGTTGAAATGAAAAGGGCGTCCAGCGCGCATCGAAGCCGCTGGACGCCCGGGGTGCCAAACATGGCGGAGAGGGAGAGATTCGAACTCTCGGTACGGTTACCCGCACAGTGGTTTTCGAGACCACCGCCTTCAACCACTCGGCCACCTCTCCGGGGTGGGGTGGGATTCTAGCAAGAACAGCGGACGATTGCCAAGGCCGGTGATTCCGGGAGAAAGCAGCGTGGGATCTTGATGCGGACCCATGGCATGCACTTATCGGGCTGGCCCATCCACTGCCGGCAAATCGGTGATACGATTGACGTTCCTGAGGTCTTTCCAATTCGACGGTGGCGGGAGCAGACGCTTCTCGACGGTACTCAGCAGTCCCCGCATGGAGCCTTGTCCCAGCGCGAGGCGTTCCTCCACCGGCCCGAGCAAACGGGCGGGATAACAGCCTATCAGTGGTTGTGGCGGGTCGGTCTCGAATAGGCAGCATGCGGTTGGTAAAACCTGCGCCTCCCGCACCAGGCAGCCGATCCAGTCGGATTCCAGACCCAACAAGTCACAAGACAAGATCAGCGCTTGTTCATTCGGGTTGAGACAGGCCAGAGCCGTGCGCAGCCCACCCAGCGGACCCTGTCCCGGCGTCAGGTCGGCGATGGTCTCGAGCCCTAATTGAGCATACTTGCCTGCCACCTCGGCCACGACCGTGATGTCGTCCACATGCGGGCGAGCGGCTGCCGCCACGCCCAGCACTAGCGGTACACCCGACACCGGCTCGACGGCCTTGTCACGACCGAATCGTGAGGAATGTCCGCCCGCAAGGATGAAGCAGCGCATGTGTGAGTATCTCCGGTATTGCCCCATGGGAATGCCAACTTGTGCAATGTCCCGGATTGGCGCGCACCCCGGTTGACAGTCCCTTCGTTCGCTTGGCATAATACCCCCGAATTGCCGCCTGGCCAAATTGGTAAGGCACCTGATTCTGGTTCAGGCGATTCTAGGTTCGAGTCCTAGGGCGGCAGCCAATTTTTCGTCCATTGCTGTCAAGACATTTGAGTGCTTATTTCCGGTCTTGATGACCGGATACTACTCTGCGGCCCGTTCATCTAGGGGTTAGGATGCGGGATTCTCAGTCCCGTCGCAGGGGTTCGATTCCCCTACGGGCTACCATTTTCGAAAACTGACGCGCGCTCCGAATCCGGGCGCGCTTTTCTTTTCGGCTGGGGCCGGGCCATCACACGCGTCGCCGAGGAATTGCCTGTTCCCCGCGGCACTCCCATAG
>JBJOID010000352.1:0-15946 GCA_046047315.1 Candidatus Hydrogenedentota bacterium | reverse complement strand
ATGCTGCGCGCGGGCGGACATGCCTGCACCGTGGGCACCCTGCTGCCGCATCCGCAACTGGAAGGTACCGCGTTAACCGCGTGGTTCATGAGCGGTGCCCGCACGCTGGGCGACAGCGAAGGCCCTCTGGGTTACCTCGATTGGCGCCGCAACAACCTATGCCTTCCCCGGGCGGTCCTCCTGGAGTCTGGCGGCTTCAGCGAACAGTTCGTCGAGCCGCAGTTTGCGGATGCGGAGTTGGCTTACCGGCTCTCCCATCTGGGGCTTCCCGGCCTCTATGTCCCGCGTGCCGTCACCTACGTGAGCTATGCCACCACGTTCGAGGAGGAGTTGCAGCGGCATTATCGCAAGGGCAAGGGGCTCTTCCGGCTCTTCCAGATGGTGCGCGACCCCGGCATCTTCAAGCGGTACCGCGTTTACCGCAACCCCGTGCGACGCTTGCTCGACGCCATGTTCGTGCCGTTCTACGTGCGCGCCTGCCTTCAGGCCGAGGAAAACACCCACCTCTTTGGCCATGTGTACAAGCGCGTGTTCTTCTATCAACGGGCCTTGGGATATCGCCACGCCATGGTGGCCGCACGCAGCGCACGGCGCGCCCGGGCGGGCCACCGCGCCGCCGCACCTTCGCCCTCTCATTGAACCCCACCCGGACTTCGGCTAGGATAAGCGGAACACCGTTCCCTATTGGTGCGTTGTTTTCGCAGCTTATAGAGCAGGGGCAGTCTTGGCGCAGGTACTAAAAGCCGATGTGCGGCACCGCATCCTGGATGCGGGCCGGAGCGAGTTCCTTGAGCATGGCTTTCAAGGGGCGAGCATGCGCGCCATCGCGAAGCGCGCGGGTTGCGCGTTGAGCAACGTGTACAACTATTTCGAGAGCAAGGACGCGCTCTTCTGCGCCATTGTGGCCCCGTGTCTCGAGGCCTTCTTTGAGAACATAGAGGCGGCGCGCGCCAAGCTTCCAGCGCGCGGCGAGGTGCTGCTCAGCTTCGAGGAACGCCGAGAACATTTCTGGATGGCCATTCAGTTTCTGGAGGACCACCGCGAAGACCTGGTGCTGCTGGTGCTGAAGTCGGAGGGGTCCACGGCGGGGGCCTGGCAGGAAGCGGCCATCCGCGCCTATGAATCCGTGTGGTTCAACTACATCGAGTACCTGCGGCGCGCGGCCCCGGAAGACCGGATTCACAAGATCAGCGACTTTTTTGTGCACAACATTGCGCGGTTTTATTTCAACACGCTCGTCACCTTCCTTCGGCAGGAGATGCCAGTGGAAGAGATGCGGGCTCATGTGGAGGAATTGCTGCATTACGCCCACGGCGGCATCACGGCGCTTCTGCTGGGGCCGCGCGCGCCGTCGTGAAACCTCTCCCTTCCCGGAGGCGTCCTCTATACCCCCGCCGGGCCGTGTGCAACGCCGGCGTTGAATGGATAAGGAGATCATCGTGAACCGATCCAAGCTGTTGATGGCCCTGTTGTTGGTTGCCCTGCTGCTGCCGGGCCTGGCCGCCGCCGCCACACCGCGCATACTGCTGGTGGGCGACAGCTGGGCCTACTTGCTTTACGCGAACCGCAGTTTCCAGAAGGCGCTGAAGGAAGCGGGGCTTGGCGAGTACGAGGAAGTGGGGCTTTATACCTGCGTGCCGGGCAGTACCAGCAAGCAGTGGACCACACCCGAATGGCTGAAGCGTATTGACGATGAGCTTGCGAAGTACCCCACCATCGACATCGTCCATGTGAGCCTCGGCGGCAACGGCTTCCTGCGTCAGTGGCATGGCGGAATGCCGGATGCGGAGCGCGACGCCCTCTTCCAGGGAATCACGAACGAAATCGAAGTGGTGGTGAAGCACATACTTTCCATCCGCGACGACATTCGCGTGACCATCAACAACTACGACTACGTCAACGACACGAACAATTCAACGGTTGCCGAGCTGAACCGCGCGGGTATGGTGCTTTCCGCAATGAAGCGCGACCTTGCGCAGCGGCTGGATCGCGTGGAGTACATCCACAACTACGGCCTGATGCAGCATCACTTTGGCATACCGGGTGTTGCGGTGCCGGGCGAGGTGCCCTATCCGGGGCAGGGTCCGGACTTCAAGCCATGGCCTGGCGGCAACGACGAATACGGTAATCCCAAGGAAGCCATGCTCGACAAGATCCACCTGAGCCCCGAAGGTTACGACGTGCTGGCCAAGCATTGTGTCGATGTGCTTTACAAGCAGTGGCTCACGGAATCCGGCGTTCAGCCGCAGCTGGCCAGCGCCGGTCAGCGCGACACACCCGAGGAATAAGCACACGGCGTGCATTCAGCCTGAAGTATCGTCCACACTGGACTCGCGGCGGGGACGCCGCGCGAAAGGAAACGCGGGGCGTGGCTGGATGAAATTCTCCGGAAGGATAGGATGGCGGGGCATGTGGCTGCTGGCGCTATTTGCCGCCCTGGCCCTGCCATGCGTTGCGTCGCCGCCGCCCGCGTTTGTGGCCAAACCCTTGCACGGTGGCGCGATTCATGTGGCTTGCGTGCATCCTCGCTATGCAGGGCTTGACCTCGACGCGCTGGCTGCTCGGGTCGATATCGACGTGCAGCGGGTGATGGTATGGCAGCGCGACCGTCTTGCCTTCGATTCCGAATCCGAATCCGCGGACCCCAAGGTCTGGAGTGCCGAGGCCATCACGGAACACCTGAGCCGCCTCTTCTCGAAGAAGCGGCCCGAGGTCCTGATACTCGCCAACATCGACGCGGGCATCCTGCCCGAACCCGTGCAATCCGCCATTGTGGGCTACGTGGAGTCGGGCGGCAGTCTCGCCATGAGTTACGTTGCCGTGCCTGCCGAGGGTCCCCTGCGCGCCATGGTGGACGGCTTGCAGCCCGTGGATGAGGAGCCTGGATTCGCGCGCGGCCTCCAGGCCGCATTCGCCCCCGACGGCACGCGTCTCGACGAGGCCGCCCAAGCCAGCGCCCACGGCGCGGGCCGGGTGGTGGTCTTTGATTTTTCGGGCGATATCCCCGTTTTTCACGCGCTCTTTCCGCCGCCCGCGCCCGGCATTGAGATGGACCCCTACCATGCGGATCACGCGTGCGCGCTCTGGGCGCGGGTGCTTCTTTGGTTGACAGGCCGCACGCCGCCGCTGCGATTCGTCTCCTTGCACAATGTTTCGCCGCAGGGTCCCAGCGATGCCGAGGTGCCGCCGGACCTGCCCGAGGAATTCATCGAGTCCATGCGGGATTCCGTGGTGGCGCAGTCGATGCGCGCCTTCGCGGCGGCGCTGGATGGCTACGCCGACAAGGCTTATCGCGTGGACTGGCGGGTGCGGCCCTTGCTCGACGCCAGCCCCGGCTATACGACGGCCAGCACGCTGCCCAAGGGGGCCGACCGTCTGCTCACCCAACTCTACGCCGGGCCCGGCATGTTTTACGTGGACGCGCATCTCAAGCAGCGTGACGACGTGCTGGACTGGTACTCCGAGCAGATCGTGATCAACGACTGGCCGGAGGTGGAATCCATTCGCGCCGACAAGGCCTTCCTGCTGGCGAACGACCGCCTCAACCTCGATGTGGAGGTGCGCTCCGTTTACAGCGTGCACCGCTCGGCCACGGTCTATGCGCAAGCCGTGGACTCCTTCGGGCGGCTCGTGGCACAGGCCTGGCAACCGGTGACTCACGCGGGCGGGCGCGTCACCCTCACGCTTACCTTCGCCGACCTCATCGCGCCGCTGGTGGAAGTGCGCCTGATGGCCCTCGAGGGCGAGCCGCGCCCCGTCACCAGTTGGGACTACTATACCGGCGCCCTCGACCGTTTGCGCTTTCCCGTGCAGTTCACGCGACAGGGCGGGGAACTCGACTGGGTCGCCTCGATGCCCACGCTGGTCGAGTCCAACGCCGAAATGCTCGCCGCGCGCCTGAAGCAGCTTGGCGTGAGCCATATAGCCTCTGGCGGTGGCCGGCCCGCGTTGGTTGCGGCGGCGCGCCATGGACTGATGCTGGTTCCCAAGGCCGCCGAGTATGCGGTCGACGAAGCCAGCGGCGACCTTGAGCGTTCTCCCGGATTCACGGAGAACCTGTATATCCAGTCTGAGGATGAACGTCTTCGCGAGGAGGTGCTCGACTACTTCGCGGGCGGCTCGGGTGCATATCTGCTGGGCGACCCCGCTCTGGTGGTTGCCAGTGAAGAGAACGCATGCCAGTCACCCGGAAGCCTTGCCGCCTTTCGACGCTGGGCCAAGGAGCGTCGCATCGAGCTTCCTGTTGAAGACGACGCCCTGCGCGCACTCATCCTGCCGCCGGATACTCCTGAAGCCGAAGCCACGGCGGACTACATCGACTTCCGGCGCTTTACCGAAGAACAGTTTGCCACGTTCCTTGCCCAGCGCCGCCGCACCCTGCGCCAGGCGCACCCGGCCGCGCTGGTTGGCATCACGGCGTTGGATGACCGCAACCCCTACCGGGGATACGATTGGCATTCGTTGGCCCGCGAGCTGGACTTTGTGGCCGCCGCTTGGGATCCGTCTGCCGTCTTCAAGTTGTCCTCCTATGGTTCCGCATCTGCACTCAGCGGCTTTCAGGCGCATCCATCTTGGACGACCCAGCAGCACATGCATGGCGCGGCCCTCGCGGCCATGGCCCGCTTTGGCGCCGTCTGGATTCCCGGCGCTTGCGGAAATGCGATTGCTTCCGGGACCGGACTCCTGCTGGATGAACTGGGCAATCCCACAGAGACAGGGCATGTCCTGGGCGCTGCGATGGAGCGATTGAACGAAGGCGTTGCCCCCTTGCTTCGCCTGGCCGAGCCCGCCGTCCCAGTGGTCTCGATACTCGATGCGCCCCGCTCCCGGCACGTGGGCGGAGATGCGGCGGCACGCCATCGTGCCTCGGAACAGGCGCTTGTATCCTTGATGCAGCGCGCCGGATTCTGGCCCCATTTCACGCGTGCCTCGGAAGCGGCCGATGCGGCGCAAGTTCGGGTCTTACTCTGTCCTGATGCCATCCTGCTGGACGAAGGCGAAGTGGCGGCGCTGAAGCGATTCCATGCTGCGGGAGGGCTGCTGGTGTGCAACGAGGGCAAGACAGAAGGGCTTGCGCAGGCCGTGGGGGAAGAGGCACTACGCGGCACGAATCTTGAGGGAGACGGGGGCGTGAGCGCCCTCTGGGAAGTGCTGCGCGAGCGCGAGGTTACACCGCCGATTCCCTTCGAGATCGATAGGCTGGCCAAGTCGGGCGGCGTCTCGCTGCTCGCGCGAGGTTATCGCTATGGTGCGGCGGATATTTTTGTGACCGCGCCGTACCCCGATCAGGAGACGCGCAAGGCGCAGGAACTCTCCCTTGAGTTCGCCAAACAGGACAAGGTCTACCTGCCTCTCTCCGATGCCACTTCTGCCCGGTCTCGCAGGGCGCGTATGGAGGGTGACCAGCTTTCGATGGCGGTGCGCCTCGACTATGAAGCGCGTGAGTTGAAGCTGGAGGCCCCGGAACTGGTGACCGCCGGAGGCCGGGTGGACGCCCGCTGCATGCTGGCCACCGATACCGTGAAGCCCGGCCGGCACCTGGTGCTGCTCACGCTCGCGCTGCCGGGCGGCAAGCCCATTGCCGGGGGGCGCCGCTGGCTGGAGTGTGAACAGGGGCGCGGCGCCTCGTTCATTCCCGTGCCACTGAACGCGATTCCCGGCGTCTATCAATTACGGGCGCGCGATTTGCTCACCGGCCTCGAATCACGGAAGATGGTGGAGATTGCGCCGCCATCCGGACCAGGCTTTCAGTCCATCCACTAGCCCCGGAAAAACGCATCAAGGGAGGGAGAAACCATGGACCGCAGAGCCTTCATGAAAGGCGTGGCAGCCGGGGCCGCCATGGGTCTCGCCGCCATGGCGCGCGCCGCCGAGGAACCATCCATGCGACACAGCCGCAGCCTGCTCGCTTCACGCAACCAGAATCGTTCCGACGTGATCGCCATGAAGGGCATGGCATGCACCGCCCACCCCATGGCCACCGCCGCCGCCATCGATGTCTTGAAGGCCGGGGGTAACGCCATTGACGCCGCGGTCTGTGCCAACGTTGTGCTGAGTCTCGTTGAACCCATGATGTGCGGTCCAGGCGGCGATCTTTTCGCGATACTCTGGTCCGCCCGCGAACAGCGCCTGTTCGGCCTGAACGCCAGCGGACGCGCGCCCTTGGCTTGGACTCTGGAGGAGGCAAGCCGGCGCGGCATGAAGAGCATTCCCGGCAACACGCCCTTCGCATGGAACGTGCCCGGATGTGTAAGCGGTTGGGAATCCCTGCTCGCGCGCTTTGGATCGCTTCCCTTCCCGCAACTCGCCGCGCCCGCCATCGCGCTCGCGCGCGAGGGCTTCCCGGTATCTCCCGTGGTGGCGCGCGATTGGTCCATGCTGCCCGCCGCCTCGCCGTCCCTCCGCGACACCTTCTATCCCGAGGGCAAGGCTCCAGCACCCGGGGAGATATTTCGGAACACGCGCTTTGCCGACTTCCTTGATGGTCTTTCTCGCGACGGTCTGCGGGCATTCTATGAGGGCGATCCTGCCGCGCGCATCGCCGCGCACGCGCAGGCGGAAGGCGCCCTGCTCAACACGGCCGACTTCGCAGCGCACAAGGCGGACTGGGTGGATCCCGTGAGCGCCAGCTACCGCGGGTACGATGTCTGGGAACTTCCCCCGAATGGTCAGGGCGTGGCTGCGCTTCAAATGCTCAACCTGTTTGAACATTTCGAGATTGCCTCGATGAAGCCCAACAGTGCCGAGCACCTGCATCTGCTGATTGAGGCGAAACGCCTTGCCTACGAGGACCGCGCCACCTACTATGCCGACCCTGCCTTCGCCGAGGTGCCGCTCGAACAGTTGATATCCAAGGCCTACGCGGCTGAACGCTTGAAGCGCATTGATCCCTCGCGTGCGGCGCCGGAAGTGAAACCCGGCGCGTTGGACGGTTCACAGGACACCACTTACCTGACCGTGGCCGACGATGAAGGCAACATGATCTCGCTCATCCAAAGTATCTACAGCGCCTGGGGATCGAAGATTGCACCCGGCGATTTGGGTTTCTGCATCCAGAACCGCGGCGAAAGTTTCGCATTGGATCCTACCCATCGCAACCGGCTTGAGCCTGGCAAGCGCCCCTTCCATACGATCATCCCCGGATTCGTCACCCGCGATGGAGCGCCCTGGTTTTCGTTCGGCGTGATGGGGGGTGCTTTCCAGCCGCAGGGTCATGTGCAGGTATTGGTGAACCTCATCGACTTCGGCATGTCGCCCCAGCAAGCGGGCGAGCAGCCGCGTGTCGAGCACAGTGGCAGTTCCGAGCCCACGGGGGAGACTGGCGATGGCCTTGGGACGGTGCGCTGTGAGCGCGGCATCGATGACACCGCGCGCGCCGGCTTGGAGTCCATGGGGCATGACGTCAAGCAGGGCGGGGCATTCGGCGGCTATCAGGGCATCCTGCGGCTCGAGGAACCGCGCCGCTATGTGGGCGGCAGCGACCCCCGCAAGGATGGCTGCGCGCTCGGACTCTGAGACCACTCCCTGGAGAATGCCCGCATGCATCTTTGCGTCATCGCGAATCCCGTGGCCGGAGCTGGACTTGGCCGCGACCGCGCGGCGCGCTTACGCCGGGCGTTGGAGAAGCAGGGACACCAAGTGGAGTTGCTGCACACGCGGCACGCGGGCGACGCCGAACAGATGGCAAACGAGCGCGCCCGCGCCGGCTTCGATGGATTCATCGCCATCGGCGGTGATGGCACCGCCAACGAAATGGTAAACGGCCTCGGGAGCGAGCCGGCCCCCTTCACCGTACTGCCCGTGGGCACCGCCAACGTGGTCGCCCGAGAGTTCCGCATTCCGGGAAACCCGGAGCAGCTCGCGCGGCAGATCGCCCAGTATCGCCCCATCCCCATGGACCTAGGCGACATTGGCGGTCGCCGCTTCCTGCTTGGCGCGGGCGCCGGACTCGATGCCGCAATCGCCGCGAAAGTGAAGGCACGGCGGGGCCGCACCTCCAGCCTCTGGATCTGGGTGCGCCCCTCCATCGAGATGATCCTGCGTTATGACTATCCCCCCATCCGCGTCACGGTTGATGGCCGCGTCATATCCGAGAGCGCCCATTACGCCATCGTCGGCAACTGTGTCTACAGCGCGGGCCTCTTTCCCTCCACACCCCGCGCACGCACTGACGACGGCCTGCTCGATGTCTGCCTCATCCACGACATCACCGCCTTCAAGTGCGCCGCCCTCGCGCTTCAGGTATGGAGTCCCCGTTTCATCGAGCGGCCGGACGTCACCTACTGCCAGGGCGTCAATATCACGCTCGAGCCCGCTGCCGGGAAGGCTGCCCCCCTGCAAGTCGATGGCGACCCCGCCGGAGAAATCCCCGCCCGGTTCACCGTTCTCCCCGCCGCTGCCCGCATCCTCGCTCCCTGACGCAGACTGGACAGCGGGGGGGATCGGGGACTATCTTCGTGCTTTCGGCATGACTCCATGGAGACAATGATGAGCAATCCGATTGACACGCCCCGTCCGATACGCCAGGGCGAAGAGCTGGACCTGTCCAAGCTGGAAGCCTACCTGAAGGACAATCTGCCCGGGCTGTCGGGAACGCTGGAGGTGGCGCAGTTCCCCAGCGGCTTCTCGAATCTCACCTATATGCTCAAGGTGGGGGAAAGCGAGCTGGTGCTGCGACGCCCGCCCTTTGGCAGTAGGGTGAAATCGGCCCATGACATGGGGCGGGAGCACCGCGTGCTTTCCGCGTTGCATCCCATTTATCCCTGTGCGCCAAAGCCACTGTTGCTCTGCAATGATCTGGACGTTATCGGCGCGCAGTTCTATGTCATGGAGCGCATCAAGGGCACCATCCTGCGCGGCAAGAAGCCGGAGGGATTCGAGGTTACGCCAAACCTTGCGCGTGCCAGCGGTGAAGCGCTGGTGAAGAACCTCGCCGACCTTCACGCTCTCGACTACGAAGCCGCCGGACTCGCCGACCTCCGCAAGGAGGGCTCCTATGTTGAGCGGCAGGTAAAGGGCTGGATTGAGCGCTACCATGGCTCCGCCACCGACGACATCCCCACCATGATTCAGGCCGCCGAATGGCTGGCCGCCAATATCCCCCCGGACTCCGCCGCGACGCTGGTCCACAACGACTACAAATACGACAACGTCGTGCTGGCCCCGGACGACCTGACCCGCATCATCGGCGTACTCGACTGGGAAATGTGCACCATCGGTGATCCGCTGATGGATCTTGGCGTAGCCATGAGCTACTGGATGCAGGCCGATGATCCCCAGATGGGCGCGGTGGCCTGCTTCATGACCATGGAACCCGGCGCGCTGACCCGTCGCGAAGTGGCTGAGTACTACGCAGCCATCACTGGACGCAACCTCGACAACATCCTTTTCTACTATGTGTTCGCCCTGTTCAAGCTCGCCGTAATTGTCCAGCAAATCTACTACCGCTACAAGCAAGGCCTCACCAAGGATCCCCGCTTCGCGCCGCTTATCTTCATGGTCGGCGCGCTGGGCATGAAGGCGGTGGAGTGTGTTGAAAAGGGGGAAATGTAACGAGCAGGACCGGATGGCAGTGTGGTGGCTTGCCAGCGGAAAGTTCTTGCGTCGCTTGTCTGAGCCTGAAATTCAGCCCTGGTAATGTCGATGCAGGCTCTTGAGTCTGGTCTCAATCAGCCTCGCGGACGAGGCGAAAGCCGGTGTTGTCGAGCTGGTCGGCGGGGCCGTTCCACAGGCGGAAGCTGCTGCGGCAGAAGGCGTCGGTTCGGGTGTAGGAGCCGCCGCGGCGGACCTTGAGCCCGGTGTCGCCGGGGCCGGGGGGATCGTCCAGAGGGCTCTCGTCGTAGTAGTTCTCCGCGTACCAGTCGGCGCACCACTCGAACACATTGCCGTGCATGTCGTAAAGGCCCCAGGGATTGGGCAGCTTGCGGCCGGTGTTCTGGGTGGAGAAGAAGGCATTGTCGAAAAACCACGCGTAGGCGCCCAGTGCGGCGGGGTCGTCGCCGTGGGAAAACTCGGTCTGCGTTCCCGCGCGGCAAGCGTATTCCCACTCGGCCTCGGTGGGCAGGCGAAAACGGCCTTGCCCCAGTGCGTTGAGTTCAGTGGCAAAGCCTTGAACCGTGTTCCAAGACACGGAGTCGACGGGCTTGAGCAGTCCTTCGTTCTGGCTGGGATTCTCTTCACGGAAGCGCAACCAGTCCTGCTGGCGCATTTCATACCGCGCCAGCCAGAATCCTCGCGTGATACGGACGCGGTGGGCGGGCTGTTCGCTGCGAAAGAAAAAGGCGCGATCGCCGTACTGCGCTTCCAGTTCTTCCGGCGTGCGATCGGTGCCCATGGTGAATTCTCCGGCGGGTATCCAGACGAAGTCCATGCCGAGGAACGCGCGCACGGTGCCGGGTTCCGGCTCGGGCGTTTCCCCCTCGGTTGGTTCTCCTTCGGGAGTCTCGCCCTCGGGGTCTTCTCCCTCCGGCTCTTCCCCTTCGAGCGTTCCTTCGGGGTCGCCCTCCGGCTCTCCCTCCGTCGGGTCCTCGCCTTGGCGCACGGTGATGTAGGCTTCGCGCGTCTGCGTGTCGCTGCCCGCTTCGGTGGTCAGGGTGTACGACACGGTGTACTGTCCCGGCGATTGATAGACGTGCTCGGGCGCTGCTGCGTCGCTCTGGGTGCCATCGCCCAGGTCCCAGGCGTGGGAGAGCGCCTCAAGGCCGCGCGTGTCGGAGTTGTTATTGAAGCGCACCCGCAAGGGCGCTGGTCCTGTCAATGGGGAGGCTCCGAAGATGGCCTCGGGCTGGTTGGGATTTTGTTGGTTGATGCAGGAGCAGGAGCCGCCCGGAAACAGGCCGCCCAACAGGGACAGCAGCGCGACGGGGATCGTCCACGCCTTCAGGGAAATGGGTTCGCTCATGGCCGGGGATGCTCCAGAAACAGGTGCAGGCTAACAAAAAAGGCGCCCGGAGAAAACTCCCCGGGCGCCAGAGGCGTAGAATCTATCGAACGCTTACCTCTTGGATGGGCGTCGCCTCCAGCGGCGGCAGCGTGGGGATCGGGGTCGAGGCCGGGTTGTTCCAGCTGCCCTGATAAAGCACCCAGCGCGGACCATCGAAGTACCAGTTCTGGTCCACGAGGTTGATGTCGAAGATGCCGAGTTGATAGCCAATCTCGCCATCCAGTCCGGCGGACAGAACGAGTGTCTGTGGCGCGGGCACCAGCCACGCGTCGGCCGCGAGGTAGGGAATGGCCGCTGCGGTCAGGTCCGACACTTGGTACAGGTTGAGGCCGCCCTCGACCTTGAGGTACAGCTCGACACCAAGGCCCGCGTTGATCTCCCATACGGGCGGGTGCCCGGTGAAGACCGGCGCGCCCACGTTGGTGAGGTCGGTCCAGCCTTTGCCATGTTCATAGCTCGCGCCGAAGACGACGTTCTGATAGGAGTCGAACCCGGTCTCGACATACGATTCGCCGTTCACGTTGGCGCGCACGCCCAGCGGGAAGGCCAGCCGCGCCGTGCCCACCACGGGAATCGGCCCGACCGCGAAGCTGAAGGGCTGAGAGATTTCCCAGAGGATCCACTCCTCTTCAAGCCACACCGGACCCGTAGTTTCCACCTTGATGTCGAGGTCCACAATCATTTCACCGCCGGTGCAGCTCAGGAAATTCTGCAGGCGGTGGTCCTTCCAGCCCGCTTCCAGCCGCATCTTCGGTGCGAAATCGATGGTGCCGCGGGTGATGGATACGCGCAGGCCGTTCTCGTGGAAGATTTCCGTGCCGCTGAAGTCGATGGCCGTGCCGCCCTTGTTCACCAGGCGGGCGCCTGCACGCTGGTAGTCGCGCGTCGTCCACTGCACTTCGCCTTGCAGCGTGCCCAGCTCAACCGCCTCACTCAGGGAGACCGGCTCGGTGCCCGCGACGACGTTTCCGCCGCTGTTGCTTACGGTCACCACGCGGCGCAAGTAGCCGCCCTGGTCCGAACCCACGAGGATGTCGCCCACCTCGAAGGGGTTGCCGCCGTCCACATTCAGGCTGAGCGTGTCCTCGGTCACCGAGGTCACTTGCACCTCGTTGTGCTGATCCACCACCACCACGTCTTCCGACGGGCAGCCCATCAGCGCCAAGGCGCCGGCCGAGGCCAGCGCCATATACAATCGCATCGAGACAAGTTTGGTCATTGTGGTCGCTTCCTCTCCCGCTGGGACTCCCCAGCCCCTTATACCCAAGGCCGCATGGTACAACAGGACCTTCAGGGTTGCAAGAGCGATTTTCCAGGTTTGCGCAAACTTAGCTGTGGGTATCCAAAGGGGGGGAGAGGGGGCGGCGGCGTTCGCGAATCCCTTTGAAGAAGGCGCTAAGCATGCCGCCGCATTCGTCGGCAAGGACTCCGGGAAAGAGCTTGGGCTGGTGGTTGAAGCGGGTGTCGGCGAGGAGGTTCATCAAGCTGCCGCAGCAACCCGCCTTGGGGTCCGCTGCACCGTAGTACACCTCCACCACGCGGCTAAGAATGATCGCGCCCGCGCACATGGGGCAGGGCTCCAGGGTGACGTACAGCGCGCAGTTTTCCAGCCGCCAGGAGCCAAGCGCCTGGGCCGCGTCGCGTAGCGCCAGCAGCTCGGCGTGGGCCAGCGGATCCTGATCCAGCTCGCGCCGGTTGTGCGCGGTGGCGATCACCCGACCATCGTGGACGATAACGCAGCCGATGGGCACGTCCCCGAGACGCTCCGCGTCGCGCGCCGCCGCGATGGCGAGTGACATGTAGTGCTCTGGCGATGCATCGTCCATGGTCGTTCCGCTCCTTGGATGGGGAGCATAGCAGGAGCGGGCCGCCGTCGTCTTATCCGCTTTATCCTGTTATCCTGTGGGCCTGGCTCTTGGATACCCGGCGCATGTGCGGCATTGTTGGAAAGCTGATGTTTGAATCCGGCGCTTCGCCGGAGCGGCGGCTCATCGAGTGTATGACGTCGTTGCTGGCGCATCGCGGGCCAAACGACTCGGGCTTTCATTTCTCTGGCCCGGTTGGTTTGGGCTTTCGCCGCCTGAGCATTATCGACGTGGCCGGCGGACACCAGCCCATGTTCAACGAGGACGGCAAGGTCTGGCTGGTTTTCAATGGCGAGGTCTACAACCACCGGGACCTGCGCGAGGAGTTGCTCAACAAGGGACACATCATCCGAAGCAAGTGCGACGCGGAGGTGGTGCTGCACGCTTTTGAGGAGTGGGGCGAGGACTGTGTGGCGCGGCTGCGGGGGATGTTTGCGTTTGCCATCTGGGATGAGCGTGACCGCTCCCTCTTCTGCGCGCGTGACCGCTTCGGCATCAAGCCCTTCTATTACCGCCATGGGTCGCGGAGCTTTGGATTCGCCTCGGAGTTGAAGCCCCTGCTGCTGGACGAGGAGTGCGGCGAGGAGCTTGACGATGCGGCCATGTTCGACTACTTGTCCTCTTTCGTCTTCGGTGAGCGCACTTTCTTCCGCGACATTCGCCGCCTGAAGCCCGGCCATTGGATGCGGGTGAAGGACGGCGAGATCAAGACGCGCCGGTATTGGCGGCCCGAGATTGACGAGACCGTGCGCAAAGGAAACGAGTCCGAGAACCTGGAGCGGTTGCATGCGCTGCTGCGCGAAGCGATGGGCGAGCACCTGATGAGCGAAGTGCCGCAGGGCGCGTACCTGAGCGGCGGGGTGGATTCAAGCCTCATCACCGCGCTGATGGCGGAGACGGCCACGCATCCGGTAAAGACCTTTTGCAGCACCTTCCCCGGTGGGGGCACCTTCGACGAGAGCCGTTACGCCCGCGCCGTGGCCACCAAGCTGGGCACGGAGCACACCGAGGTACCCTGCAAGCCGGAGCATCTGGCGCTCTTGCCGAAGGTGCTGTGGAGTCTGGAGGAGCCGCTGGCGGACGCGCCGACGATTGCGCTGTATCAGCTTTGCCAGGAGGCCAGCCGCCACGTGACGGTGGTGCATTGCGGCGACGGCGGCGACGAGGGCTTTGGCGGATACACCCGCTATTACTGGGACCGCTTTGCCGATGCCTACAACCGGGTGCCCGGTGTGATTCGTGACGGCGCATTGACGGCGGCCTTTCGCGGATTGCAGCAGATTCCCGGCTTGCGCAACCTGGGACGGCGGGCGGAGAAATTCACGCGCTATTGCGCGCTGCCCCCGGCAGAGCGGTACATGGGTTGGTTTTGCGTGAACCCGGAAGACGCCAAGGCGCGGATGCTCGGGGCGGGTTTTCGAGAGCGTACGGCGTGGCTGCGATCGGCGGACTTCTTCGAGGAGCAGTTTTCCGACGCACGCGACGCGGGCATGGATCCGCTGGGCATTCTGCAATACTGCGACCTGCATAACTTTGTGCCGCACAGCCTGATGCTCAAGGGCGACAAGCTCACCATGGCGGCCAGCCTCGAAGGACGATTTCTCTGGCTGGACCATCGCCTCGTGGAGTTTGGACTGAGTCTGCCACCGGGGCAGAAACTGCGCGGGCGGCACACGAAGATGGCGCCAAGAAAAGTCCTGGAGCGCTATGTGGACCGCCGCACCGTATGGCGTCCAAAGCAAGGCTTCGGAGTGCCGATCGAGGACTGGTTCAAGGGGACCATGCGCGGGGCGATGGAAGAAACCATCGAAGCCGCGCGCGCCGACGCCATGGAAGTAATCAATCCGAACGAGGTGCGCCGCCTGGCCGATGAACTGCTCGCGGGCAACCCCCATGTCTGGCCGCACCTGTGGAGCGTGTACGTGTTCTACCAGTGGCGGTCGCTCTTCGACCGTCCACGTTCCCGTGTCGCCGAGTCGTTGCCTGCCGGGATGTGAACGAGTCAGGGTGTATGCCAGCCAAGCCCGGCGTTTATGGATTCAGCACGGCGAGGGTGTGGTTCACCAGCGCGGTGACATAGGCTTCCTGATTGGGACCGAACCACCCCATCTGGCCGATCTCGTAGTTCTCATTGTAGTGCCGGCCTTCGCCAATGTCGTAGTAGTTCGTGTCGGGGCTGAGGTAACCGAGGTAGGCACCCGAGAAGCTGGTGACCCAAAGGTCAAGGCCTTGTGCCTTCGCTGCGCCACGCCAGGCTAGGGCGGGTTCTCCGCCAACATCATAGGGCAGGCCGACGAGGAGCATGCTTCCAATGCGCGCGGCCTGAAGGCGGCCCGTGGTGGGTATGCCCAGCAACCGGAACAAATGGGGCGACATTCGCCAGTCGTTGCTCATGAGCCGGGCCTGCGCGGGCGGCGGCTCATAGAAAGCCTCGAAGGCGGCGACATCCAGATCGTCGCTCAGGGGAAGGTTCGCCGTCGCGGTCGCGAGCTTCTCCGCGAGGGCCTGCCCCATGGCTTCCACGCGCGCTTCCTGATCGCGCAACAAGGTGGCCAGCGTCTTGCGGCCCTTGCGCACGAGTCCGCTCTCGACGTCGTTCTCGAAGGCCAGCTTCTCGGCGGGCGTTTCCGGCTCGGGCATGGGCGGGCCGGGCGGATAGGGACGCATCGCCCCCACGGCCCCGCCCATGAACAGCAGGGGATGCCCCGTCTTTTCACGCGCGGCCCGCTGGAAGGCGCCCGCGTAGTCGCCGTTGATGAGCATCATCTCCTCGCCATACACGGTGCCATGCGCCGAATAGCGGGCAATGTAGTGGCGGGCGCCGCTCGCCTTTTCCGCCACGGCCACGTGCATCATCGCGTCCACCGGCCCGCCGATCCGGGTGCGGTTGCGGATGTACTCCGGCACCTCCACACCGCCATACCCAAAGCGGGCGGGCTCCATTGTATCCACCGCCTCGACGATGGCGTCCGCGAATGCGTCGGCGAGCGCATTCAAATAGGCGGGGTCGTACTCCCCGAAGGCTTCCTTCGCAACAAGGCCGGGGGCGAAACCGCCCGGGCCGCAGTGGGTGTGGCTGCTCGTGTAGTAAATTTGCGCATTGCCCAAATTCGCACGCCCTTGAATACGGGGCTCCACG
>JBJOID010000351.1:0-9746 GCA_046047315.1 Candidatus Hydrogenedentota bacterium | reverse complement strand
GCACATAGGCGGCGGCGGCAAGTTCACCGGCATCTTCGCCAGTGATATGAACGGAGATGGAAGGAACGAAAAGCGCCAGGGAAATCAGGGTGGCAATGAGCGCGAAGAAGTAGTCAGCAAGATTAAAACGGGTGTTCAATCCCGATGCGCTGGTCTCGTTCGCTGGATTCATGCCCGGGGATTGTTCCCTGTCTGGGTCAACAACAGACACAGACTCTTTGTGCGCCCTAAAACTTGCTCTCTTCCCCGCGAAGGATGCGGCCGATGTTGCTGCGATGCTTCCAGATGACGAGCACAGCCACGGCCACCACGATGCCCCGCAACACGGGTGTACCCGGGACGAAGAAACAGGCGACACTCAAGGTGATTGCCGCAAGGATGGAACCCAGGCTGACCATGCGGCTGATATAGACAGTCACCCCAAAGACAACCGCGGCGATAAGTGTGGGGATGGGAAGCAGCGCTCCGAACACGCCTGTGCTGGTGGCGACGCCCTTACCTCCCTTGAAACCAAGAAAGAGCGAGAAAGAGTGTCCGAGGATGGCGGCAATGCCGCAGGCGAGCGGCAGGTACTCCCATGGGTCAAGGCGACCCAACAGCAGTACGGGAACGGCCCCCTTCAGCATGTCGCCCAACAGGGCCGCCGCGCCGAGTGGCTTGCCGAGCACGCGCAGCGTATTGGTCGCCCCGATGTTCTGACTGCCATGCTGACGAATGTCGATCCCGCGCAGCCACTGCCCCAGCCACAAGCCCGTGGGGATGGACCCAAGGACATAGGAGGCCGCCAGCGCGACGCCGATCATCAACGGCTCATTCATGCCGGGGCCCGCCTTCGCGCAACTCCAGCTTGATGGGCACGCCCTCAAAGCCGTACCGCTCGCGCAGCTGGTTCTCCAGGAAGCGCTGATAGCTGAAGTGAATCAGGTCCGCGCTGTTGACAAACAACACAAAGGTTGTCGGCTTGATGGTCACCTGCGTGGCGTACTTAATCTTTCCGGCCTTGCCCTTGCGGGTGGGCGGCTTATGCGTGGTGCGCAGCTCCTCAATGAAGCGGTTCAGCTCGCCGGTGTCGATTCGTTTCTCCGCCTGCTCCGCCACCCGGTCGATATACTCAAACACGTTGAAGATGCGCTGACGCGTGGTGTTGGAAATGGTGATGTAAGGCACATACTTGATGTGCGGGAACTTGAGGTCGAGCTCGTCGGCCAAGGCCTTGAACTTCTTCTCCTTGTTCTCGATGAGGTCCCACTTGGTCCACACCAACACCATGGCCGTGCCGCACTCGATGCAATAGCCGATGATGCGCTTGTCCTGCTCCGACATGCCCTCGGTCGCGTCGATCAGCAGCAGACACACATCGGAACGCTTCACCGCGCGCAGCGTGCGGGCCACGCTAAAGCGCTCCACGCCTTCCTTCACCCCCGCCTTCTTGCGCATGCCCGCCGTGTCGATGAGCAGGTAGTCCTTCCCTTTGAGGTGGAAGGGAACGTCTATGGCGTCGCGCGTGGTCCCCGGGGTGTCGTCCACGATGGTGCGGTTCTCGTTGAGGATCGCATTCACGAAGGAGGACTTGCCCACATTGGGCTTGCCGACAATCGCGACGCGCACCACCTTCTCGGGCACCTCCTCCACTTCCGTGTCGCCGCTTTCGGGCAGGTGCTTCACAATCTCGTCGAGCAGTTCGGCCATGCCGTGGCCATGGCCCGAGGAAATCGCAAACGGATCCCCCACGCCCAGCTCGTAGAAGTCGAAGCGGTTCATCAAGAGCTTCTCGTTGTCGAGCTTGTTCGCCGCAAGGATGACCGGCTTGCCCATCTTCAGCAATTGCGCCGCCACTTCGCGGTCCACGCGGGTGATGGGTTGCTGCCCGTCCACCACGAACACAATGGCCCTGGCGTCCCGGAGCGCCTGCTTGACCTGCTCCTGCATCTTCTCCGAAATGCTGTCCTCCGGCTCCTCGATGATGCCGCCCGTGTCCACAATGCGGAAGCGACGCTCGGCCCATTGCGCCTCGCCAAAGGCGCGGTCGCGGGTGATGCCTTCCTCATCGTGCACAATGGCGCGGGCCTTGCCCGTGATCCGGTTGAACAGGGTGGACTTTCCCACGTTGGGGCGGCCGCATATCGCGACCAGCGGCAGTTTCTTGCGCTTGGCCATCAGGTGGATGCCCCCACGGTCAGGTTCCTGCGGCCAAACAACATGTAATCAAACCCGCTCAGGAAGCCCACGGCGGTGCACGCATAGACCAGTTGCGTGGTCCACGGGATGCCCACCAGGGCGAAGATTAGGGTCACCATCAATAAAGCCGTCATGAGTTTTCCCAGGGGCCTTGCGGCGGCCCCAATCTTTCCGCTTGTGCGGAGAATATAGATTGCGCCAAAAATGATCCATGTGTCCCGCAGCACCAGCAGCGGAGGAAACCACATCGGGATACCCGGCTCGAAGGTCGGGTTCGATGCCAGGGCGATGTAGCCCAGATTCACCAGCAGCTTGTCGGCCAGGGGATCGAGGCGCGCTCCAAATTCAGAGCGCTGCCCCCAGTTCCGCGCGATGTAGCCGTCGGCGTAGTCCGACAGGGAGGCGACCACGAACAGCGCCAGCGCCGCGTGGCGCAGGTATTCCCGCTCCGGGGTATACAGCAACAGGGCCGCCAAGAGCATGGGCAGCAGGAAAAGACGCGCCAGCGTAATGCGATTCGCCAAAGTCATGGATGAACGAGAATCCCCGTTGGATACCCGCCCCGCATCGGCGGCAGCACGGCGGACTCCTGCGTCTGCGCCCTGCTGGACGAGCAGTATCCTAAGCCCTGGGCTCCCCCTGAGGCAAATAGCGGCGCACCTGGGCCAGCAATTCCGTTGGCATGAAGGGCTTGGTGACAAGGTTCACCGCGCCGGAGCGCATCGACTTGGCGCGCGCATCCGCGCTGTGGGCGGACGACACACAAAGCACTGGAATATGCTGCGTGGATGGATTCGCCTTCAACTGCTCGCACACTTCATAGCCGCTCATCATCGGCATCATGATGTCGAGGATGATCAGGTCCGGCTTTTCCGTGCTCGCCAGATCAAGCGCGGCGATGCCGTCATAGGCGGGAATCACCTGATACCCGTCCACGCGCAGCGTCTTTTCCAGAAACTCGACAATGTCGGGCTCGTCGTCCACCACCAGGATTCTGTAATGCGTCACGTAAATATCACCTCGAACGATTGGGATTGCGCAGTTCAGCCGTGTGCATGCGGGCGGGGCCGCGCTTTGGCGCCAGTGGGCGGGGGATATTCACCGCCGGCTGCGGCGCAGTTTTCTTAATCGGCGCCTGCAACACCCGCACGCCATGGTCGTGAAATCCCGCCACATCCTGCGACACGCGCACCACTTCCACATTCAGCGGCTGTGAGAGCGGCATCGTGAAAGCCTCGTCGCGCATCAACTGAACCACGGCGCGCGAGCCCTCGGCAAGAGCCTCAAGCGCGCGCAGTTTCATCCCATGCGGGTTGAGGTCGAGCACCACGCACTGCAGGGGTTCGTCAGGATTGTGCTCGTCCCAGAGCAGGGCCGGGCGCAACACCTGGGTGCGCGGCGCGCCCCGCCTTCCCCGCCGAAGCGCGCTGGCGTCGGAGGAAAGCACCATGCGCTCGCCATCGTACTGGCGGTCGCCCATGCTCAGCGGGTTTTTCGGAGGCATGTTACACCCTGGCCAATAACTGCGAAAACGAACAACGCCAGCATACCGGGCCGCCCGCCGAAATTCCAGCCAAGGACAGGCAACCCCAGCATGGCCCCGTGAGAGCCTCGCCTACTCTTCGATGACCTGTGCGGTGAAGCGATAGAGTTTGGCGCCGGGATGCCGCCACGCGTGGCGCTCCGCGCCCGCCTTGCGACAGAGTCCCTCAAGAAACTGTTCCAAGTTCCAGCCTTGCTCCAAAGCCACCTGAGGCAGCAAGAGCCCGCTGGAATGGTCGGCAGTTTCGAGGTACAGGCCGTCACGTCCAATCTGTACCTCGGCCAGGTCGTGCACGCGAATGAAAGGCGAACCCGGCTCATCCCCCGCGCCCAGCGCGGAGATCTCGATGTGCAGCCGGAGCAGCTCGTCGGCTGTCACCGGGGGAAAGCGGGGATCCCGGCTGGCTGCATTGATGGCGTTCTCAGCGACGGTATCGGCCAGCGGCTTAATGCTGCGCGTGTAGCCGATGCAGCCGCGCAGGCTTCCATCGCGGCGCAGGGTCACAAAGGCACCGTGGGCTTCCTGCAGCCGTGGGCTCAGGCTGTACGCGGCGGTGTCGATGCGTTGACCATGGCGGACGTACTCCTCCAAAGCATCGCGAGCGATCTTCAGCAACGTGGCGCACTCTTGTGCATTCAAGGGAGGGTTCATGTCTGCATTCCCGATTGTGTTAACTTTAATAAATTATACCGTCCTTTCCCGCGACTCGCTCAAACAGCGCATAAAAAAGGGAAGGCCATGGCCACTTCTGACATGAACCCGGGCACCGAGGCGGATTTACTCCCGGTGGAGCATTCATTGAATGACATCGACTGACTTGCTATTATCGGGCATCAATTCTCAAGCCCGCCTTTCCAGGGAGTCTATGAGTTCCCCTACCCATAGTTTGCAGCCGCGCAGCCGCGAATTCGAGCAACTTGTTCTAGACCACATGGACATGCTGTATGCCGTGGCCTTGAAGCTGACGCGAAATGCGGCGGACGCCGAAGACCTCGTGCAGAACGCCGTGGTCAAGGCCTTGCGCTTCCACGACAAGTTCAAGGAAGGCACTTACATCAAGGCGTGGCTGCTGACCATTCTCCGCAACACCTTCATCAACGACTACCGCCGCCGTTCCCGCCGTCCGGCCATGACCGAATTGACCGGCGCTGAAGCGGCGGTTGAGCGTTCTCCTGAGCCGGGCGTCCCCCTCGAGGTGGAGCATGGCGACCGGGAAAACCTGATGGAGCTGCTGGATGATGAAGTGCGGGCCGCGCTTGAGGCGGTGCCGATGGACTTCCGCATCCCCGTGATCATGGCCGATCTGGAAGATCGTTCCTACAAGGAAATCGCGGAGGTGATGAACTGCCCGCTCGGCACGGTGATGTCGCGCCTGTATCGCGGCCGCAAATTACTGCGCGATGCCCTGGCGGATTACGCCCGCGAGCGCCGCTACGAGACCACGACCCCCGCCTGAACGGAGCCTTAGTTCACAGGCTTCATCCGAATACGCACGCGGTCGTCCAGAATTTCCGCGTCCAGCGTGGGGAAATCGCGCGGTAGCGATTCTCTCAGCACGGTCATCAGGGAGGTTTCAGCCGGTATCCGCGCGGTCCACTCCCGCTCAATCGGATCCAGCTGCTGCACTTCCGGGGTGATCTCGATGTTCGCTTCCACCCGGGTTGCCATTTCCTGAAGCACCTCGACGACATCGCGGGCGTTGATCACCAATTCCTCGTCGGCAACGTACTTGCCCAGTTTCTGAGCCAGCTCGATGGAAGTGGGTCCCTTGCGACGGCCCGGCGAGGCGCTTGGCCCCGAACCCGCGCTGCGCTGAGCTGCCTGCTCGGCGGTGAATTCGTCGTACTCGATCGAACCGATCTGCTTTCGCGGAATCACCAGGGGCTCCACGCCCGGCACCACCTGCACTTCAATTACCAGCGGGGACTCCCGCACAACCTGCACGCCGCTGAGCACCTTCCCATTCTTGAGCGTAACCGTGTCGCCAATTGGCGCGGGCGCTTCCTCTTCCTGCGCGGGAGCGGCATCTGCCGCGATGGCGGACTCGCCCGCCGGGTCAACAGCTCCCGCCGAAGGAGTTGGCGCGGGCGCAACCGGGGGCGCGGCGGACGGGGCGGGCACCCCCGCGGCGGGTTGGCCAAACTGCGGCACGCCGCCGGGAGCGGGAGACTCCTGGGCGGCCACGATTCCAGCCGCTACGATGAAAGCCACGCATAGCAGACCGATGTGGATAGGTCGAAGTTGATGTCCCCGCATGGCTGATATCCTCTGCAAGCCGCAAACCGCGCGGCGTCTCACGCCCTGCGCCATTCTAGGAGCGCCCCGCCAACCTGTCAAGGTGGGCGAATTCCGCAACTTCTGCTAGACTCGCCGCGGAGGAAATCCCATGTCGGTCGTATTGATTGCCACCAGCGATTCCGCGCTGGCCAACATATTCACTTCGGAGCTCGAGTCGCTCGGGCATGAACCCCTTTGGGAAGCAGATGGATATGCCGCCCATAGGGCCGCGCTGGAATCCCAGCCGGACCTGGTGCTGCTGGATGTGACCCTGCCCGTGCACACCGGGCTGGAACTGGCCGCCATGCTGCGCAACGAACCCGACCTCTCCCCCCGGCTGCCGGTGCTGCTGCTCACCGACGATGCCATCGAGCCCCATGCGCTCGAAAAGGCCGGCATCACGCAGGTCTTCCCCAAGACCCACGAGGCCTCCGCATTGCGCGAACTGCTGACCGCCCTGGAAAACGCAGCCCGCTGAGCGCGGATACCCCCCCGGCCTCCGCTGTGGCGGGTCTCCCCTCTCCTGACTTCTGGCCGCTATGCTCCACCCGAGACTTGACGTCCTCGCCATTCTGGAGTGCGGAGGCTCGCCTCCGCTTTCACGCAGGGGACTTATCCCCATCACAATCCCCCGGCGCCGCATCCACGCCACGCCCGCCAGCGACGGAGGCAAGCCTCCTGATGAAAAGCCGAGGCAAGCCTCCGCACTCCAAAGAATCCCCTGCGTATCCTCTGTGGCAAAAAATCCCTTCGCGCATCCTTGATCATTCTTGCATAATGCACCACCTTCGCCTATATTGGGGGCGAACGAGTTGACCACGATGACAGAGGGCGGGGCGACGACCACCTACACCTACGACGACGGGGGCCGGACGATATCCAAGGCGGACGGCACGCACGCGGTCCCCTATGGCTGGCGGTCTTCGGGGAGTGCCGCCGTATCGGCGGCCAGACCACGCAGCCGGGAGTCGTTTCGACCACCTCGTTGCCAAGCTCCTGCTTGGCAATGCCCGTGCCTTGGAAGCTCCTGCTTCCTGCTCAACGCTGACTGCTCAGTCGCCGTCCTCGACGCGAAGCCGCCAAGCGGGAGCTTGGCGCTCAAGCGCATGACCAAGGAGGACCTTGGTCACGTGAGACCTTTTGAACTCTTTAACATCCCTTCAACCTTGACGCTACCACATGAGCTATAAGTTCAATAAGTTTTCGGCAGTCGTCATTTTTCGCATGTTAATTTATAGTTTTGTAATAGGACCTATAAGCGCAACAATTGTAGGAACTATTTTGGCAACGTTGATTGCCGGGCTGCCGATGCCGGTAATCGTTGCGATCCCTGGGTTACCGAGCGGTTTCCTGACAGCAATTCCATTTAGTTACTTAGCAGCGCGGTCCAGCATGTTTAGATTCTCACTTGCTCAGGGCATTGCGGCCCTCGCGACAGGCTGGTATTCAATTATTGTGGATCCAACTCAAGGTTCAGTGCTCCCCTTTGCTATCCTAGGAAGCTTATGGGGAGGATTTTTGTACACTACTTTTGGACAAAGACCAAACGCGAGGGTAGTTTGACCTTGCCCTTGTTTTGTACCTGTGCACTCATTCACCCATGGCTGGCAGCCTTCGGGGAGTGCCGCCGTATCGGCGGCCAGACCACGCAGCCGGGAATCGATTCGTGCCCGCCCCCGCAGCATCCGCGCTACCAACGCCCTGCCCGATAAGCACCCCATGGGCGCCGCCTCAGCCGCAGGGTACTGCGGCACTCCCCGTCGCGACGTAAATGTGCCCTGGCGGAGGACGACGGAGGCAAGCCGACTGAGGGCGCCTAGGCGCCTTGGGCCTGGCTGTCGGCGTGGATGATGGCGTCGGCTTCGGAACGCGCCAGCGCTTCGCCCTGCGCGCCGAGATACTTCGGCGGGATTTCACCGCAACGTCCAACCATTTGTAGGTAGAAGGAGCGGATGGTCTCGAAGTCGGCCCCGAGGTTGCCGGTCACGGTAACGGGCTCCCCCACGCCGGCGCGCTTGCCGGGGTAGTCCACATAGGACGGAAGCACCGGGACCTTTGCCGTGAGGGCGATCCAGTAGAAACCCATCTTCCAGTGCTCCACCTTTTTGCGGGTGCCCTCGGGCGGAATGAGCAGGAACATGGCGGGATGGCGGTGCATCTCGTCGGCAATGTTTTTGACGACGTTGCCCGAGCGGCTGCGATCGATGGGGACGCCGCCGGTCCAGCGGAAGAAGCTGCCCAGCGGCCCCCAGAACCATTCCTTCTTCATGGTGTAGACCACGGGGATCTGGAGCGCCATGGCGGTGAGCAGGGCGTAGGGCAGATCCCAGTTGGTGTCGTGCGGATAGCAGATGATCACACAGCGCGGGCAGGTGGGGCGCTGCCCGGTGACGGTCCAGCCCAGCTTGCGGAGCAGCCAGCTGGCGGTGTTGCTAACCCACGCGGGGTAGTGCGAGCGCACATGGGTCTCAAAAGCCATTCAATCTCTTCCTTGCGACATGGATTGGAAAGGGATGCTAACACTGAAAACTGTTTTATGTCAAACAATTTTCCGATGGAGTGGTATGGATGCGCTGTCCGGATGAATTCACTTATATTCGAGGAGGCATAGGGCTCGAACCAGGCAGGAGTTTTTCGCTTGAAAACGCTGATCAAGAACGCGGAGTGCGTGTTGCCGAGAGGCACGGCCAAGATGAACGTGGTGGTGGAGGGAACACGGATTGCGGCGCTGGACGTGCCCGCCTCGACCCGCGCGGACGAGGTGGTCGAGGCGGAGGGCCTCTACTTGATGCCGGGGGTGATCGACGACCAGGTGCATTTTCGCGAGCCGGGCCTGACGCACAAGGAGGACCTGCACACGGCCAGCCGCGCGTGTGCGAAGGGCGGGGTGACGACCTACCTTGAAATGCCGAACACCGTGCCCAACGCCATCAATCAGGCGTTGATCAATGACAAGCTGGCGCTGGCGGCGGGGAAGTCGCTGGTGAATTATGGGTTCTACATCGGCGCGACGCCGGACAATGTTGACGACCTGCGCACGGCCGAGCGGGTGCCGGGTATCAAGATATTTCTAGGCTCCAGCACAGGCACGCTGCTGGTAGACGAACAGGAGGCGCTGGAGCGGATCTTCGCCGAGACGAGCCTGCCTATCTGTGCGCACTGCGAGGATGAGCACACGGTGCGCGCGAACGCGGCGGCGCTGGACGGTGGCAAATGCCATGCGGACCACAGCCGGATACGCGACCATGCGGCGGCGCTGATTGCCACGCAACGCGCGACCGACCTTGCCCGGCGGCACCGGCACCGTTTCCATGTGTTGCACGTGTCGACGGGAGGCGAGGTTCCGGTGTTCCGGGATCATGCGAACCTGATCACGGCGGAGGTTTGCCCGCACCACCTTTTCTTCACGGTGGACGACTACGAGCGGCTGGGCTCGCTGGTGCAGATGAATCCCTCGGTGAAGACCAAGGCCGACACCGAAGCCCTGTGGGCGGCGCTGCTGGATGGGAGCATCCAGGTGATTGCCACCGACCACGCCCCGCATACGCTGGAGGAGAAGGCCCAGCCTTATCCGAAGTCCCCCTCCGGTGTGCCCGCCGTGGAGAATGTGCTGGCGCTGTTTCTCAATGAGGTGAACCGGGGACGATGCAGCATCGAGCAGGTGGCGCACTGGATGTGCGACGCGCCCGCGCGGGTGTGGGACATTGTGAACAAGGGACGGATTGCCGAGGGTTATGACGCCGACCTG
>JBJOID010000350.1:0-6858 GCA_046047315.1 Candidatus Hydrogenedentota bacterium | reverse complement strand
GCGCCGCGACGGGCATTGAGGCCCAGCGTCACCACCTCGCGCGTCGTCTCCATCTGCGCCAGCAGTTCCCTGTCCAAAGCCGAGGCATCGGCATCGGGATAGCTGGCGAGATGCACGCTCTCTGGAGCACCGAACGGCACCAGCGGTTTCACCAAGTGGCGCCAGGTGAACTCGGAGAAGAAGGGCACGAAGGGGGCGGCCATGCGGGACAAATCGAGCAGGCAGGCGTAAAGCGTCCAGTAGGCATCCGCCTTGTCCTCACTCCAGCCACTGGCCCAGAAGCGCGCACGGCTGCGGCGCACGTACCAGTTGGAGAGGCTATCCACGAACTCGACGATCGAGCGCGCGGCCGGGTTGAGTTCGTAGTTATCCATGGCGGCGCGAACATCGAGCACCGTGCGATCCAGCTCATGCAGGATCCAGCGATCAAGTTCAGAGCGCGCTTCGCGCGGACGATAGACTGCCTGCCCGTCCGTGCCAGTCTGTGCCCCTCCGTGTTTGTCCGTGTAATTCTTCAGAAAATCTTCGGGCGCACCCGCCGGGTCGAAGCCATCGAGATTCGAATAGATCACGAAGAAGCTGAAGACGTTGTACCAGCGCACCAGCAATTCCCGCTGGCATTCCTCGACGAGACGCTCGGCCAGGCGCGTGCTGCTGGTGGGCGGGTTCTTCGAGATAAAGCTCCAGCGAAGCGCATCTGCGCTGTACTTCTCAAAGAGCAACGCAGGCTCGCTGTAGTTCTTCAGGCGCTTGGAGAGCTTGAGGCCGTCCTCGCCCATGATGTGCCCCAGGCACACGCAGTTCCTGAACGGATGCGGCCATCCCTTGTCGGTCTTGCCCTGCACCACGGTGCTGATGGCAAGCAGCGCATAGAACCAGCCGCGGGTCTGGTCGATGGCCTCGCTAATGAAGTCCGCCGGAAAGTTGCTCCACAGCTTTTCTTCCGAGCCCGGCAGGTGGGGATAACCCCACTGCGCAAACGGCATGCTGCCCGCGTCGAACCACACGTCAATCACTTCGGTGACCCGGCGCATGCGCGCGCCAGCGGCAAAGGGGCTGTCATACGTGATGGCGTCGATGTAGGGCTTGTGAATCTTGAGGTGATCGCTCAGGTCGGGGTTGGTAGCCTTGGCTTCTTCCCACAACTGGGTGCCGTCCACGCCGGGCTTCGCCATCAACTCGGCATACTGGCTCACGCATTCCATCTTGCCGGTCTCTTCGCAGACCCAGATGGGAAGGGGCGTTCCCCAATAGCGCTCACGGCTGAGCGCCCAGTCCACGTTGTTCTCCAGGAAATTGCCGAAGCGCCCATCGCGAATGTGCTCTGGCTGCCACTTCACCTCGTGGTTGTTCGCGAGGAAGTCCTTTACAAACTGCGAGGTACGGATGAACCAGCTCTTTCGGGCGTATTGAATCAGCGGGTCCTTGTCTGCGCGCGGGCAGAAGGGATAGCTGTGGCGGTACTGCTCATGCTTGAGCAGCGCGCCCTTGTCCTTCAGCACGCGAATGATGCCCTTGTCCGCGTCCTTGCAGAACTGCCCGGCAATGGGCTTCTGATCGTAGGGGTCCACATCGGTAACGCGCTCGTCGAAGGTGCCGTCCGGCTTCACGAAGCACAGGAAGCCGATGCCATTCTCCTTGCAGAGGCGGTAGTCGTCTTCGCCGAAGGCCGGCGCGATATGCACGATGCCGGTACCCGTCGAGATGTCGACGAAGTCTCCTGCGGCAATGACCCAATGCTTCTCCGATGTCGCGTCGGACTCGAGCTGACGTGGCGTGTCGTAGGCAAACAGGGGTTCGTAGGCCAGTCCCACCAGGTCACGGCCATGGACAGTACGCAGCACATCCGCGTTTTCCCCGAAATACTTTTCCACCAATGCGGACGCCAGGATGGAGAAGCGGTGCGACTCGTCCTCCAGCGTTTCCTTGACGATCGCGTATTCGATGTCCTCACCCACCGCAGCGGCGCAATTGCTCGACAGCGTCCAGGGGGTCGTTGTCCAGACCAGCAGGCGGGTCGGCGCGTGGCTCAGTCCCAGGTGCCTGGTGCTTTCCAGCGGCAGGTTCAGTCCCACCGTGATCGCGGGATCATCGGTATCTCGGTACCCCTCGCCCACCTCGCCAGAGGAAAGCGCCGTGCCACCCTGTGCCCACCACCAGACCACCTTGTGCCCTTGATACAACAGGCCTCGATCAAACAGGGTCTTCAGCGCCCACCACACGCTCTCGACATAACTCTGGTGGAAGGTGACGTAGGCCTGTTCCAGATCCACCCAGAAGCCGATACGGTCCGTCATTTCCTCCCATTCGCGCTTGTAGCGAAACACGGACTCAATGCAGGTGCGGTTGAACTCGGCCACGCCGAAGGCCTCGATGGCCTCCTTGCCGCCGTCGATGATGCCCAGGTCCTTGCACACCTCGATCTCCACGGGCAGACCGTGCGTGTCCCAGCCCGCCTTGCGCTCGCAGTAATACCCGTCCATGGTCTTGTAGCGCGGGAAGATGTCCTTGATGGTGCGGGTGAGGCAGTGGCCGGGGTGCGGCTTGCCATTGGCCGTGGGAGGCCCCTCGAAGAACACGAAAGGCGTGCATCCCTTCCGCTGTTCGAGGCTCTTGTGGTAGGTGTCATGCTCTTTCCAGAAGCGAATAATCTCCTTTTCCGCCGCGCTGAAATTCATCGGGGACGGAACGGGATCAAAGACATTCTGGCTCATGGGAACTTCCTCGGGTGCCCGGCTGCCGCCGGAAAGAAAAAGCGGCACAGGGGCCGCAGCAAGTTGAGGATCATGGCGCACTTGGCGGCGGCCATGCAAATAAGGGGGCACTCAGTAAAGGCGGCTATTCCGGCTCAACAGGCAGGTGCAGGGCGCGCTTTGCCGCGCGCGTGACCACGGCCACGACGGCAAAGGTGGCCGCGAGCCCCGCCACCAGCAGGGCCGTGCGCCACCCATTCGCCGTATCCTGCCCGGCCGCGCTGGCGGCCAGCGTCTGCGCGGTAGCACCGATGTAGACGTAGAGCAGGGTGCCGGGCGCCATGCCCAGGGCGGAGGCAACGACATAGTGGCGCAGGGGAACGCGGGTCAGGCCCAGGGTGTAGTTGAGCAGGTTGAAAGGAAAGACCGGGGATAGACGCAGGAGCAGGACCACGCGGAATCCCTCGCGGGCGATGGCGTCGTCGATGGCGCGAAAGCGGGCGCTGCCGGCGATTCGTTGCTCGACCCATGCGCGCGCCAAGGTACGCCCCAGCAGAAAGGCCGCCGTGGCGCCGGCCACGCTGCCGCAGGCCACGGCAAGGTAACCCGCCGCAAGGGCCTTGGCGGTATCGCCCGGCCAGGTGGCCGCGGCAAGCGCGCCCGCCGCGATGGTGAGCACAGAACCGGGCGCCATACAAACGGTGGCGGCCACGTAGATCAGAGGGAGATAAAGCAACGCGACCGGCCCGGCCTGGCGCAGCGCATCCATCCAGTTGGCCAAGAGTGTGCGCAGATCAAACAACTGAGCGGCGACAAACGCCGAGGCGAGGAGAGCAATCAAGATGGCGAGGCTGTACTTCGGGCGCATCGCTAACCTCCACGCGGCTTCGTTCCAGGGTGATGCGTCAGGAATTGAGCATTTCGGTCAATGCATGCACAAGCGCCAGACATTCCTCCTCGGTGCCGACCGTAATGCGCAGCGAATCACGCAGCCGGTCGGCGTCGAAATAGCGCACGAGTATCTTGCGCTCCTTGAGGGCAAGATAGATATCCCGGGCCGTGGGCTGACCGGGACGGCGCGCAAGCAGGAAATTGGTCTCGGACTCCGGCACTTCAAATCCCAATGAGAGCAGGTCGCCGCGGAGCCGCGTGCGCGTTGCAATCACTCGCTGGGCATGGGCGCGCATGGCGTCCACGCTTGCGATGGCAGCCGTGGCGGCGGCCTGCGCGATGGCGTTGAGGTTGTAGGAGTCCTTTGTCTTCATGAACTCGGCAATCATCTCCGGGCGTGCGGCGGCCAGGCCCACGCGCATGCCCGCGAGGCTGTAGGACTTGGAAAGCGTGCGCAGCACGATGACGTTGTCGTATCGCTGTGCGAAATCCATGCAGCTGTCCTCGGCGAAATCCGCGTAGGCCTCGTCGATCACAACGATGCCGGGGAAGTTTTCGCAGAGGCGGGCGACATTGTCGCGGCTGTAGGCGACGCCGGTGGGCGCATTGGGACGGGTCAGGAAGAAAAGTCGTCCCTGTGCAGCGTAGTGTTCACCGGTAAGCTGGTATTGCTCATCCAGCTGAATGTAGCGGAGGTCACAACCGTGCAGTTTGCAGAGCACTTCGTAGAGGCTGTAGGTGGGATAGGGCGCAACGATAGCGTCGCCGGGATCGACAAAGGTGCGGAGAACCAGCGAGAGCAACTCGTCGCTGCCGTTGCCCGCCACGAGCCACGAGGCGTCCGGCAGGCCAAAGGCCCGCGCGGCCGTTGCGCGGAGTTCCGTCGCCACGGGGTCGGGATATTTTCTCAAGGCGTCGGTGGTAGTGGCGTGTATCGCCTCAAGCACCCCGGGCGCGGGTGGGTAGGGGTTCTCGTTGGTGTTGAGCTTGATGATGTCGGGTGAATTCAACTGCTCACCGGGCACGTAGCCCTCGACATCCTTCAATATGGCCCGCTGAAAACGCATCGCTAACCTTTCCAGTCTATTTCCCCTGCCCCATGCGCACCTTGATGGAACGCGCGTGGGCGTGCAATTCCTCCACCTCGGCGAAGGTCATGATGTCCTCGGCCTGCTTACGGAGGCGTTCCTCGCTGTAATAGAGGATGCTGCTCACCTTGCGAAAGTCCTCGGCAGTGAGCGGCGAGGAAAAGCGGGCGCGGCGGCTTGTGGGCAGAATGTGATTGGGGCCAGCGTAGTAGTCCCCCACGGCGACGGGGGTCATGGCGCCAAGCATCATGGCGCCCGCGTTGATCACCTTGTCGGCCGTGCGGCGCGGATACTCGGTCTGGATGCTCAGGTGTTCGGGCGCGTGGAGGTTGGTCAGGGCGATGGCCTCTTCCATGTCGCGCGTCACGATGATGAGCCCGAAGTTGTCGAGCGAGGCATCGATGATGGCGCGCTTGGGCAGCCATGCGGACTGTGCGGGAAGGCGCTGCTCGACGGCGTCGGCGAGGGCTTTCGAGTCGGTGATGAGCACGGACTTCGCTTCCTCGTCGTGCTCGGCCTGCGCCAGCATTTCCGCCACCACAAACTCGGGGTTGGCCTTACCATCGGCCAGCACCACCACTTCACTCGGCCCGGCCTCGCTGTCTATCTCGACGCGGTGCCGCACCAGCGCCTTGGCCGCCGTGACAAAGGTGTTGCCGGGGCCGGTAATCTTGTCGACGGCCGGGATGTGGGCGGTGCCGAAAGCCAGCGCGGCGACCGCCTGTGCGCCACCAATGCGGAAAACGCGCGTGGCGCCGGCCACCCGGGCGGCCGCGAGCACGGCCGGGTGGATGCTGCCGTTGCAGGAAGGCGGCGACACCATCACGACTTCCTTGACCCCGGCGACCTTGGCGGGGGCGATGTTCATGAGCACGGAGGACGGGTAAAAAGCCTTGCCGCCGGGAACATAGACCCCGGCGCTGGCCAGCGGCGTGATGCGCTGGCCGAGCACGGTGCCGTCGTCGTACGCCTCTTCCCACGACTGCCTGAGGCTGCGTTCATGGAAGCGGCGAATGTTGTCGTGGGCCCGCTGGAGGATCGCCACCAGCTCGGGATCCACGGTGCGCACGGCGGCATCGATCTGGTCCGGCGTCAATTCGAAGGCGGAGGGTTCCAATTCCACGCCGTCGAATCGTTCGGTGAACTCCGCCACGGCTTCGTCGCCGCGCTTCTGTACCGCCTCGACAATCTCTCGCGTCTGCTCCACTTTCTCGTGGATGGCGCCGCTGGTGTCGCTGATGTCGCCCAGCGCAATGATGTGCGCGCGGACCTGCCCAAGCGTGGCGTCGTCGGTGATGTCGAAACGTTGCATGTGTTATTCCCGAACCCGGCGGATATCCGCCCCCAGCGCCGAAAGGCGCTCTTCGATGCGCTCGTAACCGCGGTCAATGTGGTACACACGGCTGACGGCCGTCTCGCCTTTCTCCGCCATCAGCCCGGCAATCACCAGCGACGCGCTGGCGCGCAGGTCGGAGGCCATCACGGGCGCGCCCGAAAGCGCGGACACGCCGCGCACCACGGCGAGGTTGCCATCCAGATCAATATGCGCTCCCATGCGTATCAGCTCGGCCGCCTGCATGAAGCGATTCTCAAACACGGTTTCCTTAATCCGGCTGGCGCCATCCGCGCAGCAGAGCAGGGCCATCATCTGGGCCTGCAGGTCTGTGGCGAAGCCCGGGAAGGGACGCGTCGTTATGTCCACCGCCTTAATTCCATTGCGGGCGGCGATGCGAATGGCCGAGCCCCGCACCTCGATGTCCGCGCCGGCCTCACTGAGCTTGTCGAGGAAGACGGGCAGATGATCCGCCACGGCGTTGTGCACGGTCACCGCGCCGCGCGTTGCCACGGCGGCGACGAGGAAGGTACCCGCCTCGATGCGGTCCGCCACGACCACATGGGTGGCGCCGCCCAGCTGCGGCACGCCTACGATGGTGATGAGGTCGGTGCCCGCGCCAGAGATTTGCGCCCCCATGTTGTTGAGCAGGTTGGCGAGATCGACGATTTCCGGCTCGCGAGCGACATTGGTGATGCGCGTCAGGCCCTCGGCGGTGGTCGCCGCCATCATCAGATTCTCGGTGGCGCCCACGCTGGGGAAATCAAGGGCGACGTCGGCGCCCTTCAGGCGGCCCTCCGCGATGACGTCGCCGTCCTCAATCTGGATGCTGGCCCCAAGCGCCTCGAGCCCC
>JBJOID010000349.1:0-27881 GCA_046047315.1 Candidatus Hydrogenedentota bacterium | reverse complement strand
TTGAACTTTTCAAGGTATTCCTTGAGCTCGATCTCCTGCGCCTCGGTGGGCTCTGGGAAGGGGAACACGCGCTTGGAATCGTAGAGCCCCGCGAAGAATCCCTTGGCAAAGCTGGGCAGCTTCTTGCCGGAGAACAACAACTCCTCCGCCATCTGCATCTGTTCCTGACGGATTGCTTCATCGACAGCCATGGGGGTACTCCTCCAAGCATCGCGCGGGGCGCGAAAGAAAAAATTGCGGAAGTGCAGCCTACTTACCGGGCGGTAAGCAATGCGGAATTCTGCCACGCTTCCGCCGGGGTTGCAAGCGATTCGTCTACCAAGTGAGCAAGCAAGACCATGATCTACCCGAGGATGCGTCGCTCAGGAAATAGCGCCTTTGGCCGGCTTGCGTTAGAATCAGGCATGCTCCGATTGAAGGCTCTATATCCGACGCTCCACCGAAGTTTGGCGGTGACCCTGCTTGCGGCGGCGCCGTTTGCCGCTGCGGTAGAGGATGACCCTGCGGCATTCTTTGAGGCACGGGTGCGGCCGGTGTTGTTGGAGCGTTGCGTGTCCTGCCATGGCCCGGAGAAGCGCAAGTCCGACCTGCAGCTGGATACGGCGCAGGGTCTCTTTAAAGGCGGCTCTCGAGGGCCGGTGGTGGTGGCGGGAGACCCGGGAGCAAGCCTTTTGTATCAGTCGGTGGCGGGCCTGGCCGATATCGAGATGCCGCCGGACGAGCCGCTGGCGGAGCACGAGGTGGCGGCCCTGCGGCAGTGGATAGCGGATGGCGCGGTCTGGCCGGACTACGACCCGGCGCAAGCGGCGGCGGACCCCCTGATGGATGCCGGGGATCACTGGGCTTTTCAGCCCGTGCGCCAGCCGCCGCTGCCGCAGCCTGCCCGCGCCGACTGGGTGAAGTCGCCGGTGGACGCCTTCGTGCTGCAACGCATGGAGGAGGCCGAGCTTTCCCCCGCGCCGCCCGCCGCGCCAGAGACGCTGTTGCGGCGCGTGACGCTGGACCTGACCGGGCTGCCCCCCACGCCGGAGGAGCGGGAAGCGTTTCTGGCGGACATGCGGCCGGACGCTTATGAGCGCGTGGTGGAACGCTTGCTGGCGTCGCCGCAATACGGAGAACGCTGGGCGCGGCATTGGCTCGACGTGGTGCGTTACACCGACTCGTTTGATTCACGGGCGAGCACGCTGACGGACCCGGTGGAGATATGGCGCTATCGCGACTGGGTGGTGAAGGCCTTCAATGACGACATGCCCTACGATGATTTTCTGCGGTATCAGATTGCGGGCGACTTGATGCCTTCGGCGGATGGCGGCTTCAACCGCGATGGCCTGGTTGCCACGGGCGTGCTGGCGATTGGCAACTGGCCGCAGGGCGACGCCGACAAGGAAAAGATGGTCTGCGACATCGTGGACGATCAGGTGGACCTGGTGACGCGCGGCTTCATGGGGCTGACAGTCTCGTGCGCGCGCTGTCATGATCACAAGTTTGAGCCGTTCAGCACCGAGGATTATTACGGGCTGGCGGGGATCTTTTTCAGCAGCAGCATTCTGCCGGGGCCGGGCGCCAAGACGGAGGGCTCGCCGATATTGCACCTGCCTCTGGCATCGAAGGAGGAGTTGGCGGAGCGCGCCGCGCGCGAGTCGCGGTTGGCGGAATTGCGCGCGCAGCGCGACGCGCTGTTGCAGGAAGAACGCGCCGCCTTTGCGGTGGCGGCTTTGCCGCAATTGAGCAACTACCTTCACGCGGCGATGGCGGACGAAGCCCCTGGAACGGACCTGAATGCCGAGGCGGTGCGGCGATGGCGGCGTTGGCTGGGGCGGGAACCGGGCACCTTGGACGGCCTGACCCGAGACGCGAACGGCATTCCCGGGCTGCATGCGCGGCGAGGCGCAATGGAGATGCCTTCGGCCACGCTGAATCTCGCTGGCAAGGACCTGCACTACGTGACCATCCAGCATCCGGATGGCGCGCTGGTGGTGCATCCGTCGCCCGAGGCGCCGGCCATCGTGGCATGGCGAAGCCCCGTGAAGGACGTGGTGACATTGCGGGCCGAATTGCGCGATGCCGACGCCACCTGCGGCAATGGATTCGAGTACCGCGTGGTGATGCGCTCGGGGACGGAGGAGACACTGCTGGAGCAGGGGGCGGTGGACAACGGAGGGAATGCGGTGATAGCGCTGGACGGTGGCTTGACCGTCTCCCCCGGGGCGCGGCTTCGACTCGAAGTGGGGCCGCGCGCTGGGGATTATTCCTGCGATAGCACGACGGTTGAATGGCGAGTCGCGGCGGTTTCGGGAGCGGCTTGGGAGCTTAGGCCCGCATTGCAAGCCGCCTTCCTGAGCAATGCCCCTTGGCCGGACGGCGGGCATGAGGCGGTGTGGAGCCTGGATGATCCCAACGGACTACCCCGGCATCCCGCCTTGGAAGAGGCCTTGCAGCCGCTGTTGACGGCTGCGGGCGCGCCTTCCCACGAAGTCGTGACGGACGTGGCGGCGCGGCTGATGGTGTTGACGACGCTTGACGGCAGTGGTTCGGCGGCGGCGCCGGAATTAAGGGAGGCGCTGCTGGGGGCTGAGGGTCCTTTCTGGCTGCTGAATCCACCTGCCCCGGAGGGTTCCCCGCGGCCCGCGCTGGAGACGGAACTGGCCGCGCTGGAGGCAAGCCCGCCCCCGGCTGTTGACCTCGCGGTGGGGATTCAGGAGGGGGCAGTGCCCGGGACCGCATATGAGGGCTTTGTGGATGTGCGGGTGCATCGGCGGGGAGATTACAACAACCTGGGCGATGTGGTGCCGAGGCGCATGCCAACGGTGCTGGCGGGTGACACGCAGCCACCTATTGCGGAAGGAAGCGGCAGGCGGGAGCTGGCGGAGTGGGTGGCGAGTGAGTGCAACCCGCTGACCGCGCGCGTGATGGTGAACCGTATTTGGCTGCACCACTTCGGCGAGGGGCTGGTGCGCACGCCCGGTGATTTTGGCACGCGGGGCGAAGCACCCACGCACCCGGAGTTGCTCGACCATCTGGCGCACGCGTTCGTGGAATCGGGCTGGAGCGTGAAGGCGGTGCACCGGATGATGGTGCTTTCGGCGGTTTACCGGCAGGCTTCCACGGGAAACCCGGCGGCCCTGGAGCGGGATCCGGAGAACCGCTTCTTCGCCCGTATGAACCGGAAGCGCCTTGAAGCGGAGGCCTTGCGCGACAGCCTGCTGGCGGCTTCCGGGCAGTTGAACCTGGAGATGGGCGGCCCGGCGTTTGCGGACCTGCATTTGCCGCGCCGCACGCTTTACCTGAAGACCAATCGCTCCGACCGCACGACCTATGCCATGTTGTTTGACGCGGCAGACCCGACGGCGATAATTCCCAAGCGGGTGGAGGCGACGGTTGCGCCGCAGGCGCTATTCCTGATGAACCATCCCTTCGTGCGGCAGGCGGCGGCGGAGCTGGCGGCGGCGCTGCATGTGGATGCGCCCGGAGTGGAAGCGTTGGTGGAACGGGCCTATGCGCGGCTGTACGGCCGGAAGCCCACGCAGCGTGAGTTGGAGCTCGCCGTCGTTTTTCTGAGCGAGCCGGGCGGGGATTCTGCAGCTCGGCTGGAGAGTTATTGCCATGCGCTGTTGTGCGCAAATGAGTTCGCTTATGTGGATTGATTTGTTGAAGCCACGAAATGCATGGGCGCATGATGCGACCAAGGGAGCAAGCCGCCCATGAGAGCCGCACCGATGACGCGCCGGCAGGCGCTGCGCACCTTTGCCAATGGCTTCGGCATGCTGGGGCTGGCGCCGCTGTTGCAGCGGGAAGCCGCTGCGGCAGCGAATTTGCCCCATTTGCCGGCACGCGCGCGCAATGTGATCTTCCTGTTTATGTCGGGCGGGCCATCGCACGTGGACCTGTTTGACCCGAAGCCGCGCCTGCTGGCGGAGAGCGGAAAGCCGCTGCCCTTTGAAAAGCCCAAGCTGGAGCGCACGAAGACCGGCAACCTGCTGGGGTCACCGTGGCGCTTTGCCCGGCATGGCGAGAGCGGCATGGAGATCAGTGAGCTTCTTCCCCATCTGGCTACCTGCGCGGACGACCTATGCGTGGTGCGTTCGATGGTGGCGGACAACATCAACCACAATGGCGCGTGCCTGCAGATGAACACGGGCGAGCAGACTTTCTCGCGGCCGAGCCTGGGTTCGTGGTTGTTGTATGGACTGGGCAGTGAGAACCAGAACCTGCCGGGGTTTGTGGTGCTGAGTCCGGCCCAGCCCGCTCAGGGCGCCCCGTTGTGGAGTTCCAGCTTTCTGCCGGCCGCGTATCAGGGCACGCTGGTGTCAAACCTGGACAACCCGATCGCCAATCTGGCGAGCGGGGCGGCTTCGATGGACCGGCAGCGGCAGGAACTTGATTTGCTCTCGGCATTGAACGGGGAGCATTTGGCCGAGCGTGCGGAGGACAGCCGGCTCAGCGCGCGGATTGCCTCTTTCGAGCTTGCCTATCGCATGCAGACAGAGGCGCCGGAAGCCTTTGGAGTGGAGGGTGAGTCGGCGCTTACGCGGGCGCTGTATGGCATGGATGATCCGGTGACGGAGATCTTCGGCAAGCAGTGCCTGCTGGCGCGGAGACTGGTTGAGCGGGGCGTGCGCTGCGTGCAGGTGTATCACACGCAGACCTCGCGTCGTTCGAGCTGCCAGCTGTGGGATCAGCACGGAGGCTTGAAGGAAGAGTTGCCGACGAATTGCGCGGCCACAGACAAGCCGATTGCCGGGTTGCTGAAGGATCTGAAGGCGCGGGGATTGCTGGACGACACGCTGGTGCTTTGGGGTGGCGAATTCGGGCGGACGCCCACCGCCGAAGGCGACAATGGCCGGGAGCATCACCCCTTTGGCTTCACCATGTGGATGGCGGGGGGCGGGGTGAAGGGCGGTCTCACCTATGGCGCCACTGACGAGTACGGCTGGCACGCAGTGGAGGATAAGGTGCACGTGCATGATCTCCACGCCACTCTCTTGCACCTGATGGGCATTGACCACGAGCGGCTGACCTATCGCTACGCAGGACGCGACTACCGCCTGACGGACGTCTTCGGAAACGTGGTGCACGACCTGCTGGCGTAACCTGCGGGTGCACGTTCCCTCTCGCTTCATTGACAGCGAGACGCCTCCGACCTAATACCTCCTTCTCTGGTCGCGGAATGGGGTGACCCCATCCATGCTTCAGGGGCATCGGTAGACGCCCCCTTGAATCTGCACGTCGCTTCGGACTGTGGCAATGCTTTTCTTGGTCATTCTCCGCGCCCGGAGATGGGCAGATACAAAAGCAGCGCGGCGGAGGCCGAAGCCTCCGCCGCGCGGTGGGATTAACTATGCGGTCCGCTTAGGACTGGCGGGCTCCCTTTCGCATCGCGAAGTAGAAGAAGCCAATCGACAGGCTGACGAGGGCCAGCAGCGCCGGGCTGATGAGGGCCATCTTTCCGAGGAAGATGACGGGGACCAGCAGCATGCGGACCACGGCAGCGAGGGCCGGGCTGGCAGCCACGGAGTCGGCGACCGTCGGGGCGACATGGTAGTACATGTCGGTGAAGGCCGTACCGACCGCGTTAGTCAGCAGGAACTCGTCGCGCACGTCGCGCAGGACATCGATGTTGCCGTCAAGCGGGGTGCCATAGGCCGCCGTGGCGATGAAGCAGGGGCCACCGCCGCCGCCGCCGGACGAACCGCCAGCCGCCAGGCCAAGGATGGCAGCCAGCAGACCGAGGAGCAGCAGGAGCAGCTCAAACGGGAAGTCTCCAGCAGCCGACTGGTACTCGAAGACGTTCTGCAGGTTGACCGTCTGGATGGCGGTGTTGTTGGCGCGGCCCGTCAGCACGATGCTGGCGATACCGGCCTGGTTGCTCGCCGGAGCCGGGAACTGCAGCACGTACTCGTCGGTGCCCGGAGCCGTGGTGAACTCGGTCACGATGCCAACCGTGGCGGAACCGATCACGAAGCGGGCGGACTCGATACGGGCCAGACCACCCGCCGGGGAGACGATGGTCAGCGGCAGGCCGCCGGCCAGGTCATCCGAAGCGGTGCCGGACTGGGTGTTGAGGCGAATGCCATCGGTGACCTCGGGCGAGGCGTTCACACCCTGGCGCAGGCTGAAGCCATTGAGGGTGTAGAGGCGCATCGTCACGGTCTCAACGACGGTGCCGTCGGCAGTCTGCTTCGCATCGATGACCGCCGGGCTCACCTCGTTGTTGAGGGTGGTGGACTGGTAATCGACATTCGGATTCTCGACCAGCTCAAGCGTGTCGGTCACGTAGTCGTAGGCCGTTTCCACGCCCCAGACCGTGAGACCATCGCGCACGTCGCCGTGGGTCAGCACGCCGTCGGCCAAGGCCACGGAGAACAGACCGGCGTTACCCGCGTTGCCCTCGGGATCGCCGGGGGTGGGCAGGTCGCCAGCAGCACCGCTGGAGCCGCGGTCGAAAGTGATGAGCTCGTTGGACGGCGTGAAGGCCGCGCCACCCACCGTGCCGGTGTTCGACTTGGCTTCGTCGCTTCCACCGTAGATGTAGAAGGCGAAGTCAACCGTCCCCGGGATCTGGGTCGTGGCGGCGTTGAAGCCGGGGACCGTGTTGCCGAAGGCTGCGTCCAGACCGGAGTTGATCTGGCCGGTGCCGACCGGACCCGCCACCGCTTCGGTGTTGCCCTTGGAGGCATCCACCACGCCGGTGCGAACCAGACCGTAGACCTCATTGAGGCTCGTGTCCAGACCGGGGAGGGTCAGGGTAGCGAAGTCGGTGTTGCCCTCGCCGGTGCTCACCTGAATGGGCTCCGGAGTGGAGGGATTCTCAAGGATGAACGCCGTGGTGGTCACGTCGTCGTCGCCGGTGTCGTACTGGCGGTAGCGGACCACGTTGCCGAGGTCGAAGGTGGCGTTATCGCTGGCGCGCGTCACGGTGACATTCGCCACGAAGAACGCGTCCGTGCCGGTGGCATTGGTCGGCGGAATGACCACCAGGCCGAAGCTGCCATCGGGGGCGGTGTTGAACAGGTCGGCCGTTACCGCCGGGTTCGAACCCACCTGGAAGGACACGAGGTCAGCGCCCGCCACGAGGCCGGTGCCGTTGAGGCGAATCGTTTCGCCACCGAACAACCACACTTCCACCTGACCTTCGTCGTTGAGGCCACCGGCGGCGTCAATGCCGCTCGCGGTGAGCTCGTCGTCGTCGGCCGTCTTGCGGGTGAAGTTGGCGGTGATGGTCAGGTCGGCGTTCACCGTCACGGTCGTGGAGGCCGCAGCGGCGTCGGCCACCGTGGCGATGTCACCCGTCCAGCCGGTGAAGTTCGAGTTGGAGGCCGGGGTGGCAATCAGGTTGACCACGGTGCCTTCATCCACGGTCACCGGGGAGGCCGGGCTGACGGTACCGGAGCCGTTGCCAGCGCGCAGCACCGTCAGGGTGAAGGTGTCACCACCGGTGCTGATCGGCTGGAAGGTGGCCTGCACGGCGCGGTCGGCGTTCACGGTGATGGTGGTCGAAGCGGCATTGGTCTCGCCGACTTCAAGACCGGTCCACGCCACGAACTCGAAACCTTCGTCGGGCGTTGCGGAGATGGCGACCGAGGTGCCCTCGACATAGCTGCCGTTCGGGCCGTTGCTCGGGGTGTCAATGCTCACGCTACCACCCGCACCCGCCGTGGCGACGACGTCGAAGGTCGGGGTGATTTCAATGGCGTTGCTCAGCGTGTCGACCAGCACCGGGCTGCCGTCGATGATTTCGCTGATTTCAATGTCAGCCTGCTGGGTCGCCTTGGTGGAGATGGCGGCGGTCCAGTAGAGGTAGGCGGCGTTGGTGCTGCCGGCCACAAAGGCGTCGATGGCGAAGCCACCGTCGCCGGTGCGGAACTCGGCCGGGCTGCCATTCACGGTGACGCTGTAGGCGGCGGCCGCTTCGGCAATGCTCTGGCCGGTGGCCACCGGAATCACGCCGGTCAGCGTCAGGGCCACCTGCTCACCCTCGAGAGCCGTGTTCGGGCTGGCGCTGGTGATGTCCACCGCGGGAAGCACGAAGGGCACGAACGCGGAGAGCTGGGTCACGTCAACCGACAGGGTGCCGGCGGAAAGCTCGTCGGTGACGAGATTCCACGCGATGTCGCCCGCGGAGTTGCCGAGCACCAGACCATCGGTGCCTTCACTCAGCACGGTCGAGGTGGAGAAGAGGGCCAGCTTCTCGCCGTCGCCCTCAGCCAGGTCTTCAATGGTGATGGTAACCGGCAGCGCCTCAGGCAGCGTGTCGAGCTCGCTCAGGTTGCCGACGCCGTCGTTCACGAGGATGCTCACGTCAACAATCGGCCCGCCGAAGTTGTAAGCGGAAACGGGCACGGCGGCCTTGGCGGCCTCGCCCCAGGCGGCAGCGCTGGCGAAGCCGGTCACGGCCTCGTCATCAAGCAGCTCGCCGAGGTTGTCAACAACCTGCACCACAAGCAGCGCGCTCTCGCCGGCGCCGATGGCGTTCGCAGCGATGAGGTCGGCCGTGGAGGGGGCCTCAACCGTGATGCCGCTCTCGGGGCTGGCGAACACCTGGTTCGTACCCTTGGCGACCGTGTCAAGGTTGACCACGAGCACGCGGCGGAGGTTGCCCTCGCCGTCGTCCACAAGCGCGGTCCAGATTTCGGCGTCGCCCACGTTGTCAAAGGCGTCGTCCGGAATACCGTTTCCGTCCACGTCGGTCACATCACCGTCCACCTCGCGTAGGTCGATCGCGTAGGGATCGGGGGTCGCGCTGGTGTAGGCGATGGTAGCGACTTGACCGGAAGTCAGCGAGGCGTTGGCCAAGCCGTAGATGAGCAGGGTGCGCACCGAAGCTTCACCGGTCACGAAGGTGCCGATGTCGAGCGTCGAGGCGTAGGGCGCGCTGAACACGGCCGGATCGGTGAAGGCACGCGCAGCGCCGCCCGTCCAGGTGCCGGCGCCGCCGGGGTTGCTGGGGTTGGCCGAAGCCGACCACACGGTGTTGTCACCCTCTTCGCTGGCCACATAGCGCACGGGCACGTTGCCCACGGAAGCGCTCAGGGTCAGCGGAAGCGGGATTTCCGGCACGACGTACTCGGCGCCGGCCGGGGTCTTTACGACCACCGCCTGAACGGCCGAGTTCACGGTGAGGGCTGCACCCTTGTCGCCGCCGTCCAGCAGCGCATCCAGAATATCCTGAATGGCGACCTGGTCAGAACCTGCGGCCAAGCGAGATGTGTCGAACCCTGGCATGGCGCCGAGCACGAAGGCAAGCACCATCGCGATGCTTGCTAACGACGCCAGTAAGAGTTTCTTCCTGGTCCCCATAGTCATTCTCTCCTCTGTCAAACGTTACCTGTTTACCGAATACGCACAAGCGCTCCGCTTGAGGCGGGCGCAATCACTCTGTTCATGTTCTTGTCGAGCGCGGTTGTAGCAGAAGTACTTCCCCCTGATCAAGCCGTTTTTCTATGCCCTCGGCGGCTTAAAGACACTTTATCCCCATTGGATTGAATCGCATTATAGGGTCTTGCCGGCAGGTTGTCAACACTTTATCCCTTGCCCGTGCGCTTTAGTTTCTTTCGGGGCGTAATTCAATTCCATAAAATTGCGAATTCATGGTGTGCTGTCCAGCGCCTTGGGTTCCGGTGAAGCTGGCTCCGCCGTACTGTCTGCGGATTCAAGGTTGACAGCGCCGGAGAAATACGCGCGCCAGAAGGTGAAGCGCAGCAGCAGGGCCAGCGTCAGGGCAGTGGCCATCATGCCCAGCGCCACATACTGTGACACCGTCATGTTGAGCACGTGGCGTGCACTGTCCCCCCGGAAGGCTTCCACCACAATGCGGGCCGCGCCGTAGCAAAAGAGGTATCCCAGCATGATGCTGCCCTGCGGGTGCGGACGCCGGTAGAAGTATCGCAGGATGAAGAAGATGATGAGCAGGGAACCGCTTTCGTAAAGCTGGCTGGGGTGCACCGGGAGCGAGCGGGTTGCGCCAGAAGCCAGCAGGCCTTCGTCCAGGTGCTGCCGCCACGGCAGTGTGGGCGTGGGAAAAGTCACGCCCCACGGCATCTGGGTGGTGGCACCCCAGCAACAACCATTCAGGAAGCAACCCACGCGGGCAATGGCGTGGGCCAGGGGCACATAAGAAAGGGCCAAATCACCCACGGGGACAATGGGCGCGCGCACAATCAGCAGATAAACGATTGCCCCCAGCGCGCCGCCAAGGGCGCCCCCGTAGAATACCAGTCCCCCGCTCCAGAGATAAGAAGCCTCGAACCAGCGCGCGGGGTCGCCGTATTGCACGATGTAGTAGAGACGCGCCCCGAAGAGCCCCCCGAGAAAAACCCACAGCCCGCCTATCGGCGTGATGGGATAGGGGTTGGGCTGGCGGTAATTGTCGCGCACGATGAGCAACACCGCCGTGAGAAAGCCCGCCGAGAGAAACACGGCGTAGGAATGAAAGTGGAATGGCCCCAGCGACAGCAGCGTGGGATACATGCGTTTCTCCCCCAAGGCGCGGACCTGCTGGGCCGCGCCCCGGCGATAGGGTTATTGCCGCAGGCCCGCCCGGGTCAGGCGGCGGCGCGGAAGCGGCGGCGCAGGCCGGCGGCCGCCAAGGCGGCGCAAAGCCCCAAGCCCAGCGCTCCGGTGCCGGCGGGGCTGGTGGCCAGCTTATCCGCAGCGCGCGCACCCGAAACCGGCCCTGCCGGCGCGGACTCGCATTCCGTGGCATCGCGCGCGATCACCCAGTAAAACTGAGTGGCGGTGTTGCCTCCGCCGCCGAAGCAGCCGCCGGGGGCGGCCACGCCGGGGGCAGCCGAAAAATCGGAAAAGCTGCGGGCGGTGGTCCAGCCGTCGCCCAGCGGCACCGCCGTCGAGAAGTTATTGCTGTCCGCGCGGAACACGCGGAACTCGAGCGCGCTGCCCGCGTTCCACGACACCACCACGGCCTCCTCGTCGTTAGTGGAAGCGGTCACGTCCGTAGGGGCGGGAGTGTTGCCCGGACAGGAGAAAAGGATGGTGCCGCCAAAGAAGCTGAGGCCGAGCGATGTTTCCACCCCGTTGAACACGGCGGCAGCGCTTGACTGGGCCAGCTCGCGCGCGCCCGTGTTCGGGTTGGTCACGTTCACGGCGTTGGCCGCGGTGATGCCGGTCAGAGCCGTGGAATCCGCAGCGCTGATGCCGGGCTGCGTGCGGAAGCCCAGGCTGAACACGGCGCCCGAGGGAATGGGCGTCTCGTTGATGCCGGAAATCACCACGCCGATGACATCCTCCGCATAGACCTGGAAATCGATGGTCTTGCCCGCGGCGGCCAGCGAGGCCGCTGGCTTCACGGCCGAGCGGAACACGGTGGCGTTCCCCTCCTCGTCACGAATCACGTTGCCCACGCCGTCGCGTGCGATGGTCTCGTAGTAGTCCGAGTCCGGCACGAGGTAGCTGGAATCAAAGGCGAGGAAGATTACCACGCTGGTGGGCGCGAGGCCGCTCGACTGCAACTGCACCACCACCTCGGGATGGGCGGATGAACCGGTTTGCAGGCTTTCAATCGTGGCGGTGACCGAGTTCTGGGCGTGTACGCCCAGCGCTCCCCAGACCACGCAGGCACCCAGCAGCAACTTGGCGGTGGCGGACGCAAGCGCTCCGCGACGGAATCCCTTCATAGCGATATGCCCCATCGGTTTGGACGCAATCGTCCCCGGTGTTGTCAACAGAATATACCGAAAGGGATCGAATTTCATAACGCGCGAGTGGATTTTTTTCGGGTGCCTTGGGGACTTGTTCCGAGTCAGCGCAATTCGCGTATGCGAATGTTGCGGAAACGGGTCTTCATGCCCTCATACTTTTGCCCCTGGTGCACCTGCAGGGCGATGTGTCCGCGATCCTCGAGGCGGCGCTCCTCGTCGCGCCAGCTTGTCACGTGTTCGCCATTGAGCCACACCTCGATGACGGGCGGGTTGCCCTCCACCACGGCAAGCACCTTGTTCCATTCGTCCTGCCGGAACACCTGCTTCCACTTCTCCGTGCGGGCAATGAAACCGCCGGTGCCCTCGCCGTAAATGCCGCCGATGTCGCCGCCTTCGTAGTTGTCCACCATGATCTGGTAGCACTTGCCGGAAGGCGTGCTGCGGAGGAAGATGCCGCTGTCGATGCCGGCATCGGGATTGATCTCCAGTTCGAGGATGAAGTCGCCGTATTGCTGGTCCGAAATGATGATGCCGCCATTGCCGGGCTTGTCCTGCGTGCCGGTGATCTCGCCGTTGGCCACGGTCCACGACTTCGTGTCGCCGTGGCCGTTGCTGTCGCTGATGGTCCATCCCGCGAGGCTGTCGGGCGCCACGAGGCTGTGCCAGGCGTCCGCATTGCTGGCGCCGCCGGCGCGGGCGCAGGCATAAATTCCGAGGGCAAAGAGCGTTGCGAGGGCAATGCGGCGCGTGTTCATGGCGTTTCCTTTATTCAGGCGGTGGCGGTTTCGAGTTCGGCGTTGTAGCGTTCCGCCGCGTCGCGCACATGCCCGCCCGCGTGGAAAGTCTTGTCGAGGTTGGTTACTTCGAACACGCTGGCCACGTATTCCGACAGGGCGCAGACGCGAACACCGCCGCCCGCTTTCGAGGCCGCGCGCAGCGCCTGGATCAGCTCGCTCAAGACGGCGCTCGATATGAACTCGACGCCGCTGAAACTGACCAGCAGGTGCGCACCGGGATGCTCCTCGAGATGAGCCATCAGGGCGGCGCCGAAGGCCTCGTGGTTGGACTGGTCAAGGCGGCGTGTCGCGCGCACGCTCGCCACGAAGATCTTTCCGTACCGGTCAAAGTGCAACAGAGCGGCATCGTCCATGCGGTGGCATCCTGCGTTTTTTCTGGCCCCGCATGGTAGCGACTCGCCGGGGCACAACGCCAACCGCGAAGAATCCGGCCGGTTTCCCCGCGCCTTGCCCGCTGCGATACAATTCCGCGCGGAGGACCGGGCCCCATGTCGTTTATGGATCGATGGCGTGAACGCGCCTTGCGCCGCGCGTGCAAGCGGGTGGGCGAGGGCTGCGAATTCGTGGGGCCCAATATCGAGATCAAGGGTCATGTGGAGCTGGGCGACGGCTGCGTGATTCATGGCAACGTGGTGCTGCGCACCCATAAGGGCGGCGCGATCGTGCTGGGCAAGGGCGTGGAATTGTCCGACTACTGCATCGTTCAGGTGAACGGCCGGGTGACCGTTGGCGATGGCAGTTACTTGGGCCCCTTCGCCGTGGTGCGTGACACGAACCACACCTTCCATGGCACGGCGGCGCATTGGCGCTACACCCCGCACGAAACGGCCCCGATTGTCATTGGCCAGGAATGCTACATCGGCGGTAGCACGTACATCCTGCCGGGAGTGACGATTGGCGACGGCGCAGTGGTGGCGCCGGGGAGCATCGTGAACAAGAACATCGGGCCGCTGGAAGTGTGGGCGGGCGCGCCGGCCATCCGCGTGGCACACCGCACCGACCCCTCCGTAAAGACCTCGCTGTCGCGCCACCAGGAACTGGCGGCGATGTTCGGCTTTCACCGGGACTGATGGCGGCGGGCGGCGGAAACAGCACGCCGCGCCCCCGGGCATCGGTGGTGATTCCCTCGCTGGACGGCCACCGGGGCGGGGCGGTGCCCCGGCTGCTCGATAGCCTTGAGCAGCAGACCTTTCGCGATTTCGAGCTGCACGTAATCAAGGGCGTTGCGCCGCAGGGGCGCGCCATCAACCAGGGCGCGGCCGCCGCATGCGGCGAGGTGTTGATTATATGCGACGATGACGCGCGCATGGCGGACGAACATACGCTGGAGCGGCTGCTGAATGTGCTGGACTCAGACCCGCGCATCGGGATGGCGGGCGCGAGCATCGTACCGGACCCGGAATGGAATGCCTTTCAACGGCGGGCCGCGCGGCAGTTTCCCCGGCTGCAAACGCCGGAAGTGGAGCGGATCACCGACAGCGACCTTGCCTGCCATGGCTGTTGCGCCATGCCCCTTTCGGTATTCAAGGCGGTGGGCGGCGAACGCGAGGACATCCTGCGGGGACTGGACCCCGACCTGCGCGTGCGGCTGCGGGCCGCGGGGTATCGCGTGGTGCTGGCGCCGCATTGCCGCATCCATCATCCCCTGCCCCCCACTTTGTCCGCACTGTTGCGCACCTTCTTCCGCAATGGCTACGGCTCGGCCTATGCCCAGCGCTTCGCGCCGGACTCGGTCTACGAGACGCATGAATCCCTCGACGACGCCGGCTTTCGCCCGAAGGTGTCGCTGAGCGTTCGCGCCCTGCGCTTTCCGCTGCGCTTGCTGCGCGCGCTGGGCAGCGGGCAGCGGTTGCGCCTCGCCGCCTACCTGGCCTATGGCGCGGGCTATGGGTGGGGTTGGCTGACGGCGAAGCCCCTGCCGCCGGGTGGGAGCGGGCCGTGAAGTCCGTGCTCAAGCGCGGCCTCAAGGCGCTGCTTCGCGGTATGCCGCCGAAGCCCGGGCGCGCGCGCATTCTCACTTACCACAGCGTGGGCGAGCGCCGCCACGAGATGAACGTGCGGCTGAATGACTTCGAGGAACAGATGGCGTGGCTGGACGGGCGCGTGCCGGTGATACCGCTGGAGGCCGCCATCGACGGCGAGGCGGGTGTGGCCATTACCTTCGACGATGGTTTCGTCGACAACCTGCGCCACGCCGCGCCGGTGTTGCAATCCCACGGGTTTCCCGCGACCGTCTTCATGGTGGCGGGCCGCGCGGGCAGCTGTCTCGATGGTGAGCCCGATCCCCGGCTTGGCCGCCTGATGGATTGGGAGGAACTGGCGGAACTGGCGGCCATGGGCATCGAGGTCGGGGGCCACACTTTGAATCATCCCCGGCTGGCGCGGCTGGATGCTCGCGCCCAGCGCGATGAAATTGCCGGATGCCGCGACCTGCTGGAGCAGAAATTGCAGCGCCCGGTGCGCGCCTTTGCCTATCCCTACGGCTCCGCCCTGGACTATAACGCCGAGAGCATGGCTGCGGTGCGCGAGGCGGGCTATGCCTTTGCCTGCTCCAACCGCTACGGCCCGGTTGATCCCGACGGCTGCCGCTGGGAGGCGCGGCGGATCTGGATCGACGCCACGGACAGTCTGCCCCTCTTCGTGGCCAAGGTGACCGGGCGGCTGGATACCCTGCGATGGCTGGACAGCCCCATGGGGATACGATTGCGGCGCACGCTCAACGGGCTGCGCGGCGAATAAAAAACGCCGGACAGGAATGGGGAGGCCTGTCCGGCGGGAGGGAGGGCGCGCGGATGCTTATTGAGGGGGAGGGGAGGCATCCGCGCGCAGAGGAGAATAAGTTAAGGGGTCACTTGTCCTTCGCTCTCGATACTCAATTTTCTCTCGCCGCCACCATCGTCATCTGCGGTGAGAACGCTTGCGGTAACGACCCGGTTGACATCACCCAGACTCGAAACTGCTTTTTTCTGGTTAATCACCGCCGCTCTCATTGGGAATATTACCACAAGAAAACTCGAAAAGCAAATCTATCTTGTAAATTCCGCAAACCTAAAAAGCCTGGGATTCCTGCCCGACGCGCTCGTCAGCCTAAGCATTTGGAATACAATGGTTTAACGCACCGCAACAGGTACGAGGCCTGTCCGAAGGCAGCAAAGCAGAGGTACCCATGGGAGGCAGGACTTGACCCGGTCATCGGGCGATCGGTCGAGTTCATGGTGAATTCGGGAGCCCGCTCGTCATGCGGGCTTGTGTGGGCTTAGGGGCGCGGGGTAGATTGGGACGAGGCATGGAGGCGAAGGCCGTGAGTGAATTTTTGCTGGAGATGCGCAACATTACGAAGCGTTTCCCGGGAGTGTTGGCCCTCAAGGGAGCGGAGTTGACGCTGCGGCGGGGGGAGGTGCTTTGCCTGCTGGGCGAAAACGGGGCGGGCAAGTCGACGCTGATGAAGATCCTCTCAGGAGCACAGCACCCGGATGCGGGCGAGATACGGCTGGAGGGGCAGCTGGTGCGGATCCATTCGCCGCACCATGCGCAAGAGCTGGGCATCAGCATGATTTACCAGGAGTTCAACCTGAACCCGCTGCTCAGCGTGGCGGAAAACATTTTCCTGGGGAGACAGCCGCAATGGAAGGGCACGCCGTTTATTTCGTGGAGCGGGCTTTACGACGACGCCCGGAAGGTGCTGGCGCGGATCGGGGTGGGGATGAATGTGAAGCGGCTGGTGAGTTCGCTGAGCGTGGCGGAGCAGCAGATGGTGGAGATTGCGAAGGCGCTGACCTTTGACGCGCGGATCATCGTGATGGACGAGCCCTCGGCGACGCTGACGGACCACGAGCTAAAGGCCCTGTTCGAGTTGATTGGAACCCTTCGGTCACAGGGCATGGGCATCATCTACATCTCGCACCGGCTGGAAGAGGTGTTTGCGATTGGCGACCGGGTGACGGTGATGCGGGACGGGGAGCACGTGGCGACGGAGCCGGTGGACGCGCTGGATCGGGAAGGCATCATCCGGATGATGGTGGGCCGCGAGCTAAAGGACGAGTTACCGAAGGAGGTGTTTCCGCGGGGGGGGGAGCGGCTTCAGGTGCGGGGGCTGACGCGGCGGGGACATTTCCAGGACGTAAGCTTTTCTGCGCACGCGGGTGAGATTGTGGGGATAACGGGACTGGTGGGCGCGGGGCGCACGGAGGTGGCGCGCGCGATATTCGGCGCGGACCGTCTGGAGGCGGGCGAGGTGCGGCTGGACGGGCGGCGGGTCGACATCCGGCGGCCCTCGGACGCCATCGCGCAAGGCGTCGGACTGTTGACGGAGGACCGCAAGGCGCAGGGTTTGGTGCTGGGCATGCCGGTTCGGGAGAACACGACGCTGGCGAACCTGGGGGCGGTGAGCCGGGGACCCTTTCTGCTGCGGCGCGCGGAGCGGGAGGTGGCGCGGAAGTATGTGGACGAGCTGCGGATCAAGACGCCGGGCATTGAGCAAATGGCGCAGCACCTGAGCGGTGGAAACCAGCAGAAGGTGGTGCTGGCGAAATGGCTGTTCACACAGTCGCGGGTGCTGATCTTCGACGAACCCACGCGGGGCATCGATGTGGGGGCGAAGGTGGAAATCTACAAGTTGATGAACGAGCTGGTGCGCCAGGGGGTGGCGGTGGTGATGATCTCGAGCGAGCTGCCGGAGATTCTTGGCATGTGCGACCGGGTGCTGGTGATGCACGAGGGCCGTCTGCGGGGAGAGCTTTCGCGCGAGGAAGCGACACAGGAGAAGATCATGCGGCTGGCCACAGGCGAGGCGCTGGCGGCGGTATAGCGTTGATGGGCGGAATCAGCCGCCGGCGTAGACGCCGGGCTTGATGGTGGCGAAGGTGATGTTGCACTCAAGGCCCTTGCCATCGCGGCCGGGGCGCAGGTAGTTCATCTGGTAAACCGCGACGAGGCTTTGCTTCTCGTAGACGCGGTGAAGGAAGTCGACGAGTTCCTCGAGGGTGACGCCGTTGAGGCGCAGCTCTAGGAGTTCCTGGGGGCTTTCTTCGTTGCTCACGCGCACCTTGTTCAGCTCGGCGCGTTCCTTGAGCTTGGCTTCGGAAAGCGTCTGGTCGATGAGGGTGAAGAAGTTAAAGGTGGCGGGCCGGGTGCGCAGACGCTCGAGGATGGGTCGTTCGCTGGCGACGCGCATTTCTTCTTCCAGCTTGAGCAGCTGGGAGAGCTCGAGTTCTTCCTTGGCGCCCGCGAGCGCGGCCTTGGATTCGAGGTATTGCTTGCGCGGACCGGAGGGCACCCACCAGGCCATGAGCACGACGACGAAGAGGGCGAGCCCGCAGACGGCGAGCCAGGAGCGGTCTTTGCTTTCAAGCTGCAGCGACATGGCTCAGGGTTGCTCCGTGGGGTTGGCGGGCTGCTCCGGCGCGGGCGGCGCATCGGCGGCGGCAGGCGCGGGTTCGGGAGCAGGCTCCGCAGGGGGCGTCTCGGCAGGAGCGGCGGGCGCTTCCGATTCGGGCTGCGCCTCAGGAGTGGCAGCAGCCTCGGCGGCGGGCACTTCGGCCTCGACGCCCGGCACGGGCCGGTCGGCGCGGATGGTGAACGTGGTTTGCGATCCCTGCACGCTGAGCTCGGGCTCGGCGTTGAAGGCAAGCAGCTTGCTGTTCTTGAGATCATTATAGACCTCGACAAGCTGGCCGCTGTTGCCCACTTCGCCGGCAATGGTTATCCAGGAGGAGCGGGCATTGGGGGAGGCGATGCGGATCTCGCTGACCTTGATGCGATCTTCGGGAAGCTTGGCGCCGAGTTCCTTGAGCACGTCGAGCAGGACGGGATCCGTGAAGACGGCGGTATCCACCCCGTCGGGCAGGGTTTCCTGTTGCAGTTCGAGCATTTGCTCGCCCAGCAAGGCGGTCTCGTCCTGAAGGCGTTGGACCAGGGCGGCGTTCTGCTGGGCCGCTTGATAGTAATAGAAGGCCCAGCCACAGAGCAGCAGGAAGGCGAGGCCACTGGAGAAAAGCACGTGCCCGGCGGCGGCGCGGATGACGGGCCCGGCCTGGGTTTCCGCGCGGGTGAGGTCGAGGTGGAAGCTGCCGGAAGCGGCGGCATGGGCGGCGCCGATGAGGGCCTCCCAGTGATTGAAGGCCATATGGGCGCCCGCCTCGCTGGCGGCCGCGCCGTGGCGGGGCAGGGCGGCGAGCATGATTTCATGGTCCACCGGCACGCCGATGGCGGCCGAGAGCGCCTCGGCTTCCGCAGGGCCCAGAGCGACGCCGGTTACGCAGAGGCGTTCAACTTCGCCACCGCCGCGCCACTTTGACGTGAAGGCGCGCAGGGTGTTGGCCACGTCGCGCGCGAGGGCGGCGGGATTAGCCTCGACCTGTGCGGCGGGATAGGGCAGATTGCGGAAGAAGGCGAGCTTGCGGTTGTGAACGATGGCGACGCATGCGTCGTGTTCACGCAAGTGGAGGACGGCGCGCAGGCCCTTGTCGGGATGGAGTGCGGCCCAGAGCGCGGTAAGGGCTGCGGCGTCGATGGTGATGGCGTCGGCCTCGACACCGGCAGACTGCAGCATGGCACGCTCGGCGGCGAGGTGGTCGTTGCGCATGGCGATGGCGAGCACTTCGGTCTGGCCATCGAATTCACCCACCTGTACGAAATCGACCGTCAGGTCTTCGATGGGGAGGGCCAGGTAGGGCTCGAGCTCGAACTTCACGGCGGAGGCCACGCGGCGCGCCCCCCGAAAGGGAATGGTGACATTGCGGACGATGGTTCGCGCGCTGGAGGCGCAGGAGACATAGCTGACAACGCGGGTGTTCAGCTTTTCGAGCAGGGTGTCGAGCGTGCGGCCGAGGGCTTCTTCGCGCTCGGCGGGATCCTCATAGAGGGCACGTCCGGAGTACAGCTCGAGCACCTCGGGCAGACGCCCCCCCACGCGCACGGCGGCCACGCGGACTTCGTCGCCGGCCACCTCGATGGCCGCTATGTTGGATTTCAGGAACATTCAGGCAAGTCCCCTCCGGCAAAGTGCGGTATTGTAGCGAACGGAGACGGGGGTTTTCTTCCCCGGCCGGATGGGGGTGGAGCAACATCTCCCGACGCACCCTTGGCCTCGATTTGAAGCGGGAGCTTCCAAGGCAGGAGCGTTACCAAGCGGGAGCTTGGTAACGAGAGGACCGTGACTGGTTGCCCGCTTCACTGGATGACCTTCCAGTCGAGGATGCGGAATTGTTCGAACTCCTCCGGGGCACGGCCTGAGGCGACCTCAGCGTTGGCGAGGATTTCGCTGAGCTTCCGCTCCTGTGCATCGGTGAGGGTTTCGAGCAGGTAGCGATCTTCGGGATAGGGGTTGCGCCAGACGTAGGCCTCAATGCGAACGAGGGTGTCGTCCATCTGGCCATCACCGTAGATGCGGAAGGCATTGCTCCAGGTAATGAAAGGCGGGGTGCCGCCCTGCGCGTTAGCCTGCTGGTCACGCTCGTCGACAACGCCGTCGCCGTTAATGTCCTGGTTGCGGTTGCGGCGATTGCGACGGTTCTGCTGGGGCGGTTGCATCACCTGCTGCAACTGGCTGTAGCTGGTATAGGGCGGCTGCAGCTCTGCGGTGAAGCTGTAGTTGCCGGCTTCGCTGTATCCCTGCACGATGGCGGAGAGCACGTCGAGCTGGGCGCTGTTGATGTTGACCGCGCCATTTGGAGCGCCATGCACGGTGAGGTATTCACTGAGGGGCAGCTGGGGTGGGTCGAGGGTGGAATCGCCCCAGTAGAGCTCGGGGGTCATGCCCTTGATGAGGAAGAGCTCCTCGATGGAATCCATGGGTCCGTTCTTGCAGCGGTAGGGCGTTTCGAGTCCCTCGTAGTAGCTGTTCTCTGCGCCCTCGGGTTCTTCCTCGTCGTCGTCGTTGTAGTCGAGCCAGTCGATGATGGGGTCGACCAGGGCGTTGGCGTCTTCGGTATCGGTGCGCGCGGCGAAGAAAAACCCGAGCGCGGCGATGAGCGGCTCGTTGCGAATCATCTCGTCGCTTTCCTCGTCATGGTAGACGAGGGCATTCAGGTTGATCTTGCCGTATTCGTCGGAGACGGTGGCACGGCGGGTGGCGTTGTTCTGGGGTTCGAAGGGCACGCCGATGGCCCAGGTCTCGCCGCTGCCGTATTCGATGAGTCCCACGTCGTATTGCGCGTCGTTGGCGCCGCCGGTGTCCACGCCAACGAGGGCTTCCATCTCGGCGATGGATTCGGGGTCGACGTCTTCGGCCAGCATGGACATGGACTGGGCGATGGCGGACTTGGCGGCGAGGGTGGCCTCGAAGCGGCTGTCCTGGTTTGAAGCGAGTGAAGCGTCGACCTGGGCGTCGTAGGCGAAGTCCACCACGAGCACGGTGAGCAGCACAATGAAGAGCAGCACAAGCATGAGGGCCACGCCGCGGCGGCCGGCCTTGGGGTCGTTTGCCGGGCGGAAGCGTGGCGCTCGCGGGTGACGCCGAAGAACATCCCCCGTCGCCCCCTCGGCACGCTCGGGTGCGCCCCCCCCTTCAAAGGGGGACATAGTCGAAACGCTGGCCTTGTGTCCCCCTTTGAAGGGGGTGCCCGAAGGGCGGGGGATGTTGGGTCCCATTACAAGGATTGAGGATGCCGGGGATGCGCCCGGGGTCTCTTGCTGTTTATTGGAAGAGGGAGTCACCGGCGGCCTCTTCTCCGGCCCACTGGGGCAGGTGGTTGAAATCGGGAAACTGGACAAGGGTGCCCGCGCCAACGGGGACGGGGAAGGTCATGAGGAGGTCGGGGCTTTCCTCGAGGTTGACGCCCTGCGCGTAGAGCGCCTGAAGCTGTTCCTCGGTGCGGGCGAGGTTGATGCGTATCTCGATGGCCCACGGCATGCGCATGTCGGCCACGGAGTCCCAGTCGTCGACCCAGTCTTCTTCGTGGCCGTCGTAATACTTGATGTCCATGGAGTGCACGGGGATCTGCCGGACGCGGGCCTGATCGGCGGAGAGGGCGTCGTCGACGGACAGTTCCTCGTCTTCCTCCTGGGGCACGAGGGGACTCTCGGTGATCTGGAGGAGCATGCGGCCGGTGGGGGCCTGGAGGGCGCTGTCGATGGTGAGCATGTCGATCTGCCCGTCGCCGCCCTCGGTTTCGGGCACAAGCTCATAGCGCACCTTGCGCAGGATGCCGGGCAGGGCCATGGAGCCGGGCATGGGCAGGGCGGTGCAAAAGGAGATGGAGTCCGCCGCGCCGAAGGGTCCGCCCTGGTCTTCACCCACGAGCGCGTAATTTGGCTGGAGGCAGGGCTGGTCGGTGTAGATGGAGCTCATGTTCTGCGAGAAGCTGGAATAGATGTACTGCTGGAAGCGGAGATCGGCGGCGGCCTGGCGCGCGATGTCGGCGGAATCGGTGACGGCGACGAAGCTGGAATACACGATGGCGCAGACCATGGCGAGGATGGTGACGGCGACCAGGAGTTCGAGCATGGTGAATCCGCGGCGGTTCATCGGGCGGCTCCCCCGGCAGCGGGCGCGCGGGATGCGCCACCCACGCCCATGAAGCCACTGCCAAGCCCGCCCTCGGTTTCCTCGTCGGAAGAAATCTTATAGACAAGGAAGGTGCGCATCTCCTCGCTCTCGGGTCCGGTGACGCGCACGTTCACCTCGTAGAGATGGATGCCTTCCTTGGCGGCGGGCACGGCGTCGTAGGACCAGGTGAAGCCGGGGAAGCGGGGACCGAATTCCCCGCCGCCGGCGAGCTCGCCGCGAAGCACTTCCACCTCGGCGCGGTTGACAGTCATCTCGAGCATCTGCCGGTAGCTCGCGGAAAGCTGCATGGTTTCCTGAAGGCGCATGGAGGTGTAGTGCGCATCGAGCAGGACAAACATGGCGGTGCCGAGGATGGCCACGGCGGCCAGCACTTCCACCAGGGTAAAGCCGTTGCGCCTCATTGCACGACCCTGCCGAACACGACGTCGGTTCCGCCGGAGAGCGGATCCCAGATTACGGTGAAGTATTCGCGCTCGTCGCTGCGGACGAAGAAGCGGACTTCCTGGTCGAGGCCCATGGGGGTGATCGGCAGCTCGACCACGCCACGCGAGAAGGCCTCGCCGCCGATGACGACGGACTCGAGGTAGACGCCTTCGGGAAGCGCGGTGCGTTCGAGCACGGGGTCGGTGAACTCGACGGCCTCGGGCTCGACTTCCTTCTCGAGGGAGAAGCGCTCGTCGAAGAGGTTGCCCACGTCCTCGAGGATGCCCGTGTCGTGCTTGACGTTCTTGGCGCGGCGCATGGTGGCCTCGCGCGCGAAGCGGGAGAACTTGTTGTTGAGTTGCTGGTCCATCTTCTCGGGGTCGAAGCCTTCGCCGAAACCTTCGAGCTTGCCGTCGGCCAGCATTTGCGAGAGTTCCTGGGCGGTGGGTGGCGTGTCGCCGCCGCGCAGTTCCTGGAAGAGCTTGAGCTGGTCCGGCTCGGGTTCGCCCTCCATCAGCTCCGCGTTCTCTTCGGGGTAGACCAGCGCGACGGCGTAGTATTGCTGCTCGGCAAGGTCGAAGTAGACCGTGATGTTCTGCTGGGTGAGGGCGGCCTGCGCGGTGATGGCGCGACCGAAGCCCGCAAGGTGGCGGGCGCTGCCCTCGAGGGAGCTGAAGAGGATGATGGGAAACAACTGCGGCACCGCCACGGCGGCGATGACCCCGATGATGAAGGTCACCACCACCAGCTCGATGAGGGTGAAGCCCGCGCGGCCCGGAGGCCTGTTGTTTCTGAATTCTTTGGGCATTTTGTGGCGGGGGCCGCGGGGCAAAGAACCCGCGCGGCGCCCTGGGGCTTAGTTGCTCGCGCCGAGATTCTTGCTGGAGATATCGGCCGCGGCGTCGCTTCCGCCGGGGCTGCCATCGGCGCCGTAGCTGACGATCTCGAAATCGCTGCCGTCGGTCTTGAACTGGTAATCATTGCCCCAGGGATCCTTGGGAATCTCGGTGGCGTCCATGAAGGGCAGGAGGTCCTGCAGGGAAGATGGCATCTTCTTGTTCTTGAGGCGGTAGGCGACGATGGCGGTCTTGAAGTTTTTGATCTGGGCCTGGGCCGCGCCGGTGCCGGCGGTGTCGATGTTCTGGAACACGTTGACGCCGACGATGGTGGCGAGGATGGCGATGATGGCGATTACGACCATCAGCTCGACGAGGGTGAAGCCGGCGTTAGCGCGGCGGCGGCGATTGCGGGGGGCTTGCTTCATTCGGGTAGTCTCCTCTTGAGTCCCTTGGGTCGTTTCTGTCGCTTTGGCCGCAAATGGACGCAAGGGGCGAAAGGGACCAAAGGGCTGCCTGTTGTGGGCTTATTTATAACGATCTGGACAGCTTAAATGTTACTGCTCATTTGCAGAATTGGCAATAAAATCGCGAGGACGATGAAGCCGACGAAGATGCCCATGACGATGATAATCATGGGTTCGACGAGGCTGACCATGGCCTCGATGGTGAGTCGCACGTCTTCGTCGTAGGTTTCGGCAACGCGGACGAGCATGTTTTCTATTTCGCCGCTTCGTTGGCCGAGTTCAATCATGCTGATCATCATGGGGGGAAAGAGGCCGGTCTCCTTGAGGGGTACGGCCAGGTCGCGGCCCCGGCGCACGCCGGCCTTCACGTCGGACATGATGTCCTGGATGTAGCTGTTGGCGATGACGGTGGTGACGACGTCGAGGGCGGGCAGCATGGTGAGCCCGCTCTGGAGCATGGTGCCGAGGGTGCGGGTGAAGCGGGCGCACACGAGCTTGAGGTGGAGGGTGCCATAGAGGGGGAAGCGCATCTTCATGCGGTCCCACTGCTTGCGGCCCTTGTCTCCGCTGACCCAGAGACGCCAGAGCATGAAGATGCCCACGACGATGGCGATGATGGCCCACCAGTAATAGCCGAGGAAGCGGCTGGCGGCGATGAGGAACTCGGTGACGGCGGGCAACTCGGCCTTTTGCTTCTGGAATATCTGGGTGATGCGGGGCACGATGACCATCATGAGGAACACGATGACGCCGATGGCGAAGAGGCCCATGAAGGCGGGATAGGCCATGGAGGAAATGATCTGGGCGCGGAGCTTGGCCTGGTGTTCGAGGATGTCGGCCAGGCGCACGAGCACGCCCTCGAGCGCGCCGCTCACCTCGCCCGCGCGCACCATGTTGATATAGAGCGGCGAGAAGATGCGGGGATGCTCGGCAAGGGCGTCGGCCAGGCTCTTGCCGCTGTTCACCCTATCGCGCACATCGTAGACCGCGCCTTGCAGGCGGGAGTTCGAGGTTTGCTCGATGAGAGCGCCGAGCGCCTCGACCAGCGGCATGCCGGCCTGGAGTAGGGTGGCGAGCTGGCGGGTGGCCAGGGAGAGCTCGCGCGCGGCGACGCCGCCCTTGCTGGAACGGCGCGCCTTGCCGCCCTCGACGATGGCCGTTCCGCCGGACTTGGATTCCTTGAGATCGGTCGGGTAGAGGTCGAGTTCACGGAGCTTTTTGCGGGCCTGCGCGGGATTGTCGGCGTCGATGACGCCCTTGGCGGCTTTGCCGGTTTCCTTGCTGATGGCCTTGTATTCGAAGACAGGCATGGTTTAGGTGGCGACTTCCTCGAGGAGCTCATCGCGGGTAACTCGCATGATTTCCTCGATGGTGGTTTGTCCTTCGAGCACGCGCTCGGCGCCGTCCTCGCGCAGGGTGCGCATGCCCTGGCGGCGGGCCTCGCGCTTGATGACGTTGGAGTCGACGCCCTGGAGCGCGAGCTCCTGGATGTTGGGCGTCATCACCATGAGCTCAAAGATGCCGGAGCGGCCCAGGTAGCCGCGGTCGATGCATTGCTTGCAGCCTTTGCCGATGTAGACCTGGCTGCAGCGGGGATCGTCGGGGTCCACGCCCAGCTCGATGAGGCTTTCGCGCTCGGGGGTGTAGGGCTCCTTGCAGTGCTTGCACACGCGGCGTACGAGGCGCTGCGCCTGGATGGCGATGCAGGAGGAGGTGACGAGGAAGGGCTCGATGCCCATGTTGACGAGACGCGTAATGGCGCCCGCACTGTCGTTGGTGTGCAGCGTGCTGAAGACCAAGTGGCCGGTGAGCGAGGCCTGCACGGCCATCTCGGCGGTTTCGTGGTCGCGGATTTCACCGACGAGGATGATATCGGGGTCCTGGCGGAGGATGCTGCGCAGGCCGGCCGCGAAGGTGAGGCCGATCTTGGGGCGCACCTGAATCTGGCTGATGCCGCCGATCTGGTATTCGATGGGGTCCTCGACGGTGATGATGTTCTTGTCGGGGGAGTTGACGCGCTGGAGCGCGGCATAGAGCGTGGTGGACTTGCCGGAGCCCGTGGGCCCGGTGACGAGAATGATGCCGTGGGAGCTGGTGATGAGCTTGTCGAGCATCTGGTGGTCGCGCTCGCGCATGCCCAGTTGTTCGAGGCTGAAGAGGAAGCTGCCCTTTTCGAGGATACGCATGACGACGCGCTCGCCGTGGGCGATGGGGATGATCGAGACGCGGATGTCGATCTCGCGCCCGCTCAGGCGAATCTTGATGCGGCCGTCCTGCGGAAGGCGGTGCTCGGCGATGTTGAGGTTCGCCATGATTTTCACGCGGGAGACGACGGCGGCCTGCTGCGAGCGCGGCACATTGAACTTCTCGTAAAGCACGCCGTCCACGCGGTAGCGGACACGGACCTCCTTCTCGAAGGGTTCGAGATGGATGTCGGAGGCGCGGTCCTTGATGGCGCCAGTGATGAGCAGGTTGATGAGCTTGATGATCGGGGCTTCGTTGGCGAGGTCGAGCAGGTCGCGCTCGGACTCGAGGGCGTCGAGCGAGTGGACCTTGCCTTCCTCGTCGTCGGCCATGGTGATGCTGTCGATCATCTCGGCGGCGTTTTCGCCCTGCTGCTCGAAGTAGCTGTCGATGATCTTCTGAATGGAGGAACGCTTGCAGAGCACGGGCAGCACGGGGCCGCCGAGCAGCAGGCGCAGGTCGTCCAGCGGCAGCAGGTTGGCGGGATCGCTGATGGCCGCGTAGTAGATGCCGTTCTGGTGCTTGAAGGGCACCATGTAGTACTCGCGGATGAAGTTGATGGGGGCCTTGGTGGTGAGGGCCGCGTCCACCTCGCCGTTCAGCTCGGGCTGCACGGGAATGCCGAACTGCTCGCCGAGGGCTTCGAGCAGCTCCTCTTCGTCCACATAGCCGAGGTCGAGCAGGATATCGGCGACACGCTTGGGCCGCACCCGCTGGAGATCAAAGGCCTCGCGGACCTGATCCTCGTCGAGCTTGCCGCGCGTCCGGAGGATGTCGCAGAGCTGCTGTTCCTGTGCAGTCGCCATGCCTACCTCTTGATATCGCCGCGGCCGTATTTCCGGTCCTCGGAAACAGTCTTTTGTCCCAGTACGCCGGCTGCATGGTCGCTTGCCGGGCGATGGGTCTTGCGCGTCTCGCTCTTTTTCTTGACCTTCTGGAAGAAGCCACGCTCAAGGAACTGTTCGATGTTGGCGCGCTGGTACTCATCCACGTGGAAATGGGTCACGCGTTCCAGGTCGACGGCTTCCTTGATGATGCTGGGCGTGACCAGCGCGACCAGATTCTGCTTGCGCTGATTGGTCGAGCGACCACGGAACAGGATTCCGAGAACGGGCACGTCGCCCAACACGGGTGCCTGGGTCCTGCCGCGCGATGTGGTGTCGCGCAGCAAGCCGGCAAGGACGGCGGTGCTGCCGTCCTTCACGAGGACCTTGTTTTCGACGAGCCCCTTGTTGGTGGTGGGGCCGAGCAGGTTCACATCGCCGACCTGCTGATTGGCAGGAGCCACCTCGGAGATCTCGAGGTTTATCTCCAGCAGCACATTGTCACCTTCACTGATCTGGGGCGTGACCGTGAGCTTCACGCCGACGTCTTCGCGGGTAATGCTGTTGAAGTTGTTAAAGTTGAAGTTGTTGCTCGGGTTGGTGACGTCGTTGTCCACGGCTCGGCGCTGGTTGGTGACGAAGGGGACTTCCTGACCAACGGTGACCGAAGCCTCTTCGTTGTCCACGGTGGTCACGTTCGGCAGCGAAAGCACCTCGAGATCGGTAACCGTCTCGATGGCCTGGAAGAGCGCTGGCACGAATGGAATCTCGGCGGTGCCCCCGCCGGGCAGGTCGATCTCGATGTCATCGAATATACCCGCCGTGAGACCGCCGCCCGAGCCGAGGCCGAGCACGGCACCCGCGAGCGCCACCCCGCTGGTGAGCGGGTCTGCGGTGCCGCCGGTGGCAATTTGGGATGCGGCCGAGGCGATCTCTTGAAGCTTGGAGGTGCTGGTCAAACCGAAGCCATCGTTGCCGGTAATGCCGGCGGCATCGACACCGACCTGATAGTCATTGGTAATGGTGACGTCCATGACGGTGGCGAGCACGTTGACCTGGCGCTGGGGCACATCGAGCCGCGCGATGAAGGCCTCGAGCACCTTGTAGTCCTGCGGCGAGGCGACAATG
>JBJOID010000348.1:0-12845 GCA_046047315.1 Candidatus Hydrogenedentota bacterium | reverse complement strand
AGCACGTTTGCCGCGAAGGTCGACCCCATGTATTGGGCGTTGGCCGTCTTCGTGGGCGTCTTCACGGTCGCCATCACCGCCATTTTCATTTACCTCGGACTGCGCTTCCGTCAGGAGCCCGGCCGTCCCTCCAAGCATGTGGAGAACATGGCGATCGAACTCATCTGGAGCGCCATTCCGGCGGTCATCGCCGTGGGCATCTTCGCCTGGGGCGCGGTCATCTACTTCGATTATGCCAACGTCCCCGCAAACACCTATGACGTCAACGTCGTGGGAAAGCAGTGGATGTGGAAGCTTCAGCATCCCAATGGCATGCGCGAAGTGAACCAGCTCACCGTTCCGGTGAATCGCCCGGTCAAGCTGACCATGACTTCCCAGGATGTGCTGCACAATTTCTACGTGCCCGCCTTCCGTGTGAAGCAGGACGTCATTCCCGCTCGCTATACCACCCTTTGGTTCGAGGCCACCAAGCCCGGCACTTATCCCCTCTTCTGCGCGGAGTATTGCGGCACCGAGCACTCCATGATGGTGGGTCAGGTGCATGTGCTTCCCGAGACGGAGTTCTCGGCGTGGCTGGGCGGCGAGACCGGTATGACCCCGGTTGAAGCGGGGGCGGCCCTGTTCCAGCAGATGGGCTGCGTCACCTGCCACATGTCGGGCGACGCCAGCCGTGGCCCTGCCCTGGAAGGCCTCTTCGGCACCGAGATTTCATTGGTCGGTGGTGACAAGGTTGTCATGGACGAAGAGTACATTCGCGAGTCGATTATCAATCCCGGCGCTAAGATCGTGGAGGGCTACGCCCCGCTCATGCCGAACTTCGGCAACCAGTTGAGCGAGGAAGACGTGGCCAACCTCATCGCCTACATCAAGTCTCTTACCGAGTAGTTTTCACAGACGAGGCCCGAACATCATGGCACACGAAATGGCAGGTTCAGTCGATATCCCCGCGCGGGATCACGACGCGCCCAAGACCCACTATCTCAACTGGCAGAAGACGATTGCGTCTTGGGTCTTCACGGTGGACCACAAGCGCATCGGCATCATGTACCTCATTGGTATCTCGGTCTTCTTCCTGGTGGGCGGCATCTTCGCGGCAATATTCCGCCTTGAGCTGCTCACTCCGGAAGGCGACCTGCTGCAGTCCGATACGTACAACCGTTTCTTCACGCTGCATGCCGTGGTGATGATCTTCTTCTTCCTCATCCCGTCGATCCCGGCGACATTGGGCAACTTCCTGATACCGCTGATGATCGGCGCGAAGGACGTGGCCTTTCCCAAGCTCAACCTGCTTAGCTTTTACATCTACGTTATCGCCGGCGTGATGGGCGTGGCCCTCATTGCGGGCGGCGGCCTGGACACGGGCTGGACGGTGTACGCGCCGCTCAGCACGACCTACGCGAACACGAATGTCTTCCTGGCTACATTGGCCATCTTCGTGAATGGTTTCTCCTCCATTCTCACCGGTCTAAACTTCATCGTCACGGTGCATAAGATGCGCGCCCCGGGGCTTACCTGGTTCCGTCTGCCGCTCTTCATCTGGGCCATGTACGCCACCTCCATCATCCAGATTCTCGGCACCCCGGTGGTGGCCATCAGCGTGCTGCTCATCGGCATCGAGCGCATCTGGGGCGTGGGCATCTTCGACCCCGCCCTCGGCGGCGACCCGATCCTCTTCCAGCACATGTTCTGGTTCTACTCCCACCCGGCGGTGTACATCATGATTCTCCCGGGCATGGGTGCCATCAGTGAAATTATCGCCTGCTTCGCCCGCAACCGCGTGTTCGGTTACGAGTTCATCGCCTTCTCGAGCATTGCCATCGCCATCATCGGCTTCCTCGTGTGGGGCCACCACATGTACGTCTCCGGCCAGTCGATGTACGCGGGCATGGTCTTCTCCCTGCTGACGATGCTGGTCGCCGTACCCTCGGCCATCAAGATTTTCAACTGGACCGCGACGCTCTATCAGGGCAACGTTATCTGGGAAACGCCGATGGTCTACGCGGCCGGATTCCTGGGACTCTTCGCGATTGGCGGCGGCACCGGCCTCTTCCTTGGCGCCATCGGCCTTGACGTTCCCCTGCACGACACTTATTTCGTGGTGGCCCACTTCCACTACGTCATGGTGGGCGGCATGGTGATGGCATATCTTGCGGGCCTCCACTTCTGGTGGCCGAAGATCACCGGCAAGATGTATCCGCGAATCCCGGCCAGCATCTCCGCCATCATCGTCTTCATCGGCTTCAACTTCACCTTCTTCCCGCAGTTCCTGCTGGGCTGGATGGGCATGCCGCGCCGCTATCACTCCTACCACCCGGACTTCCAGATTCTGAACATCATGTCCACGGTGGGTGCTTCGGTGCTGGGTCTGGGCTTCATCCTCCCCGGCTTCTATCTCACGTGGTCCCTGTTCTACGGCAAGACCGCCGGCAGCAACCCCTGGGGTGCGCGCGGCCTTGAATGGGAGGTCTGCAGCAGCCCTCCGGACGCCCACAACTTCCACGAAATCCCCGTCGTACGCCAGGAGGCTTACGCGTATACCGGTGAGGAGAACGTCAGTGCATAGCGCAGCCGCTCACGATAGAGACCCCGCCTACCTTTCGGGGCACTTCCAGACCGAGGAGCAGGAAACCGAATCCTGCACGCTGGGAATGTGGCTCTTCCTCGCGCAGGAAGTCATGTTCTTCGGTGGCATGTTCGCCGCCTATGGCGTGTATCGCTACCTCTACCACGACGCCTGGTTGATCGCCAGCCAATCACTTGACTGGCGCCTTGGCGGCGCGAACACCGTGTTCCTGCTGCTGAGCTCCTTCACGGCGGCCATGGCCGTCTACCATGCGCAGACCGGGAACAACAAGCAGGTCGGCTGGTATATGGTCTACACCCTGGTGCTGGGCTCGATCTTCCTGTTCATCAAGTGGACTTTCGAATGGCCGCCCAAGTTCGAGTACGGTGTGTTCCCCGGCGCAAACTGGGGGCCCGACGCGCACCATTACCCGGGCCTCGCCTCCTTTGAGAACCAGGGCGCCCTGCAGCTCTTCTTCTTCCTCTATTTCGTGATGACCGGCATGCACGCCCTGCACATGGTCATCGGTTTCTTCATCATCTTCTGGCTCATCTGGTTGGCATGGTGGAAGGAATACTTCGACCCCCGCCGCTATCTGCGTGTCGAGTTCTTCGGCCTCTATTGGCACTTCGTGGATATCGTGTGGGTCTTCCTCTTCCCCATGTTCTACCTGGTGACCTGAGCGCGGGACAGCCCGGCAACCTCGTTGGAATTGGACCGAAGGCGCGTGGCGCCACGGAGTAGAAAAGATGTCCGGACATAGCCATCACATCATTCAGCCCTCCACCTACCGCAACATCCTGTTCGTGTTGATGTTCTTCATGGTGTTGACCATCGTGGCCGCCAAGTGGAAGGCCCTCGAGTTTGGTATCGTTTGGAACCTGATCATCGCCCTGGCCATTGCCGGCTGCAAGGTTTACTTCATCATGTCGTACTTCATGCATGTGAAGTTCAGCAGCGCGCTGGTGCAGACCCTCGCCACCATCGCCTTCGGCTTCCTGGTGATCATGTTTGTGCTCACCTTCAATGACTACCTTGGCCGTGACTACTGGCACAAGCCGATGGTCTACCCGAACGCGGCGTTCGAGGCGTATCCCAGCCAGCCTTCCCCGGACTTTGGCCTCCTCCATCCCACCGGGGAGACCACCGCCGCACACTAAGCATCCGCTCAAAAATCAACGCGGGAAGCTGCCTTTTGCAGCTTCCCGCGTTTCGCATTTCCAAGGACTTGATCGCTTACATCTCCACCGGAACAGCCTCGCTCTGAATCTCCGCCTGTGTGACCCCACGTTCATGCAAGCCTGAGCGAAGCGCCTCCAGGGCCGTGGGCTCACCATGAACCAGCAGCACCTTCTCCGCGCAATCGCGGAAGTGCTCGCCAAAGGCCAGCAGGTCGGAACGGCCCGCGTGCGCGCTGAACTCATTCATGATGACTACCTGCGCGTTCAGCTCGCGCTCGATTCCCAGCACCCGAATCGTTCGGCGCCGCTCAACAATGCGACGGCCAAGCGTGTGCTGCGCCTGGAATCCAACAATCAGGATGGTGTTGTTCGGATCCTCGCAGTGATTCTTGATGTGGTGCACGATTCTGCCGTGCTCGCACATGCCCGCCGCCGCGATGATAATCGCCGGCCCCCGCATGGAATTGAGCTCCATCGACTCATGCACGGCGCGGATGTAGCGAATGCGGCGCAATTGGAAGGGATCCCCCGCCTGCTCCATCAACTCCGCAAAGTGCTCGTCGAAGCTCTCCGTATGCAAGCGAAAGATGTGCGTCACGTTCGCGGTCAGGGGACTGTCCACGAAGACCGGTATCTCGGGAATCGCGTTGCTGGTCTCCAACAGCTTGAGCACATAGATGATCTCCTGTGCCCGCTCCAGGGCGAAGCTGGGAATGATGATCTTCCCCCCGGTGTCCACCGCCTGCTGAATCAGCTCCGCCAGCTTGTGCTCGACCTGGGATATCGGCCGATGGTCACGGTCACCGTAGGTGCCCTCCATCAGCACGTTGTCCGCCGGACGCGGCACCCACGGGTCCTTCAGGATGGGCATGGCCTTGCGGCCAATGTCCCCCGAGAAGAGAAACGTGCGGCGACGGTTTTTCTCAATGTAGTCCAGCTCAACCATGGCACTGCCCAGCACGTGTCCGGCGTCATGGAAGGTGACGTAAATGTCGGGCAGAACCGGGAAACGCATCTCATAGGGAATGCTCACGAAGCGCCGCATGATGGTGTGAACGTCGTCCGCCGTATAGATGGGCGGCACGAAGTGCATCTTCTTCTTCGACAACCACTCCGCGTCGCGCTTCTGAATATGGGCGCTGTCCAGCAGCATCACCGCGCACAAGTCGCGCGTGGCCGGGGTGCAAAATATGGGCCCCTCGTATCCATGCTTGCCAAGCACCGGCATCAGACCGCTATGGTCGATGTGCGCATGGCTCAGGATAACGGCATCGAGGCTGGCGGGGTCGAAGCCCAACTCTCGGTTGCGCCGGGCCGATTCCTCGCGATGCCCCTGGAACATGCCGCAATCCAGCAGCACCCGCTTTCCGTTAATCTCCAGCAGGTGCTTACTGCCCGTCACCCCCCATGCGGCGCCAAAAGAAGTGAGTATCAAATCACAGCCTCCCTGTCTCGAATCTGCGGCGGGTGCTCCTTGAAGAGCCGCACGCATTCCTGTACCAGTTTCCGGGGATCCGTGTTGAACGTCACGCGCGATCCCGTGGGTTTTCGAATCACCTCGAGGAAGTCTTCCACCGAGTCGGCCACACCGCCCGTGCCAAGCAAGACCCCTATCGGGCGCCCCTCGTCATAGGCAATGGAGAATTCGCCCAAAGTGCCCGAGCGGCCGCCCACGATTATGACGATGTCGCAGCTGCGCACGCCGATAACCTCGCGCCCCATCAAGCCAGCGCCAGTGTATATCATCACGTCGATGCAGTCGGTCGGGCTGCCATAGCGATGCACGTGCTCGTGCAGGCTCATCGCGGGAGACACACCGATGGTCAATCCGCCCCGCTCCTTGCAACCTTGCACGGCATAGTGCGGCAAGCCGGGGCATCCACCCGTAAGGATGGCGCAGCCCTGGTCCGCGATGGCGCGCCCAAGCTCCGTGCACATCTCGGCGATGTGGTCGAGAAGTACTCCTCCAGCGGAGCCCATAACGCCAACCTTGATATGCCCTACGTAGCCCGCTTCAATCGCGTCGTTCATGTCGTTCCTTCCCCAGTGCCTCCACGTCCGCCTGATTCTTTCAGCAGCGCGCGCGCGTGGCGAATGCTTTCCTTCGATACTGATCCATCGAGCAGGCGCGCTATCTCGTCCACGCGATCCTGTCCGGATATGAGGGCGGCGCTGGTCACCGTGTGCCCTTCGCGCTCTGCCTTGCTGATCCGTAAGTGACTGTCGCCCACCGCGGCGATCTGTGCCAGATGCGTAATGCACAGCACCTGGTGCGTGCGGGACAGCTGGGCGATGGTCTCCGCCACATTGCGCGCCACAGCGCCTCCGATGCCCGCATCAATCTCGTCGAATATCAGGCTCGGCACTTCATCCACATCGGCAAACACCGCCTTGAGCGCCAGCATGATGCGTGAAATTTCACCGCCCGAGGCGACTTGCTTCAGCGGTTTCGCCGGCTCGCCGGCATTGGCGGCCAACAAGAAGCGCACTTCATCCGCGCCATGGGAACCCAATTCACAGGGAGACAACTCTACTTTGAAGGAAGCGCCCTTCATGGCCAAACGTTGCAGATTGTGGGTCACGGCCTTGTCCAGCGTGCCTGCCGCGCGTCTGCGCGCCGCACTCAACTTGGCGGCCGCCGCCCGCGCTTCGGCTTCGCAGCTCGCCGCCTCGCCCCGCAGCCGTTCAAGCTCCGCATCCCGGGAGGTGTACGAATCGAGCTCCGCCGAGGCCTTGTCGCGATAAGCGAGAATTTCCTCGATGCTGCCGCCGTATTTTCGCTTGAGGGTCCCCAGCGCTGCATTGCGCTGATTCAGGCGTTCAAGCTCCCTGGGGTCGAAAGTCTCCAGCTCGGTGCGGTCCCGCAGTCCATCAGCCACCCCTTCCAACAGCGCGATGGCTTGATTCAAGTCATCGCTCAGGGCGGACAACTCGGGGTCCAGCGTCGAAAGTTCATCCACGGCGCGGGCCGCCCGCCCCGCCAGCTCGGATGCGGAGCTCCCCTCGCCCGAGGAGAGCAGGGTGAACGCCAGGTTGGCAAGCTCATAAATCCGCTCGGCGTTGTTTGCCCGGCTTAGCTGCGCCTTCAGTTCTTCCTCCTGGCCTGGCTCCAGATGAGCGGCATCAATCTCCGCTATCTCATGACGCAGGAAATCCATCCGCCGTTCCATCTCGCGGTCCGACGTTTCGAGCGCGGCTATCCGCTGCCGTACCTCCCGCAGGTGTCCTACCAGTTCCGCCACCCGCGCCGAAAGAGGCTGCGCGCCGCCATAGGTATCCAGTAGCTCGCGCTGCTTGTCCGGACGAAGAATCGACTGATGCTCGTGCTGTCCATGCAGATCCACCAGTTCATCACCGATTTCAGCCAGCAAGGTCAGTGGAACCAGGCGTCCGCCCGCATACGCCTTGCTTCGGCCGTCGGCGGTCACGGTGCGGGACAAAACCAGCCGCCCGTCTTCCAGGGCGATCTCGTTGGTTTCCAGCAGGTCGCGGAGGTATTTCATTCCCTCGGGAATCAGAAACACCGCGTCCACCTGAGCGCGTCCCGCACCCTGGCGCACGGCGTCTGAAGAGGCGCGCGCCCCCAGCACCAATTGCAGCGCCCCGATAAGGATGGATTTGCCCGCGCCGGTTTCCCCGCTGAGCACATTGAATCCGCGCGTGAAGTCAATCTCGACACGCTCGATCAGCGCATAGTTCTCAATACGAAGAGTTTCGAGCATGCCGTTTACAGTGCGTCCCGGCCCGGGTCCGGCGTATCGACGCGCCTGCCCCGCAGCCACGCCAAATATTCGGTATTGCCCGCCGGGCCTTTGAGTGGCGAGGGTATCACATCAATTTCCTCGAACCCCAATGCACGGGCAGCGGAGCACACATCGTCCACGGTTTCCTGGCGCACCGACTCCTCGCGCACCACGCCTCCCTTGCCCACCCCCTCGCGGCCCGCCTCGAACTGCGGCTTAATGAGCACCACCCCTTCAGCGCCACACTTGAGGACGGAAACGATGGGCGGAAGCACAAGGCGGAGGGAAATGAAGGAACAGTCGGCGGAGAAAAAGTCCACCGGTTCAGGCAGTTGTTCCGGCGTGAGATGACGAATGTTGAAGCGCTCCATCACGACAACACGCGGGTCCTGGCGCAAGCGCCAGTCAAGCTGTCCATACCCAACGTCAATCGCATAAACACGGACCGCGCCGCGCTGGAGCAGGCAGTCTGTGAAACCGCCGGTCGAGGCGCCCGCATCCAGCGCGACCTTGCCTTCGACGGCAATGGGCCAAGCGCAAAATGCGGCATCCAGTTTCTCTCCGCCCCGGCTGACGAAACGGGGCTGGTCCTTCAGCTGAAAAGATAGCGACGGAGCGAACATGGCACCCGGCTGGCGCAAGGGTTGTCCGTCCCCCGCCAGCACGCAGCCGGTACGGATGAGGCCCTGGGCCTTGGAGCGGGACACCCCCAGCCGCCGCTGTACGATCAGGTCGAGACGTTCCTTTGCCGCATCCATGGTCATCGCGCCTGCGCGCTCAGGCGTCGCTTTCCTCTAGCAAGGCCACGGCCTGCGCGCTCATGGCCTCGCCGCGTCCCTCCGGGCCGACCCCCTCGTTGGTCTTGGCTTTCACAGACACCGCGCTGGTGCGCACCAATAAGGCCTCTGCCAGCCGCTGCCGCATCGCATCGATATGCTCGCGCAACTTGGGACGTTCCGCCACGATGGTCGCATCGATATTCACCACGCGGTATCCTGCCGAATTCACCAGCTGCCTCGCGCGAGCCAACAGGTCAAGGCTGTCTGCCCCCTTGAAGCGCGGGTCGGTGTCTGGAAAATGGGCGCCGATATCCCCCAGCGCCGCAGCGCCGAGGATGGCGTCGGTCACCGCATGGCAGAGAATGTCGGCATCGGAGTGGCCCTGCAAGCCCCTCTCAAAGGGTATGCGCACGCCACCGAGGATAAGCGGCCGCCCCTCCACCAACAGGTGCAGATCGTAACCGGTGCCAATCCGAAATCCCATCATGCCTCCTCGACGATCGCCCGAGCCCATATCAGGTCTTCCGGACGTGTAATCTTGATGTTGTATGCATGCCCCATCACCAGCTTCACAGCCCCTCCCATGCGCCGCACCAGAGAAGCGTCGTCCGTGCCCAGAAACCCCTCTTGGGCGGCTCGGTGATGGGCTTCAAGAATAACACTATAGCGGAAAGACTGCGGCGTTTGGCAGGCCCACAGGCGCACGCGCTCGGGTGTGTTCACCAGAAAGGCTTCGCCATCCGCCTCAAGAATCGTGTCGGTCACCGGGATGGCCACCGTTGCCGCGCCGTATTCACGCGCCGCCTCAAGGGAATCCTCGACACTGGAGATTGGCACGAAGGGGCGTGCCGCGTCGTGTATCGCTACCAGCTCGATATCCGGAGGAAGGGACTCCAGCGCCAGCCGCACCGAGTCTTGCCTCTCGGCCCCCCCCGGAATCAGGGTGGCCTCCAGCCCGGAATCGCCCAGACAACCACGAAAAGCGGATTCATATCCGGCGGGGTAGGTAACCAAGGGGGGCGCGTCAAAGCAATGGCTCGATGCCATTCGCTCGAGCGTACGGGCAAGTAGTGGGCGACCAGCCACGTCGATAAGCGCTTTGGGGACAGGCGCCCCCATCCGTGTGCCCAAGCCCGCCGCGACAATGACGCAGCGCGCGCTCAAGCCGCCGTGCCGTCGAAACGGGTGAAGATCATGCGGCCCGCGGCCGTCTGCAGCACGCTCGTCACCACCACGTTCACCATGCGCCCCATGTAGGCGCGGCCGCCATCCACCACGATCATGGTGCCATCGTCGAGATAGCCCACGCCCTGGTTGGCCTCCTTGCCTTCCTTGATGACCTTGACGGTCATCCGCTCGTCGGGAAGCACCGCCGGCTTCAGGGCGTTGGCCAGGCCGTTGATGTTCAGCACCTGCACGCCTTCGATCTGCGCCACCTTGTTCAAATTGAAATCCGTGGTAAGCACCTTCGCGCCATACTTACTCGCCAGCTTCACCAGCTTTGCGTCCACCTCGCGAATCTCGGAGGGATCCTCTTCGCTGATTTCAATGATAACCTTGCTCTCCACCCCTTGCAGGGCCTTGAGGATATCCAGTCCACGACGGCCCTTGGCGCGCCTAAGCACGTCCGACGCGTCCGCGATATGCTGCAATTCGTGCAACACAAAGCGCGGGACGATAAGCGTGCCCTCGATAAATCCCGCCGCGCATATGTCTTGAATGCGGCCGTCAATCAGCACGCTCGTGTCCACAAGTTTCACCGCCGGGGCGCGGTCGCGCTTCTGGCGCTCCACGGCCGTCAACAGGGATTCCCAGTTCGACGCGCGGGTGAGACCCAGGGTTATGCCCGCAAAGCCAAAGATGAGCACGAAACTCACGACAACAAAAATGCGCAGCGTTGGATCACTTTCGACATTCGTTGGCGTGAGCCAGAACATAATGTATTGCCCGACGAAGTAGCCCATCACCAGCGCCAGCACCACGGCCACCAGCGCGGGCGCCAGACGCTCGTACATCTCCTGCGTAACGAACACCACCATCAGCAGGACGCCACTGGCCACCAGCGCTCCGGCCACACCGCCGCCCACCAGATACTTCCAGGATACGACAAGCACGTTGGACTCAAACGCGCTCTGAAGCGGATACTGAAGGTTGAAGATGTACTGCCCCCAGATCACCCCCATGATCACGCAGGCCAGAAAGAAGAGTCCACGAATAATACTAACAGGCATGGTGCTTCCCGCGTTCCGGCCCCGTTGTATCGGCGCGCAAGAGGTGCATGTTGATCTCCATCGGGCCAGAACACCCGGCCCCCCCAATTTGTTAGAATCCGACTATATCAGGATTCCCGAAGTGAATGCATCCAACCGAGCCGGAGGCTATTCATGACGGCAACGACAAGTAATCGAAGTTTGCGGCATTTGCCGGGCAGGCTTCGTGCCATCCCCCTTGCAGTCTGGCTGGTTGCGATGATGATGACCGGGACCGCGATTTATCAGTACCCCACCTATGGAATCCCCCGGCCCGCTCAGGCGCAGGAGATGCCAGATTTCACGCGGGATGGCATCCCCATGGTGAAGGACCCGCTTCCTTTGGCCCCCTATGCCCTGGGCACCGGCCTGCTCATCCTGGGCACCTTTTTCGGTTTCCGGTGGGCTTTTGTGCTGAACGTCGCCACGGTATGGATATTTCCCTTGGAGACCTTGCTTGGCATCAAGGGGGCCTTGCACGGTTCCACCCTCTCTGTGCTCCATGTAATTGCGGTGGCATTGTTGGCGCTGAGTTGGAAGTACTATTGGCGGAAGTCCGTCCCGGACTCCTGACTGTGCTACGCGTCTTCGCTTATGGCACCTTGAAGCGGGGCTTTGGGAACCACCGCCGCTATTGCGGTGACCTGCTGTCGGCGCATGAGGCACGTGTATGGGGAAGACTATTTCTCTTGCCAGCCAGCTATCCCGCTCTCGAAGTGCCCGCCGAGGGTGATAATGAAACACAGGAACGGGGTGAAGACTGGGGCTGGGTTCGGGGCGAACTGCTGGAGTTTCCACCAGACTCCTCCATCCTCGATATCCTCGACGAGCTCGAAGACTACAATCCCGGTGACCCCTCTAGCCTTTACCAACGGGTGATGTTGCCGGTTCACACCGCACAGACAACGCACATGGCCTGGGCCTATGTGCAACGCGCTCCCATAAAGGGTAGGCGAATCCTCTCTGGACAATGGCCGGAAGCGGGCGCCTCGCTTTCCAAAGGCAGGCACGGTTGAGCAGCGCCCCGCGTCGCTGTATACTGCGGGCATGATGCATGCCGTTGCGATACTGGCCGCGTTCCTCGTGGGACAGATTCCCTTCTATGGAGAGATTCCAGAGAGTGTCCCCACGTTTCGCATGACCTTTCCGAATGGGGATGTGCGCTACGGTGCTTTGATGTTGGATGATACGTGGCACCAATCGGAGAACGTGTCCTTCCCTGCGGGAAAAACCCCGACCATCATCTACGACACGCCGTGGAATCCCGGCTCGGACCGTGTGCTGCGGCAACCGGATTACGTGGTGGAGACGCTCGCGCTGCGCAAGCAACGCTTAGCCGATGAATGGAAATCGAACGGGTTCGCGCCTGTGCAAACGCGCGAGGGAGAACGGTATGTCTTGGCTTCCGAGCTGGAGCTGTCCCGCCGTGCCCACGAAATGGAGCAGGCATTGACGGCACAGCCTGCCTCTCCCACAAGCATTCCGCAAGAAGAGCCCGCAGCCGCAGCAAAATCAGCGTCTGGCCCGGTGGCGCGCTGGGGGCTGCACGCCATAGTTCTCGCCATAGGCTTGGGAATCACTGTGCTCGTCTTCCGCCGGATGGTCCTCTCGGAAGCGTAGCCGGCTGCTACACCTATTTGAGGCCCAGCACTTCGAAGGCGCGCACAGGCTGCTCCTTGCCCTTCAACATGAGCGAACCGGTGGGACGTCCCTCGACCCGGTCTTCGATGCGTTCCCAGGTATCCACGCCCACGATGATTTGCCCGGCCTTGGCCATGCCGCAAAGGCGGCTGGCGGTGTTCACCTTGTCGCCGATGACGGTGTACTCCATCCTCATGGGCGACCCCACATAACCCGCGCAGACCTCTCCCGTCTGTATGCCTATGCCGAGGTTGATGATCGGCTTGCCTTCGCGCTCCCGCTGTTCATTGAGTTCGCGGTTCTTATTCTGGATCGCGATGGCGGCGCAGACGGCCTGAAAGGGCTCGTCGCCCGTGGCAAAGGGCACGCCGAACACGGCCATCACTTCGTCGCCGATGAACTTGTTGATGGTGCCCCGGTAGTCGAAGATGATCTCGGTCGCATGCGTGAAGTGCTCGTTGAGGATGGCGACGATGTCCTGCGGATTGGAGCTCTCTGAGATGTTGGTGAAGCCCCGGATATCGCAGAAGAACGTCGTGGCCTCGGTCTTCTGGCCGCCCAGCTCGAAGTTCGCCCCCTCCGACATGATCTTCTCTACAATGTCCGGAGAGAGGAAGCGCCCGAAATCCTGCCGACGCTTTTCCGCATCGACCACCTGTTCGTGCAGCTGCACGTTGTGGATGGCCATC
>JBJOID010000347.1:0-3868 GCA_046047315.1 Candidatus Hydrogenedentota bacterium | reverse complement strand
GTGCGCCTGGATGAGGATCGACTTCTCGCGGCTCTGGCAGAACAGGCTCTGCAGGTTGCGCAGGGTGTCGAAAGTGACCGTGGTGACCGATCGCACCAGCCCGCTGCCGCTGCAATAGGGGCAGGGCTGAGAGAGTGCTTTCACCAGGTTGTGCTTCACGCGCTTGCGCGTCATCTCGATCATGCCCAGCTCGTTCACTTCGGAAACCGTCGTCTTGGCATGATCGTTCTTTAGCGCGTCGGTCAGGTGCTGAATCAGTCTGCGGCGGTTTCGCTCAGTGGTCATGTCGATGAAATCGATCACGATAATGCCGCCCATGTCGCGCAGGCGCACTTGTCGGGCAATCTCGTCCGCCGCCTCAAGGTTGGTCTGTAGCACCGTGTCCTCGAGTTGCTTCTTGCCGAGGAATTTGCCCGTGTTCACGTCGATGGCGATGAGCGCTTCGGTTTGATCGATGCAGATGTGGCCGCCGCTCTTCAGGTTGACCTTGCGGCGCAGCGCCTTTTCAATCTCCGCCTCGATCCCCATCTTGTCGAAGAGCGGCCGCTTGTTCTTATAGAGCTTCACGTTCTTCTTCAGTGCCGGCGCGAGGTTGTCGAGAAACCGCTCGATACGCTCAAACTGATCCTCGTCATCGATCGTCAGGCGGCCGAAGTCCTCGTTGAAGCGGTCGCGCACCATGCGGAGCACGGGGTTGAGATCCTCGCGCAACAGCCCCGGCTTGTTCGCGCGTTCGAACTTGGTCTTCACCCGCTCCCACTCCCGGTTCAGGAAGCGGGCGTCCCCCTCGAAGTCCTCCTTGCTGCGCCCCTCGCCAGCCGTGCGCGTGATGATGCCTGTGCCCTTTGGGCGCACCTGCTGGAGAATCTTGCGCAAGCGGTCGCGCTCGGCCCCGCTCTCGATCTTGCGCGATACCCCCAGCGTGTTCACCGTGGGCATCAGCACCATGTAGCGGCCGGGTATCGTGATGAAGTTCGTCAGCCGCGCCCCCTTGGTGCCCAGGCGATCCTTTACCACCTGCACCATGATGGGCTGCCCCTTCTTCAACATCGTCTCGATGGGCTGCTGCCGGGCGCGCGCGGCCCGGGTCTTGGCGCGGGGTATGCCGTCCTCCAGCACAATGTCGCCGGTGCCCTCCGCGCCGGCAATGTCGCTCACGTAGAGGAAGCCGTTCTTGTCGTCGCCGTAGTCGATGAACGCCGACTGCATCCCCGGCACCACCGCGTCCACCTTGCCGAAGTAGATATTGCCCACCTGGCTTGGGTCTTCCTGCCGCTCGATCTGCAGTTCCGCCAGGCGGCCTCCCTCAAGGATCGCGATACGCGTCTCCCCGGGATTCACATTGATGACGATTTCTTTCATGCGTTCATTCTACCGGCGGAAAGCCGGAATGCGCGGGCTTCTACGTAACCAGAATTATCACAGGAGCTTAGCCGGGCAAACAAGTCCCCGCCACAAGTCCCCGCGGATGGCGGCTTGCAATCGACGGCGGAAGGGCGTTAGAAGCATCTACCCGCTGCGACGGGCAGGCGGCCGGAGGGAGACAAGCATGTACCTGAAGATGGGCACGACACGGCGTGGATTCATGAAGCAGGCGGCGGCAGCCGGGGTGGTCATCGCGGCCGCGCGCGCGGCTTCGGCCAACATCGATCCGCAGGCGCCCCTCCGGGTGGGACTGGTCGGCTCGGGGCGCCGCGGCAATGGCGCCGCGCGCGACTGCTGCCAGGCGCACCCCGGCGTGAAAATCGTGGCGCAGTGCGATCTCTTCGAGGATCAGCTGAAAGACAGCCGGACAAAGCTGGCCACCCTGGGCGCGCAATATGCGGTCACTGACGAGACCGCCTTCTTCGGTTTCGATGCTTACCAGAAAGTCATCGACGCCGAGGTCGATCTCGTATTGCTGGCCGCGCCACCGGCCTATCGCGCGGCGCACCTGCGCAAGGCCGTTGAGGCGGGTCGGCATTGCTTCATCGAGAAGCCCGCGGGCACCGACCCCCGGCAGGTCAAGAGCGTCATCGAGTCGGGCGAAATCGCCAAGGCCAAGGGCCTGAGCATCGTCAGTGGAACCCAGCGACGCCACGACCTGGGCTACCGGGACGTGATTCAACGCATCCAGGATGGCGCCATAGGCGACATCGTCTCGGCGGCCTGCTATTGGATTGGCGACTATGGCTACTATCCCGCGGTCCCCCGGCAGGAAGGCTGGAGCGACATGGAGTACCACAACCGCAACTGGAATTACTTCACCTGGATCAGCGGAGACCACATCGTCGAGCAGCATGTGCACAACATCGACATCATGAACTGGGCGCTGGGCGGCCACCCCGTCAAGGCCGTGGGCATGGGCGGACGTTCGCAGCGCACCGGCGCTGAGTTCGGCCACATCTATGACCATTTCGCCGTGGAGTTTGAATACCCGAACGGCGTGCTGGTGCAGAGTCTCTGCCGCCAGAATGCCGACACCTTCAGCCGTGTGGCCGAGCATGTCGCGGGAACCAAGGGCACCTCAAACTGCCGCGACCGCATCTCGGGGGAGAACAAATACCGCGTGCGCGACTCGGCGCCAAACCCCTACGTGCAGGAGCACGTCCACCTGATCGAGGCCATCCTGAAGAACGAGCCCATCAATGAAGCGAAGCAACTGGCGGAGAGCACGCTCGCGGCCATCATGGGCCGTATGTCGGCCTACACCGGGCAGGAAGTCGCCTGGGAGTTCGCGATGAATGAATCCAGTCTGGACCTCTTGCCCGACCCGATGGTGATGGGCGACCTGCCCGCGCCGGAGATTGCCGTGCCCGGTGTGACGCCGCTCATCTAGAGAGGGATGACTACGCCGCGAAGCTATCGCTGATGCCCGACCAGATACGTACGAACCGTTAGGAAGATTCCTCGGCGTGACTACGCGTCCTCGTAGAGCCGCTTGAGCATTTCCGCCACGTCGCCGTATTTGGCGAGATAGTCTTCCTGACTGCGCCGGATGACTTCCTTCGCCTCCTCCGCGCTGTACACATGGGTGATTTCACAGGCTGGCCGTTCGGCATTTGGCGCCTGCTTGTAGGTCAGGAAGTAATGCTTCAGCCGCTCGATCATCATGGCCGGGCATTGCGAGATGTCGCGCCAGAAGCCATACGAAGGATCGCCGTCCAAGATGGCCACGATCTTGTCGTCCGCCTCGTCGCCGTCGATCATGCGCAGGCCTCCAATCGGGCGGGCGCGCACGAAGATATCCGCATGCGCGATGTGCTTCTCCGTGAGGATGCACACGTCCAACGGATCGCCATCGCCCGCGATGCTCGTCAGCCCCGTCTTCCTCCGGCAGAACTCCGCTACCCGCTCGCCGCAATACGTCTGCGGAATCATGCCGTACATTTCCGGGCAGACATTGGAGAAGCGCTGCGGACGGTCGATGCTCAGCAGGCCCGTGGTCTTGTCCAACTCATACTTCACCGTGTCCGTGGGCAAAATTTCCACATAGACTGTCACGGCTTCGGGGGCGTCCTTGCCTATCGAGATGCCATGCCACGGGTGGGCGCGGAAAATCTTCGTGAGCATCTTGGCGTTGTCGGAGAAAGCGAGCGGAGTCATGGTGTGCGTCCCTCCTTTCGAGACGCCCGGCGCCCTGAGGAAGAGCTTCCATCTGTATTGTAAGCGGCAAGCCGTCGATCTGTCCAACGGACCCGCCCGAAGCGGCCGTGTCAGGCCATGGCGCGCGGGGCTGCGGTCGATGCACGCACGATTAACCGGGGTTGGTGTTCCACCCGGTAGCTCGCTTCCGATGCGCTGTCCTCCACTTTGGACAAGAGGCGGCGCACCGCCTCCTTGCAAATCTCCTGCATGGGCAACCGAACGGTGGTAAGCGGCGGACTCA
>JBJOID010000346.1:0-18562 GCA_046047315.1 Candidatus Hydrogenedentota bacterium | reverse complement strand
AGGCGCCGCCGAGGGCGAGCCGACCGAGGAGGGAGAACCAGAAGGTGATGTCGGGCCGACGCCACCTTTTGGTTGTCAATGCCGTGGGGCGGGCGGCGAGCCGGTCAGCTTTTGGGAATTTCTCGGTGACTTCCTCGTGCTGGGTGCCGTTGTGCTTTTGTTGTGGCGTGGGAGATTTCCTGTCACGGGTTGACCCCGCCGCCCGGTGTTGCTGATACTTCATGGCTCGAACAGACCGGGGAGTATCCGCATGAATTTCTTTTTGTTGGTGACAGCGCTGACGCTGGGGGTCGACACACCACCACCTTCTCCCAGAACCGACGTTCACGGGCTGCACTACACGGAACCTGCCACGGTTTGGGACGAGGCAATGCCGCTCGGCAACGGCACGCTGGGCGCGCTGGTATGGGGGGACGGCGAGCCGCTGAAGATCAGCCTTGACCATACCGGCTTGTGGGACCTGCGTCCCGTGCCGGAGTTTCACAGCGCCGACTACAACTACAAGACCATGCGGGCGTGGGAGCGCGAGGGCCGGCATAAGGATTTGATGCGGCTCTATGAAGCGCCCTACAACCGGCCGGGTCCCACCAAGATTCCGGCGGGGCGAATCGAGCTGAAGATCACCGCCCCGGGTTTTGAGTCCGCGTCGCTACACCTTGGCGCGGCCGAGGCCTCGCTCTCGCTCGGGGGCGGCGTGAACGCCACCGTGTGGGTGCATGCCGTGGAGCCGGTGGGCGTGGTGACGGTGCGGGGCTCGGAAGGGGTGGATGCGTTTCTTCGCGCGCCGCTTTTTGGCGGCAAGGAAAAGACCGACGACACCCCGGCCATCAGTGCGGGCGAACTGGCGAATCTGGGCTATCCCGCGCCGCTCGAGCAGTCGGGTGACACTTGGCAGGCTTACGAGCAACAAGGCTTCGGCGGCTTTCACTTTGCCGTCTATCTGGGATGGGCGCGCCAGCCCGATGGCGCGTGGCGCGCGGGCTGGTCGGTAGCCACCAGCAATGACGGCGCCGAGCCGCTCAAGGTGGCCCGCGAGCGGGTCGAGCGGGTCCTTGGCGAGGGCCATGCGCAACTGGAGCAAAGCCATCGCGAATGGTGGCGGCAGTACTGGCGCAAGGGATGGATTGCCCTGCCCGACGCCACGCTTGAGCGTCAGTGGTATCTGGACCTGTACAAGTTTGGCGCGGCCAGCCGGCATGGCGCGCCCCCGATTACCCTGCAGGGGCCATGGACCGCGGACGACGGAAAGCTGCCTCCCTGGAAAGGGGACTACCATCACGATCTCAACACCCAGCTGAGCTATTGGCCAGCCTACACTGGGGGACGGCTCGCCGAGGCCCAGAATTTTGTGGACTGGTTGTGGGACACCAAGGCCAATTGCGAAGGCTGGACGAAGCGATTTTTCAACATGCCGGGCCTGAACGTTCCGATGACGGCCGACTTGCTGAACAATCAGATTGGCGGCTGGCGCCAATACACCCACTCGGCCACCACCAGCGCCTGGCTGGCGCACCACTTTTATCTGCACTGGCGCTACACCATGGACCGCAGCTTCCTTGAGGAGCGGGCCTATCCATACCTTGCGGCGGTTGCCACCTTTCTGGAGGCCGTGACCAACGAGCGCGACAAGCAGGGTAAGCGCACGCTGCCGCTCAGTTCCTCCCCCGAGATCCATAACAACAGCCCCAAGGCTTGGTTTCCAAGCATCACCAACTACGACAACGCCCTCATTCAATGGGCTTTCCATAAGGCTGCGGAGCTTGCCCGGGAACTCGACAAGGCCGACGAGGCTGCGCGCTGGGAGAAGGCCCTCGGTGAAATGCCTCCCCTGGCCTTTGGGGAAGAGGGGGGGCTTCAGGTGGCCGCCGGGCATCCGCTGGAAGAATCGCACCGTCACCTGTCGCATATAATGGCCTTGCATCCGCTGGGCCTGATCGACCCCAGTCAAAACCCGCAGGCCTATGCCCTGTATCAGGCCAACCTGGCCCACCTCGAGCGGCTGGGAACCAAGCAATGGACCGGCTATTCTTTCGCATGGCACGCGGCGCTGTCGGCGCGCGGCCGCGATGGCAACCGGGCGGCCGAATCCCTGCGCATTTTCGCCGAGGCGTTTTGCCTCCGGAATAGCTTTCACTGCAACGGCGACCAATCGGGCAAGGGATACAGCGATTTCACGTACCGTCCCTTCACGCTCGAGGGCAACTTTGCCGCGGCGGCCGCCACCATGGAAATGCTCTTGCAAAGCCATGCCGGAACCATCGACGTGTTCCCGGCGCTGCCCACCGGCTGGAAGGACGTGGAGTTTCACTTCCTCCGGGCGCAGGGGGGATTCGTGGTGACGGCCGTGATGCGCGCGGGAAAGATAGACCGCGTGGAAATTCTCGCGCTCACCCGGGGGCTTTGCCGGGTGCGCCTGCCGCATGTGAATACGATTCATGAACAGGCCATGCAGCGCGGTGACACCCTTCTCTTTGACGGGGCGACCTGGGCGCATCAGCAGCCCTGAGCCCGGTATTGCAGCACTTCGTGAGCCTGTGCTAGCCTTTCGGCTCATTTCCGGGCATGGGTAACGCCCGGCTAAGGAGGTTAATATGCGTATCGCCACGAAGCTTGGTTTGAGTGTTGGCCTGGCGTTGGGCTGCGGTGTGGCCGCGGCGGAGGAATTGCCGCCACCTGCCGACAAGCAGGTGGATTTCAAGGCGGATATCTGGCCGATTTTCGAGGCCAAGTGCATCGAGTGCCACGGCGCGGAAAAGAAGAAGTCCGGCCTGCGGATGCACAACAAGGAAGAGGCCATGAAGGGCGGCACCGAAGGCCCCATGGTCGTGGCGGGCAACAGCGCCGAGAGCTTGCTGATTCAGCTGGTGGCTGGCACCAACGACAATTTCGACCGCATGCCGCCCGAGGGCGATCCGTTGAGCGCCGAGCAGATTGGCTTGCTGCGCGCGTGGATTGACCAGGGCGCGAACTGGCCCGACGACTTTGCCAACCCCGAAACAACCGCCCCCGCGCCCGCGCCCGAGTCCGCCCCGGCCCCCGAGAATTCGGCCGCCCCGGCTGAATCCCACCCGGAGACGGGTTCGATTGAGGGCATGGCTGAGTTCTGGAAGGTGGAAGCGACCAAGCAGAACGGCCCGCTGGCGAAGTGGGAGATTGTTCCCGATGTGCAGGGTCCTACGGACGAGCCAGTGTTCGGCGTGACGAAGGTGGAGCAGGCGGCCATTGAGACCTTCAACATCCTCTGGACCGACAAGCTCCAGCTTAAGGACGGCGCCATTTCGATTCACTTGAAGTCGGTTGCCGGGGAAATGGATCAGGGCGGCGGCATCATCTGGCGGGTGAAGGACAAGAACAATTATTACGTGGCCCGCTATAATCCGAAGGAAGGCAACCTGCGGGTGTACAAGGTGGTGAATGGCGAGCGCGAGCAACTTGCGAGCGCCGACGCGAAGGTGGAGAAGGAATGGATTCCGCTCCGTGTCGAGGCTTCCGGGCAGCACTACAAGGCCATACTCGACGGGACGGTAACGGTCGAGGGCGATGATGCGACGTTTACGGAAGCGGGCGGCGCTGGGTTCTGGACCAAGGCCGACGCAGCCACGCTCTTTGGCGGCGCCGCGGTGGAGATGACGGCTTCCTGATTATCGGACGATCTGCTTAGCGTAAAGCGCTGCGCCAGAATCTGGCGCCGCGCTTTTCCATGGTGTCGATGTTCTGGACCTAGACACTCGGCAACCGGGAGTCATGGTCACCTTCCGCTGCGGTGGTGACGCGCATCGGGTTGGGAGCCACGCCAACGGCATGCAGCGAAAACCACTTTCGTCCTATCTCGCCGTGCCGAGGTCCTTGAATCGGTCGAGCAGTACGGCCGCAAGAATCACCAGGCCCAGGGTTACCTGCTGACCGAAGGTCTCAACGCCGATCCAGGTGAGGCCGCTGTTCAGCACGGATACCACGATGAGCCCGACGAAGGTGCCGATGATGGAACCGCGCCCCCCGGCGAGGCTGGTGCCGCCCACCACCACCGCGGCGATTACGGCCAGTTCGTCGGCCACGCCAACCTTGGGGCTCCCCGAGCCCAGCTTCGACGAGAGCATGATGCCTGCGATAGCCGTGAGCACGCCGCCCAGCAGATAGACTCCGAGTTTGACCCGCGCAATCGGTATGCCGCTGAGGCGCGCCGTCTCCTCGTTGCCGCCGATGGCCAGCACATGGCGGCCGAAGCGCGTGAAGTGCAACAGCACGATGCCCATGGCCAGCACAACCAGGAAGATGAGGACAGTGATCGGCAACACCCCGCCGATCTGGTGTCGCCCGAGCATGGCATATGCCTCGGGCAGCGGAGAGATCGGCTTGCCGTCCGTCATTAGATTGGCGAGTCCGCGCAGCGACGACATCAGGGCAAGGGTGACGATAAACGGTGGTATGGCCAGTCGCGTGATGAAGAGGCCCGCCACTGCGCCGGAGGCCGCTCCCGCGGCCATGGCCAAGGCCCAGCCCGCCACGAGCCAAGCCAGCACCGGGTCGCCCCCGGCCCGCACCACCATGGCGCACAACACGCCGCACAACGCGAGCAGTGAGCCCACCGAAAGATCGATGCCACCGGTGATGATGACGAAGGTCATGCCGACGGCCATGACTCCATGGATGGAAGACTGGTTCAGTACCAGCATCAGGTTGTTAATAGATGCGAAACCGGGGTTGCCCTGGCGCGCGCCAATCACCTCAAACGCCAGCACTTCGATCAGTAGTGCGGCGAGGAGCGGACCATAGGTGAGCAGTCCCCAGCGGAAGGATTCGGCTCTCGGCGTCATGTTGTGCCTGCCCCGTTGCTCACTCGGCCGCCAACGATTCCTGCGTTATCAACGCCACTTCGACCGGCACGACGGCGGGCACGGACTCCCCCCGCAGGTGCTTGGCGATAATCTCGATCGTCTTTCCGCCTATCTTCTCGGGAAACTGCACCGCGTCCGCCTTCAAGGCCTTGCCCTGCGCAATCACCTCGCGCGCCTCTGGTGTGCCGTCAAAACCCACGATGATAATCTTGTCCGCCAGCCCAGCCGCCTCGACTGCCGCCAGCGCGCCCAGCGCGGAATCGTCGTTGATACCGAAGATGGCATCGAGGTCAGGTTGTGCCTGGAGCAGATCCTGGGTCGCCCGCAAGGCTCGGTCGCGCTGGCCTTCTCCCGGCACCCGCTGCACCACGCTCATCTCGGGATACTTTGCCAGCCCTTCCAGGAATCCCTTGGTGCGGTCCTGCACCGAGGCCACCGTGGGATGATCGATGATGGCAATCTTGCCCTTGCCCTTCAGCTGCTGGGCCAAGTATTCCGCGAGCAGGCGTCCCCCGTGCACATTGTCGGAGGCCACGTGTGACACCACGTCCGAGCCGTGCGCGGCGATGTCTGCCGTGAATACCGGAATCCCTGCAGCCCGCGCCTGCGCGATGACCGGCGCAACGCCGCTCGAATCCGTCGGCGCCACGATGAGCGCATCCACGCCCTGGGCGATGAATATCTCAATCTGGTCGTTCTGTCGGCGCGAGTCGAACTCCGCATATTGCGGGCGAAGCTGAAAGCCCATCTCGTCCGCCGAGCGCTGCATGGCGGCCACCATGTCCTGGTAGAAGATGTGCGTCTGCGTCAAGAGGGCCGCGCCTATCACGGGCTTCGCGGGCTCGTTGGACGCTGGCTTGGTCGCGCTACAGCCAGAAACACTCAGCAGCCCTGCCATCGCAAGGCACAACGTTAATCGCTTAAACGGCATGATGAATCTCCACGCGCAATTGAAACCCTGACTCAGGGTAACCATCCTGCGCCGGGGGGCGCAAACATCACCACGCAGGAAAGCGCACCCGCAGGCCAAATGCCGCGCTGGTTAGGCGGATGACCGCGATAGAGGTCACGAAGGTTTCAGCGACAACAGCGTCGGGTTCGACACTGGTGGCTCGGCATGCGCCGGGATGCCCACCGTAGGACGGGGAACATTAACTCCTTGCAACCGAAATGACCTATATTCCCGCGCCAGCTTCCGCCTTTTCCCACACCTGCCAGGGACGGTCGCCCGCCGCGAAGCGCTGGTCGAGGTCCTGCTTTTCCTTGAAGGTGTCGCAGCACTGCCAGAAGCCCTTGTAGCGGTAGCCGTATAGCTGCCGCTTGTCGATAAGCCGCTGGAAGGGTTCGCGCACCAGTTCCTCACCTTCGTTCATGTGGTCAAAGATTTCGCGCTTGAGGATGAAGTAGCCCCCATTGATCCAGAGGTCCGCCTCTTCATAGGTCAACACCTCGCGCACGTTGCCGTCGTCCTCCACCTTGGCCACGTGCCCGCTCGCCGGGGGACGCACGCACACGCAGGCCGCCGTCTTGCCGCTCTGCTCGAAGGCGCGCTGGTACTCCGGATGCGGCAGGTCGCTCAGGCCGTCCGCATAATTCGCCAGGAACATCGGCTCGTCCTGCAACAGGTGCCGCACCTTCCACAGGCGCGTGCCCACGTTCGAGTTCAGGCCCGTGTCGACGAAGTGAATCTTCCACGAGTCGATATCACTCCGCTTCAGTTCCAGCTTTCCCCCCTCCATCACGAAGTCATTGCTCATGTACTCGTTGTAGTCGAGGAAATACTTCTTGATGACATCCGCGCCGTAGCCCAGGCAGAGCACAAACTCGGTGTGGCCGTAGTGCGCGTAGTACCGCATCACGTGCCACAACAGCGGATGCCGTCCGCCCACCGTCACCATCGGCTTCGGCGTGGAATCCTCCGCCCCGCCCCCCGGCCCCAATGGTCGGATGCGCATCCCCATGCCACCGCAAAATAAGACGACTTTCATGGATACTCCCCTAGCGCCAAGGGCCGCTCCCGTCACCCAATCACTTCCACTCCCGGAATGGGTCGCACGAATTTGCAGCCCCATGCCCGCGTGTAGTCCATCTGCTTCACGATCTCATCGGTCAAGTTCCACGGCAGGATGACCAGGTAGTCCGGCTTGTCCTCATCCACCTTTTCAACCGGGTGGATGGGAATCTGGGTACCGGGGCAGAACTTGCCGTGCTTAAAGGGATTGCGGTCCACGGCGTAGGCGATGAGGTCCTCGCGGATGCCGCAGTAGTTGAGCAGCGTGTTGCCCTTGCCGGGCGCGCCATAGGCCGCCACCTTCTTGCCTTCGCGCCGCGCCTTGATCAAGAACTCCAGCAGGGAGTTCTTCGTCTCGATCACCCGCTCGCGAAATGCCGCATAGGCCTCCATCGAGGTGAGCCCTTCCTTCTCCTCCACGTCGAGCAGCGCCTGCACGGCCGGCATCGCTTCGTGCGGCGCGGACTCGTGGCACGCGAAAACCCGCAGCGACCCGCCGTGGCTGGGCAATTCCTGCACGTCGAACACGCGCAGACCGTGCATCCCGAAGACCTTTTGCACCACCGCCAGCGACAGATAACTGAAGTGCTCGTGGTAGATGGTGTCGTACTGGTTGCCCTCGATGAGCCGCAGCAGGTGCGGGAACTCCATGGTCAACACGCCCGTGGGCGACAGCAGCAGGCTCAGCCCCTTCACGAAGTCCTGGATGTTGGGCACGTGCGCCAGCACGTTGTTGCCCAGCACCACGTCGGCATGGCCCTCCGACGCGATGACCTCGCGTGCCGTAGCCTCGCCAAAGAAACGCACCAGCGTGCGCACGCCCTTCTCCTCCGCCGCCTTCACCACGTTCGCCGCCGGGTCGATGCCCAGCGCGGGGATGCCCTTTTGCACGAAGTATTGCAGCAGGTAGCCGTCGTTGCTGGCCACCTCCACCACCTTGTTGCCTGCGCCCAGCGCGAAGCGCTCGCACATCATCTCCACATACTTGCGCGCATGCTCCAGCCACGAGGTCGAGTAGGACGAGAAGTAGGCGTAGTGGCTGAAGATCTCGTCCGGCGCCACGTATTCCTGCAACTGCACCAGGTAACACTCGCCGCAGACCCACACCTTCAGCGGGAAAAACGGCTCCATGGCATTCAGTTCATCCGCCTCCAGGAATCGCTCGCACAGCGGCGACTTCCCCAAGTCCACGAATACATCCGTCAACGGCGCGCCGCAACAGCGGCAGGTGGGGATAGCGCTCATCAAAGTATCTCGGCATTCATACAGGTTGATATATGAAACATTCGGCTACTCCGGTCTTTGGGTTTGCAGGAAGAAAGAGAGCATAGCGGGCAATATGGCCACAAGGCCGATGATATCCGCTAACAACACACGCTTGAGGCTGGGGCCATAGTCGCCAACTATCAGGGCAATGACTATGAAGCTGGCCATGCTGACTATGGCGGTAAGGAGGGCTGCACCCCGCAAGTGCGGCATGGCCATGGCAGCCAGAAGCAGGAGGGCGATTAGTCCGAAGAGGACAGCGCGATGTCGGAGGAGGATTTCGAGGTCTGCGCCGATAACTTCAAGTCCGTAAAGCGACTTAAGCTGCGGTACGCCCAGCACACCTGATACGGGCAGCATGTGGATAATTGCCGCAAAGGCCATGCCTGCGAGGGCCACGGCGTTTATAATGGATTCGTAACTCATTCCGTCCCCGCAATCAACCGCGACAATCGCCGCTCGCACTCTATCATCGCACGCACGGTATGGTAATTGATCTTCCACGCGTGGCCCATGTAGTCCCACAGGCGGTTGTTGTTCTCATCGAACAAGGGATACCACTCGCCGACCTTGTGGTTGATCACGTGATCCATCACGAAGCGGTGCACATTCTCGTATGCCGCGAAGTATTTCTCATCGCCAAGGACGAGGTGGGCATCGAGCATGCCGACCATCGTCTCGGCCTGCTGCCAGAATTCCTTGTTGCGCTCTCGTGCCGGGCCCTCATTCGGCCCCTCGCAATACACCCCGCCGCGTTCCCAGTCGATACCGTACTTCACGCAGTGGTCATACAGCTTCCGCATCTTCTCGCGGTAGTCATCCACGTTGAGCCCAAGGATGTTGATGCTGTGGTTCAGCAGCCACGCGAACTCCACGTTGTGGCCGAAGCTGGTGTTGTCGAGCGGACGCCCCTCGCCGTCGTCCACATCGCGGTCCGAGCCCCACACGTCCTTGAAGAGGATGGCCCGCAGCGGCGTCCAGTCGAAGGCGAACTGCGCGATGCCCGTGCCGTGCTCGGGGTGGATCATGTGATCGAACAGCAGCGAGATCACGTACTCCGCGTCTTCCTTGTATTTCGCGTTGCCCGTGGCCTCATACAGGTTCGTGAAGGCCTCCATCAGGTGCATGTGCACGTCGAAGGATTTCCGGTCGCCGCCGTAGGGCCCCGGCCGCTTGGACTTCCAGTCATCCTCCATGAACTCGCGGAAGCCGCCATGTTCCCCGTCCGCCGCCAGCGTGACCAGGCTTCGATAGGTCTCCTCCGCCATCTCGATGGCCCGCACATCGCCTGAGGCCATGGCGTATTCGCTCATGCCGTAGATGGCGAAGGACTGCCCATAGGTCAGCTTACTGCGGTTCTTTGGCGTGCCGTCCTGCTCTGTTACCCAAAACCACCCCGTGTTGTCGTGGTCCCAGAAATGATCGCAGATAAAGTCGAAGCCCTGCCGGGCGATATTGAGGAACTTCCCGTCGCCCAGGTTGGCCCGGTGCGCGGCGCTGCTGGTGTACAGGAAGCGCGTCTGGCAAATCAGCGTCTTGTCCGTCTCGCCCGTGGGCTTGCCGTTCGCGTCCAGATAACTCAGGTATCCCCCATATTCATGGTCCACCCCATGGGAGAGCCAGAAGGGAATCAACTCGTTGAGCAGGTGGTGCTGCACCTCCTTCACCGCCGACAAATACCGTTCGCGCATGGACAATCCTTTAATTAGCGTGGATGGTTGCGTGAGTCTAGGAGAGCGGATGACGCAAAGACAAGTGGCGCCATTACTTAAGCGGCGCGGGAAGCCCTAGTGCGGCCTCGCGGTCCTTGCGTATGTAGAGTTGCACCATGCCTCCGTCGGGCAGTGCGTATCGGCGAAACATGTAGTCCTTGCGGAATTGCGGTGCCTTGAATACCTCCTCGTCTCCAAGGAAGCTGGGGTCCTTCTTGCCCGTGGCCGAGCCGAACTGGATGATGTCGGGCCGCCGGGACAGGACATAATCGCCGTCGCCTTTCTCGTGTCCGGCGTGTCCGGTTCCCAGGCTGGGCACATACCGGTGCGCGATCGTCTCGTCATTCAGGCCGAGCGTGTCAATCGTGGGTAACTTCGACGCGTAGGGGATCGAGCCTGCGGTGTTGGTGGCGATAAGCGTGTTCGGGGGCACATGCGACCGCAGCCAGTTGCCCACCGCCAGGCCGAGCCGCGCCACTGGGTCCTTGGTGTTGAGCTTCCGGGCGGAGTGGATTTGCGCCATGTTGAAGGCCAGGATGAGCGCCGCCGCCAGAAGAAAGGGCAGGGGACGCCGCAGCATCGGGGCCAGCAGACATCCGCCCAGCAAACCGAAAGCGGGCAGGACGCTCGAGTAGAAGCGTGAGGCGAACATGCCATCACCGCCCACGGCAACGACGTAGAGCGTGTGGACCAGCACGAATCCGCCCAAGGCGTAAAGTCCGGAATGCCTCTTGCCCAGGGCCGCGATGCACAACAGCGCGGCATAAGCCGGGGCGGCGGCCGTGAAGCCCATCGAGAGAAACTCGGTGGTGTAGTTCCATCCGCGCAGCAATTGACCCGCATTGTCGCCGACTTTCGCATAGAACGTATTGGGCAGGAAGTGCCCGTAGTACCAGAAGCGCCATGCAAAGTAGGGCAGGTATATCGCGCTGAAGGCGAGGCCGAAGACGAAGAAATCCCCGTCGCGCCGGCGAATGCTCAAGAAAAGGCGGTCCGTAAACAGGACCAGGAAGAGCAGCACTGACTCGGGACGCGACATGGTGGCGAGCACACAGGAAAGCGCGCAAGCCAACGTGGCGTATTTCCCCCCCGTCTGCAGCGGCTGGGCCGTGGAAAGTGGACTGAAGGAAAATTCCCGGGCGCGCAGATGCAGGAGCACCGCCAAGATACCCCAGAAGGCGACCATCGGCACTTCCATGCCGCACATGGTCCAGGCGGTGAACACCCCGCAAGTGCCCGTGAGCAGCAGTGACACCGGGCCGGCCCCCTCCGGGAGCCGGGGCGCGATGCGAGAAGCAAAGGCAAGCAGCACCGCCACGCCCGCCGCAAAGCCCAGACTCAGCACGCGCGAGTAGGCCTCCAACGGCAAGCCCAACGCACTGCCCGACGCGAGCAGCATCACCCAGAGGAAGGTCGTGTAGCCCTCCACATGCTCGCCCTCATTGAAGACCAAGCCCTTGCCCGCCGCCAGATTCTCTGCGTAGCGGAAGGATATGTAGGCGTCGTCCAGCATCCACGGCTGAAAGCGATGGTTGTGTATCGCTAGCGTTGCCAAGGCCAAAGCCATAGAAAGCACGGGCGCCCAGTAACGCATGGTGGAGGTTTCCTCATGAGGTGGAGGAGGCGGATTGTAGCGGGACTCCACACAGGGCACAAACCAACACAGAAAGCACCGGACACCACATTTTGGGGTAAGGTTAATTTTACTTGCGCTTATTTGGGATTCTTGGTAGTATTATCCCTACATTTAGTGTGCCTTAGCAGATTCAGCATCTAAATGTGGTATCTGCGGTCGGACTTGCCCCTCAGTGGCTCTGCTCCAGACCCAAGCCACGTCGAGAAAAATTGCAGCGGTATCCGCCGGGGGGAGGTTGCCGAGAGGTCGATAAACTCTGTAGCGACTTTTAGGAAGGGGAGCCACGGGGAGGATGAATCGAAAGACCTGTCTGGTGCATGTGCCGGGACATCCGCTGCGCATGGACGACTTGATGCCGCAGAATCTGCTGGCACGTCTTGCAGCCGTGCTGCTTCAGGAGGGCGTTCCGGTATCCATTGTCGATACCGGAGAACCGGAATCCATTGTCGATCCGGCTTGCGTTGAGGCATCGCGGTCTGCATTTCTGCCGGGCGTGGAACGCGCCCTCCGGGAGGCGCTGTCCTCGGAGCCCGCACTTGTCGTGTTGCAAGTGCTTCATCGTAAAGATGTTCCGTCGGTTCGGCAGACCGCCGCCCTCGTTAAAAAACATCGCCCGGAAACCTGTGTGCTTCTAACCGGCGGCTACGCCGAGGCTTATGGTCCGGTGCTGGTGGAGGCCGACGCCAACCTGGATGCCGCCATCCTCTATGACCCCGAGGTTGTGCTTGCGGAGTGGGGGAGCAGCCCGGATGACAAACCCTTATCGGAATACCCCAATCTGGTAATGATGCGCGACGGGCAGACGCGTCGTGGCCGTCGTGCGCTCGCGCGGCAACTCGATCGATTGCCCCTGCCCGACTACAGCTCGGCCACTTATCCCGCCATATACCAAGGTAAAAAGCTGCATCTCTTCGAGATCGAGCATGTGCGTGGAGGGGGCGGGGCTCCCCTCGGGCCGATTGCACCATGGTCCGCAATGCCCTTGCGGGTCAAGTCGCCGAGCGTCTGCGTGCGCGAGATTGAGCATATTCGGCACTGCGTGCCGACCGCCGCCGCGCTTCATTTCTCGGGCGCAGGGGCTTCCGCGCAGGCCATGGAGCATCTTTGTTACGAGTTGCGCGGTCTCGACCGGCCCGTGCGTTACAGTCGAGACGCGCAGGTCGGCGAGATGGAAACGCTCTCGTCGCATTCCCTGCACGCTTCGGGATGCCGGGTGCTGCGCATGCCCCTGTATACAGGCAGTCAACGACTGCTTGAAGATTTCTTCGGGCAGTCGCATGGGGTATCGCAGGCCGAGCGCGCGCTGCAACGGGCCCAGCGAGCCCAACTCTTTCGCATAGCGGAGTTTACGTACCCCGTTCCCCATGATGATCACCACACGCGCGCCGAGACGCTGCGCCTGATTTCGCGTGTCATGCCAGAGGCCGTCTCGGTGGCACCCGCGGAACTCCGGCCAGAGTCCGTCTGGAGCGACTGGCAGGAAGCTTATGGTTTCCAGATTGATGAACATGCTTACCGGGCCTGGGTGGCGCCGGATTCCGGTATGAACCCCGGGGTACAGCCTTACCGGATGGCAGGCTGGACGAAGGAACGCATGCTCTCGGAGAGGGATGGTCTGTTGCAGGACGCGGCAAGCCTCGGTGTCTACGCGGGCATGTCGGCCTGCGAGGGGCTGGTTGCCTGGGAGCTGGAACTGGAGGAATGCCTCGACCGGTTTTCCCTGCTTCAGCACGAGGCCCTGCGGCATGCCGATTCAGCCAGCAACCTCGTGCGAATTTTCAACGAACGCTCGGGGCTTCCAGCCAGCAAGGTGGCCTGGTTCCCGTTTCAACATCAACTCAAGGCGGCCAGCAATTGAGCATGGCAGGCATCACAGCGGACCCCATCGTCATCACGGGCATCGGTGTGCTTGCCTGCAACGGGATTGGCCGTGAAGCTTTTTGGGATGCAATCTGTGCCGGGCGTTCCGGGATCGGTCCTGTCCAGAATTGCGATGTTTCCGATTTGCCCTGCCGGATCGGGGGGGAGCTTCGCGACTTCAACCCCGAGGACTTCATGCGGAAGGCCGTGGTGAAGAACTGGCACCGGCATGTGCACCAGGCAATCGCCGCATCGCGGCTGGCCATGCATGATTCGGGACTCGATACCAACAATCCGTATCCGGCGGACCGGATTGCCACCGCCATTGGGACGAGCGTTGGTTCTCCGGATGAGGCCTATGACGGCCATAAGGAGGCACTGCGCACCCAGGGGTATGGCAGTGTGAGTAAGTACGCGTCATCCGCCACCTCGGGACATGCCGCCACCGTGCATGTGTCCATCGACTCCGGTGCGAAGGGCCCCGCAATCACCATCGCGAGTGGTTGCTCCACCGGACTCGACGTGCTCGCCTGGGGCTGCCTTCAACTCAAGCTGGGTCGGGCGGATGCGGCGATTGTCGGGGCCACGGAATCGCCCTTGTTTCCCATGGCCATGGCTGCGGCATGCTCGCTGGGGGTGCTCAGCAACCGGAACGATGCGCCTGCCGAGGCCATGCGTCCCTTCAGCGGCGACAGCGACGGCATCGTGCTGAGCGAGGCCGCCGTGGTGCTTGTATTGGAGCGTCTGTCGGCTGCGCGCGCGCGCGGGGCGCGCCTCTTCGCGGAGGTGGCCGGAAACGGAGCAGCGGCTGAGGCTCACAACCCGCTTACCCTCGAGCGCAACGGGGATGCGCTGGCAAGGGCCTGCCGTCTCGCCATGGATGAGGCCGGAGCCGCGCCGGGCGACATCGACTGCATCGAGGCGCATGGCGTCTCCATGAAGCTCTACGATCGCGCGGAGACCAACGCCTACAAGACCGTGCTCGGAGAACGGGCCTATCGCGTGCCCGTGTCCGCGGTGAAGTCCATGGTGGGGCAGCCCTACTCGGCGGGAGGTCTCATGGGAATCGCCGCCGGGGCCTGCGCCATCGATCGGGGAATCGTTTCCCCCACGATTAATCTGAAGCTTTCTGATCCCGAATGTGATCTAGACTATGTGCCAAACACCGCCCGGCGGAACCGGGTGGACACGTTGCTCGTGGCCTCGATGTGCTTTGGCGGCACCCATACCGCCACGGTCATGCGCAGTGTGAATTGAGACCGACCGGATGAACTGGTACGACCAAACGTTCTGGGCTAGCATCCTGCTGGTGATCGCCGCAACCTTCACCGGCGGCCTCGGGTTCTTCGTCGTTTACAACAATCCGCGCAGGCTCACCCACCAGCTCTTCGCCCTGCTTGCGGGCAATCTCACGCTGTGGACGCTCGGCGTGCTGACCATCATCCACAGCAACGCCGTCGAGACGGCTTCCGCCGCCATCACCGCGACCTTCGTTGTCGCCTGCTTTCTTCCCGCCACGTTCTACCATTTCGTTAGTCAATTTCCCCGGCGCCGCGAGTACAACCGGAACGTGGTGCTGCGTCTGCTCTACACGGGCGGCGTGATACTGGCCCTACTTGCCTTTACACCCTGGCATCTGGCTTCGGTGGAGGTCTTTCCGGAGGCGCCGCCGAAAGCGTCTTATGGACCGGTGTTCTCCGTGTTTCCGCTGCTCATCCTCGTGTCGATGGTCGCGATGCTCTATGACCTGGTGCAGAAGCTGCGCCGCGCCCGAGACATCGAACGCCGCCAGGTGCAGTACGTCATGCTGGGCATTTTCGCCACGACCATTCTCGGCACGGCGACCAACGTCATTGCACCCTTCCTCAACGTCGCCAATACTGAAATCTATGGACCCTGCTTTACCGTGCTCATGGCGGGCATCTTCAGCTACGCCATGCTTCGGTACCACCTGCTCGACGTGTGGATTCTGGTATCGCGCGCCACGGTATACGGCATCATTACCGCGCTCACTACGGTCGTCTTCTTCGGTACCGTCTCCACGATCCATTGGTTGAGCCTCACGGAAACCCTCGGCAGCAGCTTCATTTCCTCGCTGCTCTCCGCCGTCACGGTTGTGCTGCTGATATTGCCGCTGAAGGAATACGTGCAGCTCATCGCCAACCGCACCATTCTGCGCCGCCATTATGACGAGGCGCGCCTTATCGAGCGCTTGATCCGCATGGCCTCTGAGACGGTGCAACTCGACGTGTTGCTGCGCACCGTGGCGGAAGAAGTGATCTCGACCCTCGGGGTGACCAGGCTGCGCATCTACCTCGTGGAGGAGGGGCCGCGCGGCAAATTGATCCAGGCTTATCCCAGCGGCACTGTGGACGCGCCCTTGGATGAAAGGGAGAGCAGCGCCTTTATTGCCTTCCTGCGCGAACATCCCGTGCCGGTGTCCAGCCAGGAGATGCGCTACCACTCGAACAACCGCATGGCGCATGAGCCCATTGCCGCCATGCTCGATGCGCGCCTGGCCCGTATTCTTGTTCCGCTGCGCTCCAAGTCCGGCCCCATCGGCATGATGCTGCTCGGGGAGAAGGACTCCCACGACATGTATTCTCAGCAGGATCACCACGTGTTTCGCTCGGTGGCGGGCACCATCGCCACCGCCATTGAGAATGCCCGCCTGTATGAGCGCCTCGAGAAGGTAAACCTGCACCTTGAGCGCATCATGGAAAGCATGCGCGCGGGCGTGGTGGCCATCGACCCGATGGGTGAGGTCACGACGGTCAACGAGGAGGCTCGGGCCATGCTCGGCCCGCTGGCCTCCGGAGACAAGATTGACGGCGCACCGCCAAAGATAGCCCAAATGCTGCGGCGCACCCTGGAGGAGCGCCGCGGTATCGCAGATGTGGAAACCGTGATCACCGGGCCTGAGGGGGACCTCATTCCTGTGGCCATGAGCTCGTCGTATTTTCAAACCTCCAGCAGCGTGGCGGCCGGAGCCATGGTCATTCTCTTCAACCTGACCCAGATCAAGCGCCTGGAGTCGAGCGTGCAGCGCGCCGACCGCCTCACCTCGATTGGCACCATGGCGGCGGGAATGGCCCACGAGATCAAGAATCCGCTTCAGTCCATCAAGACCTTCACCCAGTTGCTTACGAAGCGCTATGACGATGCGGACTTCCGCACGACGTTCGTGGAAGTGGTGCCACCCGAAGTGCAGCGCATTGATGACATCGTGACGCGTCTGCTCAACTTCGCGCGCCCGACGCCGGTTGAATTCCTGCCCCAGGACCTCGAGCAAATCGTCCGTGATGTGCTGGCGCTGATGGCAAACCAGCTGAAGAAGTGCGATATCACCGTGAAGGCGGCGTTTCCGCCTGAGGCAAGGCCGGTGCTGGGCGATGGTCAACAGTTGAAGCAGGTCTTCCTCAACCTGTTCCTGAACGCCGTGGATGCGATGGAGAACAATGCAGAACGTCTGCTAAACATTCGCGTTCATTATGGTTACTGCCACGTCATGGGACGTGACAGCGGCGAGTTGGAAGAAGTACCCTGCGCGAAGATATCCATCTCAGACACGGGCTGCGGCGTCAATGAGGAGAACCTTCGTCAACTCTTCAACCCGTTTTTTACAACCAAGGCCCACGGCAGCGGCCTTGGGCTTAGCGTCGTGCATTCCATCATTCTGGAACACCATGGCGAAATCGACGTGACCAGCGCCCCCGGGGTCGGCACCACCTTCTTCCTGGTGTTGCCGCTTGCCCGGGCAAGCGCCTTTGAGAGGATGCGCGTATGATGGTAGCGCTGCTGATAAGTACCGATCAGTCGCTGATAGCGCGCGTTCGGAACGCGGCGGCGGAACGCGCCGTGGTGCTGCAATCCGCCAGCGCAGAAACAGCTGGCAGAATTCGCGGCGGACTGCCCGATGTGGTGCTTTATGACGCGGGCAGCTCACTCGCTCCCGCGCCCATCGAAACCATCAATACGGTCGCGCCGGGGCGCCCAGTCTTTGTGTTATCCACCCGGCGGGACCCCTTGGCCGAGGCGGCCTGGCTTCGCTCGGGAGTAAGGGCAGTGCTGCATCCCGGCGCAGAGGCCGAGCTTGCACTGGCCTTCGCATCGCAAGGCCTGCTCCCGGCTCACGCCAATGGCGCCTATCCAGGCGGCGTGGTTACCCCATTAACCCGCGCTGAACAGCGTCATCCCGCCCATCCGGCCCCAGCGTGGGAGGCGGCCATGCGCTGTCTCGCCCGCTCTTGGCGCGCCGGAGACGACCCCGCGGTGGCCGCCCGTCTCGGAGTCGAGCTATGCCGCGAGGGGATCGGGGCCTCCCGGTGCGCCGTGTTGCTTTCCGACGGCCAGGGCGGGCTGGTGCTGGCGGCGGGCGAGAACATCCCCGAGGACTTCCGGGCGGCCTACCGTCCCGCGCATGGCGCCGCGCTTGCCGAACAGCTTGAATCCCTGCCACGCCTGTTTCGTCCCAGCGATTCTCCCCCCTCCGCCGCCCGGGTCGTGGCGCTCTTTGGCGCGTCTGTCTGCGTTCCGCTTCTGGGCGACGCCGGTATCGAGGGGGCTTTGCTGGCGTCTCCTCCAGCCAGTGGCGGGGACTATGCCCCGGAACACGAGGACTACTTGTTGGTGCTCGCCCGTTTGCTGGGGCGGGCGCTCTCCGAGGTGCGCGCGCAGGCCCGCACGCAAATAACCCAGACTCGCTACGACGATGCGCTCAACGACGCCCCGGTCGGGCTGCTCTGCCTCGACCCTGAACTGAAGGTGGAGGCCATCAATCGGGAAGCGGAATCGTTGTTGGCGATCCCGCGAGACGAGGCCGCCGGGCGGCATATTCAGCAGGTGCATTCCCAACTGTGCGACGCGGCGATGCGGGCCAAGGCGGGGGAGGCGATTGAATCTCCGCTGGTGATTCGCAGGCCCGGTTCCGGCGCGGGTATCGAAGCCCGCCTCAACATCCGGCCCGATGGGCGCGCCGTGTTCTCCCTGGCTACCGTGCCCGAGGCGGCGGTTCACCGTGACCTCGATGCGTCGAGCCAGTTGTGGGAAAGCATCGCCTTGCGCCTCGCGCAGGAAATCAAGAATCCCCTGGTGGCGATCAACACTTTTGCGCAGCTGCTGCCGCGCAAGTATGACTCCGAAGAATTCCGCGCCGCCTTTGGCAAGGTGGTGCAGGAGGAAATCGAGCGCATCAACGGCGTCGTGGACACCTTGTACCAGTTCGCCGCCGAGCCCCAGCTCA
>JBJOID010000345.1:0-5322 GCA_046047315.1 Candidatus Hydrogenedentota bacterium | reverse complement strand
CGGGCGAGGTCGTGGTCATCAACAAGGACGGGGTGAAGGCGCTGTTCCCCTTTGAGGCCCGCCCGCACAAGCGATGCATCTTCGAATACGTCTACATCGCGCGGCCGGACAGCGACGTCTTTGGCCGCTCGGTGGACGAGGTGCGCAAGAACCTCGGGCGCGAACTGGCGAAGGTGGCCCCGGTCGACGCGGACGTGGTGATGGCGGTCCCCGATTCTTCGAATCCCGCTGCGCTGGGCTACGCCCACGAATCGGGCATTCCCTTCGACATGGGCTTCATCCGCAACCACTATGTGGGGCGCACCTTCATCGAGCCGGAACAGGGCATCCGCGATTTCGGCGTGAAGATCAAGCTCAACCCCTCGCGAAGCGCCGTGGCCGGCAAGCGCATTGTGCTGGTGGACGACAGCATCGTGCGGGGAACCACCGCCCGCAAGATCATCAAGACGCTGTGGGGCGCAGGCGCGAAGGAAATTCACTTCCGGATTTCCTCGCCGGAGATCATCAATTCCTGTTACTACGGCATCGACACGGCCAACCCGAGCAAGCTGATTGCGCACAACATGAACACCGAGGAGATACGCCACTTCCTTGGCGTGGACACCTTGGCCTATCTGCCCATCGAGTCGATGGTGCGTGCGGCGGGCCGCAGCGATGGCTTCTGCCTGGCCTGCTTCAATAACGATTACCCCACGCCGGTACCTTCGGACTACGAAATAGACAACCACCGGTCGCGCCATGTGGATCACAGCACCGACGTGGCCAGCGCGAACGCGACACTCTAGGCACGCCAGCTGTCGCCGGACGCCGCAAACCACACGCGAAGCTATGCCGCCACGGTAACCCGTCGCTGGCATTTGATCTGCACTTGGGAGGGATCGAGCCGCAGCAAGAATCCGTGCTTCGGGCGCGTGGCGATGAGGCTTTCACCCCCCGGCATGACGGCACTGATGCGCTTGAGCAGGTTGCGCTTCTGGCTGTACATCTGCCCCGGTTCCACCACGGCCCCGCCCCACAGCGCTTCATAGACCTGCTCATAACCGACGCACTGCCCCGGCCGCTCCGCCAGGACGCGCAACAGCCGGTATTGCTTATCCTGCAAGAGCACGCGTTCTCCCGCGATAAGGACTTCTCCGGGGCGCGCCTCGTCGATCACCAGCAGCGTGCGCGGCTGCATGGCACGCGCATTGAGCGGGGCCGGAGCCTCGCGGTCCACCGCTCCCGTTTGACGGCGCGCCCAGCGCTGCACCCCGGCGGCTGTCTCGGGCGGCAGCCAGGTCTCCAGCAGCTCGGGCGAAGACACGGCGAGCGTGGCGCTGTCAAGCAGTTCCTCGTCCCGAAGCCGCAGCAAGCCACTGCGCTGCAAACCGGTTATGCCAGCGCCCGCGAGCGGCAGCAGGTCCTGCGTCACCCCATGACGCAAGCGAAGCGAGGTTTCCTCAAGCCGGGCGACCATCCCGCTGGAAGCTCCCCCTGCGGCGGCCAGCGCGGCGGCGGCGTCCACCAGCCAGCTGATCTGATCGGCCGCCCCCAGCACCTGCCCCGCCATGGTGTGGAATTGCTCTTCGATCTCCTGCAAGGGCGTAGCGTCCATCCACGCATGCAGAAACAAGGCCCCCTTGATCGCGCGCACTTCATCGAAAAACGGCGCCGCCACGGTCTGTCGCAGCCGGCAGAGCGGGGTTCCCGTGTCCGCCTCGATCTCCAATTCGCTCGCCGTTCGCTTCAACAGCGCCAGGTAACCTCCCTGCTCATACTCACGGCTGGTGAGCATCACCTGGAGCAGCCGCCCGTCCGGGCTGAGTACCGCCGCGAGGATCAGGTCCAAGGCATGCCAGGGACGGCGATCACACCGGTCGATCCAGTGTGACAACTGCCGCGCCGTCTCCAACCCGATGCCCTTGCCCGACACGGCCAAGCCCAGCGGCGTGGCCTGCATCTGGCCGTTCGTCTCCTCGATCAACATGCCAAGCTCGACGCAGCGATTTAAGGCGGCGCGCACCCGGAACTCCACCTCGTCCCGGGTGTATTGTTCCTGCCATACCCACTTGCCCGTGAGCGTGCTCTCCAGAAACGCGGTCACGGCCGCAGCTGTGCGGCAATGCCGGCTCGCCACCAGCCGCAGCACATGCGCATCGAGCGGCACCTGCGCTAGCCTTGGCTCCACCGCCTCGCGCTCCCCCTCGATATAGCGCCGCCACAGCGCCTCGAAGTCGAAGGGCGAGGTGGCGATCAGGATGGAACGCCCGAAGGGCAGCCCCGCGCCATAACGCCCCGCGCGGCCGCTCATGTTCTCGTATTCATGGTGCAGCAGCGGCGTCTTCCATGGCACATCCAGCCGTTCGTCGTAGCGCCATTTCTCGGGAGAGATGAACACATTCTGTGCCGGCAGGTTCATCCCCACCGCCAGCGTGCCGGTGGAGACCATCGCCAGCGCCTCCCCTTCTCGAAAAGCCTGCTCCACGATCTGCCGCTCTTCCGGCGAGAGGTCGGCATTGTGAAACGCCACGCCATTGCCCAGGGCGTGCAGGAGCGCCTCGCGGGATCGCGTCGGTTCCAGCGCCTCCAGGGCCTCCATTGCGCGCCGGGCCGGCGGCAGTTCCAGCCGCCCCGCCAGCAGCGCCGCGCCCCGGCGCGACTCATGCTTCGCCTTCACGAATACCAGGCAGCTTTCCCCCCGCTCCACGAAGGCCGCCAGGTTTTGCGTCAGCACTTCCCAGGGCGACTCGCTCCCGGCATCCACCAGCCCCTCCTCCCCATGCCCGAAATCGTTGTAGGTGCGATAGCGGAAGCGTCCGTCACACAGCACCCCGTAGCGAAGCTCCGTGGGGCGGCGTTCGTAATAGACCAGTTGCGCCCGCATCCACCGTGCCAGCCGGTCCGCGTGGCCTATCACCGCCGACAGCCCTATCAGGCGACACCCTGACTGCAACAAGCGTGTCAACAAGAGCTCCGTCATCGCGCCCCGCTCGGGGTCCGACAACAACTCCAGCTCGTCCGCGATGACCAAATCGATCTCGGCCAGACGCTCCGGCCGCCGCACCAGCAGCTGGCTCAGCTTTTCATAGACCACCACCGCCACCGAGAAGCGCCCGTCCTCCACGTCGCGGTCGTGCTCACGGTGGTCCCGGGTCGATATCACCACCCGCACCCCATAGGGCGCATACTTCTTGTGGAAGTCCCGGTACTTCTCCTCCGCCAGCGCCTTCAAGGGCGCCAGGTACACCACCTTCTTTCGCCGCAGGGCCGTCTGAATCGCCGCCATCTCGCCAATGAAAGTCTTCCCCGAACTGGTCGGCGCCTGCACCAGCAGGTTGTCTCCCCCGAAGAGTCCGTGCCGCTTCACCGCCAGCTCCTGCAAAGGCAGCAACTGTTCCCCCTCCTCCCGCTCCCACAGCCGCATCACCTCCTCCGGCACGCCGTATCGAACCAATTCCCGCATGCGCATGGCTTCGCCTCCCAAACTTGTGGCGAAACCCTTTATACTGAATTTTTATTCAGTTGTCAATCCCTGGCTTCCCGCCATTGCGTCAGCGTCAACAGTCCGCGTTCGGGCTGCGGCTCCCCCTCCAGCCTCGCGATGTACTCCAGCAGGTGTCCGTCGGGGTCGTGAAAATAGATTCCCGCGGCGGGCATCCACGCGAACACCGTCGGTTCCTCACTAGGCTGCTGGAAGAAATCCAGCGGTGCAATGCCTCTCTCCTTCAAGTCTTCGATGGCCGGGGCCATGGATTCCAACGCGATCTCGAAGGCCAGATGCTGCGGCGACACCTCGGCTTCCGGCTTTTCCCAAAGGCCCAGCATGGTGTGGTTCCACCCGCCGATGAAATAGAACGCGATGCGCCGCCCGGGCTCGAACATCCCGAGTTGGAAGTTGGGCAGGGCCCCGTAGAACGCCATCGAGCGCTCCAGGTCGCGCACGTTAAGGTGCGTCTCGAACAGTCCCTTAATCACCACTCCTCCTCGTCCGTGGCGAGGCGCGCACGGATCACGCGCCGCAGGGCCACGTTGAATAACATCACCAGACCGAGCAACGGCATAAAGACATACGGTGAATGAAAGCCGAAAACAGGCCCCAGCGGATACGGCGTGGGGTCGTTGGGGTATACCGTGGAATGCCAGATCAGCCCCGCCGTCAGGAAGTAAAGCAGCACCACCGCCCACTGCCCCCCAAGCAGCAGTTCGCGGAAAGAGTGCCTGCCGCGCAGAATAATCGTCGCGGCGATGCCCAGCGTGACCACGGCCAGCGCGGCATAGCTCACCAGCAGCGTTACGTCGGCGCGGTTCTGCCAGGCCAGCGCCAGCAGTGGAATCGAGCAGCCCATGGTGATGGTGGACATGACAGCGGGCACCCGGCTGCCGCGCCGCAGCAAACGCCGCGCCCCAGTGGTGGAGGCGCGCGACTGTTCCAGCAGGTGTTGGGGGGACAGCAGCGAGGTTTGCTGGATGCCCCAAAGGACGAGCAACGCGCCAAACAGCGTGGGCCAGAACAGGGGCGATTGCGGCGGAATCATCCAGGGCGTGGCGAAGAGCAGCAGAAAACCGAGGACCATGAACAGCCCGGCGTTCACGCCATATTGCCCACGCACCGGCCGCAGCACGCTGAGGCAGCCCGCCAGCACGGCGGCCACACCCGCATAGGGCCACAACTGCGCATGGGGAAAGAGCAACATCACCGTGCCCAACAGCACCACCCCCGTGCCATGCCAGCGCATTTCCTGCGCCAGCGCCTCCCTGGTGCGCAGTGGAAGCCACTGCAACAAGGCACGCACGGCCTCGCGGCTGCCCCGAAAGGTGTAGGCGCGCAATCCCTCGACGATCACGAAGGAAATCACCGGGCCGTGCGGAAGGCGCCAATCAAAGCGGATATGCGCGGGCGCTTCCTCGCGCGGCAGCATCAACAGCACCCGCCCGTCGTCCGCCCGCAGGCTGATCACATCGTCGTCGAAATGGATGGCGCAGGCCGCCCCGCCCTTGATGGGCGTAAGCGGGATGGCGGCGATCGGCTGGTCCATGCGGCGGCATTCCTCCGCGCGCGAGGATAGCAGATTTGCTACGATGCCGCGCATGCCCAATTTCTACGAAGCGGTCTACAAACTCGTGCGTGACATCCCCCGTGGCCGCGTGATGACCTACGGCCAGATCGCCACCATCCTCGGCGTGCCGCGCGCCGCCCGCGCCGTGGGCTACGCCCTGCGCGGCTGCTCTGATCCCCGCGTGCCGTGGCAGCGCGTCATCAACAGACAGGGCGAAATCAGCGGCAAGGGCGCCGGAGAGCGCCCCCTGCTACAACGCGAGCTGCTGGAAGAGGAGGGGGTCGTC
>JBJOID010000344.1:0-3944 GCA_046047315.1 Candidatus Hydrogenedentota bacterium | reverse complement strand
GCGCATCGGGTCACTTGCCGAAGAGATTTCGCACGACTATGCGGACCAGAATCCGGTGCTGCTGGGTGTGCTGAAGGGCGCGTTTCATTTCGTTAGCGACCTGGCGCGCGCCATGCGCTGCCCCGTGGAGATTGAATTCATCCGCGCCGCGAGCTATGCGGGAACGGAATCCACCGGACAGGTGCGGGTGGAGCTGCCCATTTCAATTCCCTTGCGCGGCCGCGCGGTGATTCTCGTGGAAGACATCCTCGACACGGGGCGCACGGCCAGCGCGATCCGCGCGCACCTCCAGTCACAGGGGCCAGCCAGCATCGCGCTGTGCACCCTGCTCGACAAGCCCAGCCGACGTGTCGTTCCCGCCACTGCGGCGTACACGGGCTTTAGCATCGAGGATCTTTTCGTCGTTGGCTATGGCTTGGACTACAACGAGCGATACCGCGAGCTGCCCGCGATTCATGTCCTTGAGCAGGAAGCGTAGCCCGGATTATTCCTCGGCCCCCGGCAGCAGGCCGCGCAGTTCCTCGGCTTGCAGCGGACGCAGCGGGGTGTTCACTTCCTCTATCTCGGGCACGGGATCGCCCTTCGCGGCGCCGAGCTTGTTGAACTTGCGGGTGGTGGAAAGCACCTGGCGCTCGAGCGTGCCCACGGCCTTGTTGTAGCTGTCAGATGTCATCTCTATGCCCTTGCGCATGGCGAGAAAATGTCCCGCGAGGCTGCGCACCCGCTCGTAGAGCTGCACGCCAAGGTCGCTGATGACCTTCGCGTTCTCGGTCAACTGCTCCTGGCGCCAGCCGTAATGCACCGCCTTGAGCAGCGCAATAAGCGTGGTCGGCGTCGCCATGAGCACCTTGTTCTCCACGCCCTGATCCAGCAGTTTGGGGTCCTGCGTGAGGGCGGCACTGAAGAAGGACTCGCTCGGCAGGAACATCACCACGAACTCGGGAGCGGGATCGAACTGGTCCTGGTATTTCTTTTGCCCCAGCAGCACCATGCGGCTGCGCACCTGCGCGGCGTGCCGCGCCAGGCAGGCCTCGCGCTGGTTTTCGTCTTCAGTCTCGAGCGCGTCCATGTAGCCGTCGAGGGGCACCTTCGCGTCAATGACGATGGTCTTGTTGTTGGGCAGACGCACCAGCATGTCGGGGCGCAGCTTGCCCGCATCCGTGTCGGTGCTCTCCTGCTGCACAAAGTCACAGTATTCGAGCATGTCGGCCATCTCGACCACGCGCTGCAGCTGCACTTCACCCCAGCGGCCGCGCACCTGCGGGGCGCGAAGCGCCTTTACCAGGTTTCCGGTTTCCGCCTGGAGGCGCTGCTGGCTCTCGCCGAGCATCTTAAGCTGCTCGCTCAATTGACCATAAGCCTGTTCACGCATCCGCTCGAGCGCACCGATGCGCTCGTCCACCTTGGTGAGTGATTCGCTCAGCGGCTTTACCACCTCGTTGATGGCCAGCTGTCGCTTCTCGAGTTCGTGCCGCGCCTCGGCCTGCTGTTGCTCCAGCGACTGGCGCGCGTACGCGGTGAACTGTTCGGTGTTGACCTTCAATGCCTCGGAGGAGAGCGCCTTGAAGGTGTCGCGCAGGCGCGCTTCGGTTTCCTGCAAGAGCAGCAGCTTCTCCTCGGCGGCGCGCTGCGCCTCTTCCATGCGGGCGCGCAGTTCGGCCGTATGGGCCCGCTCGGCGCCGAGGGCTTCACGCGCCTTTGACAGGAGGCGGTCCCGCTCGAGCAGGCTCTCTTCAAGGCGTGGTATCTGGTTGCAACGCTCGAGGGCGGAGGCCAGCCGGGCGCGTTCCGCGGAGACCTGATCCAGCAATCGATCCACCTCGGCATTGCTCTCGGCCAATTGCACCCGGGCCTGTCCGGCCAGGTTTTCCACGTAAGCGCGGCGTTCCTCCACCTGCGCCAGCTCGAGGTCGTGGTAGCGATCGAGGTCGGCAAGGAAAAGCCTGAACCTTGACCGCATGAGCAGCCAGGTCAGCAGACCGGCCAGCAGCGCGCCGGCCGCGAAGCCCGCGGCCAAGGCAAGGCCCAGGTAGAGTTGCATCGGATCTATGTTCACAGGTGGCATGCCCACACTATAGCGCGTGCGCCCGCATTAGAGCACGGTTAGGTTTGTGACGTCGTCACTGGCTGCGCTATGGTGGCGAGCTTGAACCCAAAGGGAGCGGATGACCATGAAGCTGAAACGGGCATTTTTGCCGTGCGCCGTAATGGCGGCGACGTCGATTTTTTCTGCCAGTGCCTCGGCGGCCGAAGCGCGCGGGGTGGTCTACGAGGACCAGAACGCCAACGGCGCTCGCGAGGCGGGCGAGCCGGGCATTCCCGGTGTGGCTGTGTCCAACGGGCTGCAGGTGGTGAGCACCGGCGAGGATGGCTCTTATCAGCTGCCCTGCGGCGACGACACGATCCTCTTTGTAATCAAGCCTTCCGGCTGGAAAACTCCCTATGAACACAACGGCACGGTGGCGCGTTTCTACTATATCCACAAACCCAACGGCTCACCGAAAGGCAAGTATGAGGGCGTGGCGCCGACCGGGCCGCTGCCCGAGAGCGTCGATTTCCCGCTGGTGCGCAACGAGGAACCTGCGAACTTCCGGATGGTGGTGATGGGAGACCCGCAGCCGCGCGACCTGCGCGACGTGGACTTCCTTTCGCACGACATCTACGAGGAGCTGCTGACCGTGCCCGCGTCGCTCGGCGCATCGCTGGGAGACCTCGTCTTCGACGGGCTGGAAATATATCCGGACGTGATCGCGCAGGCCGGTCTGCTGGGCATCCCGTGGCTGCATGTGATTGGCAACCACGACATCAACTTCAACGTGAAGAACCCGCGCGATTCAGACGACACGTACGAGCGCTACCTTGGCCCATCGTGGTATGCGTTGAACATGGGCGACGTGCACTTCCTCGTGCTGAACAACATCTGGTGGAAGGTGAAGGAGCGCAAGTACGAGGGGCGCTTTGGCGAGGACCAGATCGAATTCATCCGCAATGACCTGGCGCAGGTGTCGAAGGACAAGTTGATCGTGCTGATGATGCACATCCCGTTCCAGGATTGCGCGGACTACCAGGAGGTGATTGAACTGCTGAAGCCGTTCCCGCATACCTTCTCGCTCTCGGCGCACACGCATGTGCAGGAGCACAGCTTCCTGCCGATGGGTGACGCAGCTCACCACCACCTGAACCTGATGACAGCGGGCGGCAGCTGGATGCGGGGCCAGTATGACGAGGTGGGAATTCCCCATACCACCATGCGCGACGGCGGGCCAAACGGCTACGCCATCATGAGCTTCGAGGGCAACCAGTTCAGCATGGCCTTCAAGGCGGCCCGCCGTCCGGCGGAATACCAGATGGACGTGTGGGCGCCGGAGCAGGTGAGCGTGGCCGAGGCGGCGGGCGCAGAAGTGGTGGTGAATTATTTCTCCGGCAACGAGAAATCCGTGGTGGAGATGCGCCTGGACCGCGACGGCGAATGGACCCCGCTGGAGTCCTACAGCGGGAAGGCGCCCTACTACGAGCGCGAATTCAACCGCCATGTGGCGCTGCTGAAGAAGATTGCCGAACTCTCCGGGAAAGACCCTAACAACGAGGACGTGCTCAAGGAGATTGGCGATCAGTTCAGCGACGTGGCCGGGCGCATTCCGCCGGAGCCTTCCGACACGCCTCACTTGTGGCGGGGCAAGCTGGGCAGCAGCCCGGCGCCCGGCTATCACGTAATCCAGGTGCGCGCCACGGACATGTGGGGCAAAGCCCACACCGCGCAACGCATCATTCGCGTGGTCGAGTAAAACTTACGCGAAGGAGAACTCGGCCAGCACGGGCAGGTGGTCGCTGAGCGCCAGGCTGCCGGGGTCTTCCGGGTTGTTGCGGAAGGCCCCTTCGTGGATCACGCGGCAGGAGGCGACCTTGCCGCGCAGCGAACCGCCCGCCCAGATATAGTCAATCGC
>JBJOID010000343.1:0-11202 GCA_046047315.1 Candidatus Hydrogenedentota bacterium | reverse complement strand
TGGGACCGGCAGCCAGCACGATCTTGGCCAGCTCTTCGCCCGTGTACTTGCGGCCAACGGTACGCAGTCGAATCTCTTCACCTTCCGTGCGCATCGTGCCGCCGGAAAGGTTAAGGTTGCTCGCGGCTACGATTCCTGAAACCTGTTCAAAGGTGAGACCGTATTCCCGTAGGCGTTCCTCGGAGAGTTCAATGCCGATCTCATAATCCCGCGCGCCGAACAATTGCACCTGCGACACACTGGGCAGTGCCTGCAACTCGTCACGCAGCGTCTCGCCCCATTCCTTCAACAACTTCTCAGACATCTCGTCCCCATAAAGAGCGAGATTGAGCACTTCGGAGCGGAGCAGCAACTCTTCAACGATGGGACGTTCGGCATCCAGCGGAAAAGTGTTGATGGCCTCGACCTTGTTTCGAATCTGGTCGAGAACCTTCTCAGGATCGTACCCCTTGGCCACCTCGATGATGCAGTTGCTGTAGCCCTCGGCCGAGGTGGAGCTGTATTGGCGAATGCCCTCGATGGACTCGATGGCTTCTTCCACCTTGCGGCTGATGCCTTCCTCGACCTCGGCCGGGTCGGCTCCGGGCCAGATGACCCGCACGACGATCATGTCGAGCGAGAAGTTGGGGAAGACCTCGCGCTTGAGGTTGTAGGCGCCAATCAAACCCACCGCCGCGATGAGCAGCAGCACGATGTTCGCGAATACCGTGCTGCGGGCGAGAAAGTCAAAGACCGGTCTCATGATGCCGATTCCTCATTCTCCGCCCCGGCTTCCGTGCGTGGCGGCGGGGTCGCGTCCTTGGGAGTACCATCGGGATTGAGCAGCGTGATTTGCAGCAACGAGTCGGGCAGTGGATTGACCAGGCGGGTCACGATCACGCGATCGCCGGGGTTGAGGCCGTGGTCCACGAATACGTGCCCATCCTGCCCACGCACGACGGAAACCGAGCGCTTCTCGAGTCGCTCGCCCTTGGCAATATAGGCAAAGCCGTTGAAGTCCACCGCCCAATCAGGCAACTGGTAGACGTCCTTCATTTCATGGCCGGGAATTGTCACGGAGCAAAACATGCCATCCACCAGGGGAAGCCCGCCACTCGTGGCGCTGGCCTGGGTCGCCGTCACGCGCACATTCACGGTCACCGTGCGAGAGCGCGGGTCGAAGGCCTCGACACGGTTGACCACGGCCTCCCACACATTTCCCGAGCCTTCGGTCCATTGCACCGTGCACGGCACTTGTTCGAGTGCCCCGAACCATGCATTTCCGTTTTCCAGCTGTCCTGTTTCGAACTGGAGCCAAGCGCTCACGTCGCGGCTGTCCAACGGCACAGACAGCTCGATGATGGAGTCATCCGCCAGTGAGAGCACAGCCTGGCCTGCGGGGGCGACGTACTGTCCCTGTTCCACGCGCACCAGGGTGAGGCGCGCGTCAAAGGGAGCCCGCACTTCACAACGGTCAAGATTGGCCTTGGCCAGGTCCACCTGCGCCCGCGCCGCTTCGAGGGCGCTGCGCGCTTCCTGAATGCGCACGGGATAGAGGGTGACCGCCTGCGACATCTGGTCGCGCATGTCGGCCGTCTGGTTCATGCTCAACTCGGCGCGCTCGACATTGGACAGCGTGCCCACCTGTTCGTTCTCGAACAAGCTCTTCAGGCGGTTGAACTCCCGGTTGGCCAGCTCGGCGGAGCGCTCCGCATTCTTCAAGCGCTCAGCGTCCGTTTGGAACTGACCCTCCAGCAGCTTCACGCTTTGTTCGGCCCGCTGCGCCTGGGCGAGCGCCTGGTCGTAGAGAGATTGATAGTTGCGCGGGTCGATCTTGAAGAGCAGCTCCCCGGCAGGAATGACTTCGCCAACCTCGAGACGGGGGTGAATCTCAACCACGTTGCCCGCGACTTCGGGAATGATGTGGACAAGGTCGCGAGCCTTTGCCTCGCCGAAGCCCTTTATCGATACGGGCACATTCTGAGGATGGACCTCGATGACCTCGACGCGGAGCACCTGCTCCTCAACCGCCTTTTGCTTCGGCGGCGTCCGCATGTTGACGAAGGCCATGGCGCCCATCGCCCCCACGGCAAGAATGATGAGCGCCACTACACTCTGCGCTACTCGGTGAGTCATGGGATACTGCCTTTCATCGGCGCACCTTCGCACGCCGCCCTCCGCTTAATGAGTATCAGATGAAGCTTGTCATAGGTCGCCCGCCACCGCCGCACCTCCTCATCTCCCAACTCTTCCATCAAACCCACTATAAATCCAAGACATTCCGTTTCCATGAACTGAAGCGTTTCCAGGCCCGCCCGGGTGAGGCGGATGATGACCGCCCGACGATCGCTTGGGTTGGGCTCACGCTCAAGCAGGCCCGCTTCCACGAGTCGGTCCACCATCGTGGACACGCTCGGGGGGGAGACATTGAGGCGCTCGGCCAAATGCTTCACGCTTGACTCACCTTGTTCACGAATGGCCATCAGCGTGTTGTACTGGGCAATCGTCAACTCCGCGCAGCCGTCATCCATACCGGGCCTTGCCGCGCCGAATTCGCGAATCAGCCCCTCCTGGATCATGCGCACGGTCGCGTGTATCGCCCGCGCGTGCGAGAGATAGTCTTCCACCACCGTCTCCCTTCAAATGGTTTGAGTAACAATTTATTAACCAATCGAATTATATGACTTCCTGATTATCGATTCAATTCGCATGTGGATGACTTTTGAGGGCCCCTGCTTTAGGATGCGCTGGCGATAAGGAATCGTTGCCATCGAAACAATAGTGCGAATATTGCAGCAAACACCCAACAATCAGGCTGCATTGATTGCCAGCGTGGCGGAGGGATTGCGCCCTGTTTACGGACTTGAGGGCAGTCTTCTCTATTCGGCTCAAGCCGAGGCCGTTTTCGCGGAATACCTTTCGGGCAATGCACGCCGATACTGGGGAGCCATGCATGGCAACGAACTGCGCGCGGTCTTGTTCACCCAAATCGTAGAAGGGCGGGGAGAAATCACCCTCGCACACAGGCTGGACAATACCTTGCCGTTGCCTCTTGAGTACGATCTGTTTCGGATGGCCATCCAAGACCTGAAGGCACGTGGCGTGGAGGGAATCCTTGCGGAGTTCCTGCCCACTTCGCCGCTCGGGGCTTGGGACGTGTTCCTTCAGGAGGGCTTCCAACGCGTGCATCGCCACGTGCTCGAAGCCCCCCTTTCGCGCACAGGTCACGCGGAACCGCGCACACGACCCTTATGGCCCTCCGATGAGTGCAACGCGGCTGCCTGTTTGGTGGAGGCGTATCGCGAGGATCCCGGCCGCCTTCTGCACCGCGAGGTCGAGCAAATGGAAATTGCACAGCGTTTCGTGGGCAAGGTATTGCGCGGAGGTTATGGGGCGGTGACACCCGGTATGAACCTCTGCTTCATCGAAGAAGGACGAATGATCGGGGTGGTGTTGGGATGCCTCCTTGCCCCGGGAATCGGATTCACGCTTCAAGTCGCCACACTACCGGTGTTTCGTGGTCATGGTATCGGCAAAGCGCTGTTGCTTGCCCAACATCAAGCCTTCGCAGCCGCCGGCTGCAATCGCGCCAGTCTGGCCGTAACAGCGGGCAATGCAGCTGCAGAAAGCCTTTACGCTCAGCTTGGATACTCCGTAACCGTGGAATTCGACACCCATGTCTGGCAGAGAAGAGAACTTGCCTAAACCCTGCGGTGGGGGCCAGCGTCGATAAGTCAACGAAGAGATTGATTGCGCCGTCTCCGAGGATTAGGATAGCGGCTTCCTTCACAGATTGAACGCGGGAGACATGCTTTGTTGCGCATCGTGGGAATTGGAGTTGTATTGCTGGTGGTTGTACTCGCCGGGGCCGCGGGCTTCGGCTATTACCAGGCGGAGCAGAATCTTGGGTTGAGCGAGAGTCCCCGCGTGGGCTTCGAGGAGGTGCTTGATTCCTCGGTGCGCCTGGCGGTGGTCCTTCAGCCTGAGAAGGCCTTGGAGTACGTGAAGGGCCTGCTTCCCGAGCGCGTCAATCAGATGCCGTCGTGGCTCCCTTGGAATCTTCACGAATTGCTTGACCGTGGCATGGTGCGCGAGGCCGCGCTGCTGGTCGCGCCCGACGAATCCTCCGACCGCCTGAATGCGACACTCTTCGTGAACGAAAAGCGGGGCGGACCCGCGATCGTTGCCCAAGGCTCCACCCAGCCCTTCTTCACTCAGTCCGCTCCGATCGTCTGGAATACCCCGGCCTTGGAATTGCCGTCACGCGGTTTGCTTCGCGGTGGCGCGCATGTGCCGATGGGGGACACCGTCACCGATGCGGTGCGTGCCTACTGGCAGGCCGCAACGAACCCGGTTGCGATCGAGATATCTCGCGATCACCTGGCGGAAGCTTACCTTGACAATTCCGACGGTGCGCTTTTGAGCATTGCCGGGACCATGGCGGAAGCCTACGGCGGCAAGGTGGATTCCATCATGGCGGACCAAAACGCCCGCGATATCATCACCACCATTGGCGCCTTGCGCGTTGCGGCCGACATCACGGGACCGGACACCATCACCATACAGTTGGCGGTCACGCCGTCGGCCAACAGCACGGAAGAGAACCAGAAGAAGATTCCCTTCGTGGTGAACTTCCTGGCGTTTCCCTTCTTGAGCAACGAGGCCAAGAAGCGCGGCTTGACCCTCGAGTGGTCCGAGAATAAGAAGACCGCTTTGGTGGATGGGCTCATCACGGCGGAAATGAAATTGAGCGGATTCCGCGAGCAGCTCCAGAACCAGATTAACGTTGCGCTTGGCTCGAACTAACCGAACAACGCGGGCGGCGGCAGCTCACCAGCCGGGGCGACGGTGGCATTGATGGATACAGAGGCTTCCGCTGCGGAGGGGGACAGCGCCTCTTCGAAGCCCGCAATGCGGGCGTAAGCTTCGCTGCAAAGCAGTCCACGGAGCGCATCGTGCACCTTGGGTGCGTCGTCTCTGCGGCACAGTGCAATCACGCTGCCCGCGATTCCCGCACCCGTGAGCGACGCCCCCAGAGCACCCGCGCCCAGGGCTGCGTCCACGAGCGTGTCCAGCACGGGGGCGCTCGCGCCATAATCGCCCGGCAAGTCCTCGAGCTTGATGCTGTCGTCCCCCAGGCGGGCAATATCACGGGCCGTTACCGTCCGGTCGAAGGCTTCACCCGGGCCCGATATACCGCGGTCGCCGTCGTGTCCTCTGCTCATAAGGTGGCCGGCTCGAACCCAGTCCCCTTGGCGCACGGCTTCACCAAAGCAAGCCGCGCGGTGCGATTCCGCGATTCCAAAAACCAGCGGACCCCGCAGTGGAATCTCCTTCGGCCAATCCTGCATGGGCAGCGCCCCGAAGTAGCGGGCCAAGACGGCGTCCAACTCAGGCAGTTCATAGCGCTGGCGCAGGGCCTCCAGCTCAAGAGATTCAGGCACGCGCGAGAGTACGGCGGCCAGATATCGAATACCGCCAAGGGCCGCCGCATCAATGCGGGAAAGACGGTCACAAAAGGCCACCGTGGGTTCGGCGATCCCCATGCCGTACATTTCCTGCCGGAACACCTCCAGCGCGATCGAGTAGGCGGCGCGGTTCCGCACATACCCCAACAAGGCGCTTCCCCGTAGTGAGCGTGTCGTGTTGGACTCCGCCACGACCACGGCGATTTCATCCTCGGGAAAAGGGATGCGTTGAAGCGTATCGAGCGAGAAGTCTTCTGCCAGCAGGGCAACATGGGCCATAACGCCCGCGCCTCCCAGGATCATCGCCGCCGGATCGCTCGTGCCAGTCCGCGCGCCAGTAAACCATTCGGCGTCGCGGCAGGCGAGGATGTCCTCCCTCGCGCTGGAGGTCTTTCCGCTCAGAGCGGACACAGCCCTTATCAGGGCGAGGCAGAGTGCAGCGGATGAACTAAGCGCCGAACCTTGGGGGAGGTCGCTGGCGACAAAGGCGTTGACACCCATCATCGGGCGAACCTCGCCGGTCCACTGAGCTCTTAGGATTGCCCCCAGGGCATATCGTTCCCAAGTGGGCGGCAAAGAAGAAAGCTGTTCCGTGGCGATGAACTCCAGCCAGTCATGGCCACACGAGCACATCAACTCACGGTAATCACTCAAGTCCGCATCTACCGGCGCGTGCTGATGATCGAGATTACGCAACACGCACCGGGAATCCTCGCGGGCCTGACAGACCACCACCACTTCCCGGTCATGAGTCAACAAATTGAGATAGCCGCCATGCGTGTCCACGTGCATGCCGCGCAGGTTGATCCGGCCGGGCGACCGAAAACAGCGCACAGGCCCTTCGCCGAAATGGCTGATGTATCCTTCGACAGCCTGCCGCAAGAGCGCTACGCGCGGCCGCAAGGGAGCGTTGCCGTAGATACCGTGAAGCACTCGACGCCAAGGGTCCGACGGCTCCTCCAGGTTTGACAACCATTGCGAAGCAGTCAAGTCAGGGCGCTCAGTCATAGGAGGTCTTGATGCCGTATTGCGCGCTCAAGCCGCGAAGTTCCGCAAGAAGCTCGGGCGTTTCTCCCTGCCGGGAAATTTCGCCAATAATGTGGTACGCCTTCTCGAAGGCCCAGCCATTGGCGACGCTCGCGTCGGAAGATACAGCGTCCTTGAAAGCGGCCTCGAAGACCACCTCCTTGGGCGTGGTGCCGGCCCGTCCAGTGATGCGAATTACAAAACGCTCTGTCTGCGCCGGTTCGAAGCGTCCGTACAGCACAATCGGTCGCGCGGCGTAAAGGTCGGCAAGGTTCTTGGGATAGATCCCCTCGGGATTCACCTGGCTAAAGTCGGCTCGACAATCGACCAATAGCGGATCTTTCAATTGCATCAGGAAGGGTGGGAGGTCCTCGCCGATCCGATCGATGTCATCGGTCACCCGGGCGGCGCCTTTGTTCCGATAGGCCAGCAGATCCAGAAGGGCGCGGTTCACGTTGTTTCCTGCAGCGAAGGCGTACACCGTGTTGCGCAGGTTATTGTCCGCCGTCAGGCTGTTGATAAGGGTGCGCGTGTCACGCATGCCAATCGTCGGGCGGCCATCGCTGAACAATAGAATGAGAGACGGCTGCCCCGTCGGCGGGGCGGTCTGCATCAGCGGTTGCAGCGCCTGAAACACGTCGGTCTCGCCCTTCGCTTCAAGCCCATCCAACAGGGCGGCCGCCTCCTTCTTCAGGGACTCCGTGGCCGCCTCGGGGGCTGGGCGCAGCAGTTGATTGTTGTTGCGGAAGACCACCACGTTCATGGTGTCCTCTGGCTTGAGCAAGTCGAGGCTTGCTGCAATGGCCTTGGTCGTGGCCCGAAGCTTGTGTTGTGGAATGCTCTTGGATGCGTCCACAACGAACGTCACCTCCTTGGGAACGCTCGTCAGTACCGCATCCTGCCGGGGCAAAACCCGCAGGCGAAAATATCCCGGCTCGCCGGGATTCGGCACGTAGGCGTCAAGGCGAATATCGAGCAGGTCATCGAGGAAGGTGTACGCGCTTTCCTTCCTCGCCTCCTCGGCGGCGCTGGTGAGCGGCATGGATTCCAGCTCCAGCGTCGGCAATTCGATGGCGCTTCCGGCTTCACGCGCGGCTTCCAATTCCGCCGGTGGCGCGGCTTGCTCCTGCGGCGGACCGGGCGCTTCATTCAGGATGCTTCGCCCCAGGGATACCTGCTCACCAAGCACGGGCATGTCAGCGCCTTCCACGCGAAGCGTTGGCAAGGCATTCGGGTCAAGCAGGCGATTCGGACTCGGGCGGACAAGCCGCCGGGGAATGTCCAGCTGGGTGCGGGCGTCTCGTGTGGCAATTTCCAGTATACGGGCATCAGCCCGCTTACTCACCTCGGGGTCAGGTGTGGTGTCGTGTTCGCGCGCTATCGGGTCGGAGGCGATGCGCTCCGTGAGCGAGGGAAGCGGGGCGAAGGGCTCCGCGATACGGGTATCCGGCCGCAGTTCTTCGTTGTCCCGGCGGGCCAGATCGCTAACCGTACCGGGGCGGGTGGCCAGCGTGCGGCTGGACGGCGCGGCAGAAGCGGCGCTGGATGCGGGACGCAAAGCGATACGGATGGGGCGTATCTCCTTGGCGCTGGCCCGCGGCTGTTGCAGCAGCACGATCTGCGGGGCCAAATAGAAAAACAAGGCGTGCAACGCGAAGGCGATCAGCACGCTCAGGGCGAACAAGGCATAGCGATAACCGCGCATGTCCTTAGCCCCCGTCGAGGCGCGCCAACGCCTCCTTGGCCTCTGCTGCTGCGGCGGCGTCAGCGAAATCCTTCACCAATTCGTTGTAGGCCTTCCGGGCTTGTCCCGGCTTTCCCGCCGTTTCGTAGGCCTTGCCAGCGCGCAACAAGGCCGTTGGTGAAAGCTCCTCGTGCAAATAAAGAATGGCGATGCGCATGTATTCACGCGCGGCCTCCTCCGGTTTGCCGCCCGCCTCAAGCAACTCCGCAAGCCGGTAGCGCGACCTCGCGCCGATGTCCCCGGAATTGGAGTTGGCCGCGGTTTCATACAGCGCAATCGCGGCTTCGGTTTCTCCCTGCGCCTCATGCAGGCTCGCCATGCGGAAGCGCGCTTCCGCCGCCAGCGCCGAAGCGGGCGCGGCGTCTATCACAGCCTGCAATCGTGGCAGCACGTCGGTGGCCTCGCCACCCTGTGCCGCGCACTCGGCGATCTTCAACAGCACGCGCTCCGGCGTGGGGTAGGCGGGCAGCGCCTTCAACATGCCTTCGAAGACAGTAATCGCCTTCGACCACTCCTTCTTGTCGAACAGGTATTCCCCGGCCCACACATAAGCCTCTTCGGGCAGGGGCTCAGCGGGAAATCTGGTCATGTGTTCAAGGAAGGTGGCGGCGGCCTTGTCGAAATCCTTGCTCTCGTATCGGGCCACGGCCGCTCCCCGAAGCGCGCGCGAGGCCCATGGACCCTCAGGAGTAACCGCCAGCGCCGCCTCATAGGCCGTCAGCGCCTTGACCGGATCCTTGTCACCAACAAGGGCCTGCTCTGCGAGGCGGTAATGCGCTTCCGCAGCGTGGGGAGAATCCGGATGCCTGGCCAGTAGCTCCGAAAAGGTGGAAGCGCTGGACTTGTGATCCCCCGCGTTATAGTGCGCCAGGGCCAGACGGTAGCGAATCTCCTGCGAAAGGGGATCGTCCGCGGCGCGCTCAAGCGCCGCACTGAAGAGCGGTACGGATTCCTTGTACTGCTGCGATGCGAAGCGCGCCTCTGCGGCGCGAAGATAGGCGTCCCGTGTAAGCGGATGCTCAGGATGTCCCGAGGCGAATGCCTCGAATGCCGCCGCCGCAGCCGCGTGTGAGCCCAGTTGTTGCAGGCACTCCGCCGCGCGATAGCGCGCCTCTGGCGCGAACTCGCTCTGGGGATACTGGTCGGCCACGCGTTGAAACTGCGCCTGCGCGCCCTCGTAGTCGCCTTGCGCGGTTCGCAGCAATCCCAAGAGGAAGGCTGCGTCCGGCGTCTCCGGGGCGTCCGGGCGCGTTTGCAGAAAGGCATTGACCGCCGTAACGGCCGCATCCAGATTCCCCTGCAGGTAGAGCACCCAGGCGACCTTGTGCTCACTGCGCGCGGCGAAGGGGGAGTCGGGATATTTTTCCTGCACGATGCGGTACGCGGCCAGCGCCTGATCAAGCTGTTCCAAACGCTGGAGACAATTGCCCCGCAGGTACTGAAGGGCCGCCTCCTCGGCGCTGGCCTGATTGACAGCCAGATAAGCGTCGGCAGCCGCAAGGGCTTCGGCGATTTTCCCATCGTGGTAGTGCGCCCAGGCCAATCCATACCAAGCCCTTGTCGCATATGGGGAGTCGGGGTAGGCGTCGCGAAGTTTCTGATAGGCACCGGCCGCCGCGCCAAACCAGCCCAGCTTGTCGTAGAGTTCGGCGGAACGATAACGGGCTTCGACCCGAAGATCGTCCGGCCCCTCCGCCTCGGAGACTTCGGTCAACAGGGCCACCGCCTGCTCCAGATCGCCTTGGGCCTCACTCACAAAGGCCAATTGAAAACGGGCATAGGGGACAAGTGGGTGCCCGGCAAAGTCCTTAAGCAGTTGTTCGAATCGCTGTTGCGCCCGATTCTGCTCCCCGAGTGTCTTCGCAGAAAGGCCCGCGTAGTAGAGCGCGCGCACCTTGAGCTCCGGCTCCGTGAGGCTGTCGAGCACGGCCTCAAGCGCGGCGGCCGCCTCGTCATGCCGCCCGAGGTGATGCAAAGCCTCGCCCCGGGTCACTTGGGCACGAAGCTTCGCCGCTCCCTCGGGATTCTGGGAAAGGAAAGCGTCCAGCGCGACGACGGCCCGGTCATGCTGTCGGGTTGCATAGGCGGCCTCGCCAAGGCGCAGTTGCGCGCTGGAGGCTTGGGGGGTACCCGGAAACTGTTGGATCAGTTTTTCGTACTCGGCCACCGCCTCGTCGAAGAACTCCCGGCTGAACAGGCCATTGGCAAAGTCCAACTGGGCCTGCGCCGGATCCTCTGTGGTGGATTCCTGCGCGGAGACATGCGTCATGCCGCCCGCGATGAGCAGGCAGAGCAGAACCATCATGCGCCCAAAAGGACGCTCAGGGCTGCGCGTTATCGTCGTCGGGAAGAGCGGCAAAGGAGACATTCTGAATATCGGCCTTTCGGCAACAGTCGAGCACGGCGATGGCCCTGCCCAAGTCTACGCCCGCGTCGCCCCGCACGATGACCGCGCCGCCCGGGAAATATTGCGCCACGCGGGTTAGGACCGCTTGAAGCTCGTCGAGCTCCATCTGCTGGTTGTTCACCACGATGCTGCCGTCCGCCCGGATGTTGATGAATATCTCCCCCTGGGAACGGGCATTCTGCACGGTGGTGTCGGCCGTGGGCAGGGTGATGTCGATCTCGCTCTCGCGGCTGGCGTAGACGCTGGTCACCATGAAAAACACCAGCGTCAGGAAGACAATGTCGATGAGCGGCGCCATCTGCACCTGCTCCGCATCCTGGTCTTTCCAAGGCAGCGGGATCTTCATGCGCGCCCGCCCTTCTCGATGATGAGCTCGATAAACTCATTGGCTTGCGATTCGAGGGTCGCGATAATCCGGGTGACGCGGCCCCGCAGATAGTAATAAACCACCATGCAAGGAATAGCGAGGGCGAGCCCCGCCGCAGTGGTGATCATCGCCTTGGCCACGCCTGCCGCCATGCTCATGCCCTGCACCTGGGCGATATCCGTCGAGATGACCACAAAGGCCTGCATCATTC
>JBJOID010000342.1:0-9308 GCA_046047315.1 Candidatus Hydrogenedentota bacterium | reverse complement strand
GGGTCCTTTTCCACGTGCTTCTTGTATTCGTCCAGCGTGGTCGCGCCGATGCAGTGCAGTTCGCCGCGCGCCAGGGCGGGCTTCAGCATGTTGCTCGCGTCCATGGCGCCCTCGCTGGCGCCCGCGCCCACGAGCGTGTGCATCTCGTCGATGAACAGGATGATGCCGCCCTGTGCCTCGGTCACTGCCGTGAGCACGGCCTTCAGCCGCTCCTCGAATTCGCCGCGGAACTTCGCGCCCGCCAGCATGCTGGACAGGTCCAGCGTGGCCACGCGCTTGTTCTTCAGGCTTTCGGGCACGTCGCCCGATACGATGCGCTGGGCGAGCCCTTCCACGATGGCGGTCTTGCCCACGCCCGGCTCGCCGATGAGCACGGGGTTGTTCTTCGTGCGGCGGCTCAACACCTGAATCACCCGGCGCACTTCTTCATCGCGGCCGATGACGGGGTCCAGCTTGCCGCTGCGGGCAAGCTGCGTCAGGTCGCGGCTGTATTTTTCGAGCGCGTCATAGGTGGTCTCGGCGTTCGGGTCGGTCACCCGCTGCGAACCGCGCACCTCTTTAAGCGCCTTCATCACGGCATCCTGCGAGACGCCATGCCGCTTAAGGATTTCCGCGGCGCGGCCCTTGCCTTCCTGAATGATTCCGAGCAGGATGTGCTCCGTGCTCAGGTATTCGTCTTTCAGGCCTTGGGCAATCTTCCAGCCGCCGTCCAGAATGGCCTGACCCTCGCGGCCCAAGCCCGGCTGCCCGCCGCCGCTCACGCGGGGCAGGCTTTCCATGGCGCGGCGTGTCTCCCCGGCAAGAGTGCCCGGCTGCACGCCCACGCGCTGCACGATAGACGCTACCGCACCCTGCTCCTGTGCGAGCAGCGCGGTTAGCAGATGTACCCCCACAATCTCCGGTTGCCCGGCATCCGAGGCAAGACCCATGGCTTCGCTCAGCGCTTCCTGGGCCTTGATGGTTAGTTTATCCAGTCTCATGGTTCCTCTCCTTTCGTGGTTCCCAGACTCTTGAAAGGAGAGATGCCAATTCCATGCCCGGCAATAATTGCCGTAAGTGCAATGTCGACGGGGGGAAGGTCCGAGTTGTTGCTTCGTATTGAATCAACGGTGTTCGCTAATCGAACAATAGCTTTGGAGACGTCCGTCCGTAACCGAGCCCCGTGACGTAGACTAAGCCCCGTCTAGAGCATGCGGCTCAATACCGGGGCATCGAGCTCGCGGTGGGCATAGGGGAGGGCGCGCAGGATTTTGAGGAAGGCGTTGCGCTCGTCGTGGCTGTTGAATTCGAAGCCGATGAGCGCGCGCCCGATTTGCTCGCCGGTGTTGGTGTAGTTGAAGTAGCAGATGCTGGCGGTGGCCTGGATGGCGGTAAGGAAATCACGCAGGGCGCCGGCGCGCTCGGGGAAATCGAGCACGATAAAGTAGGGCAGCCGCATCAGTCGTGAGTCGTAGTGGATGATGCGGAACTCGACGTCGGCCTGCGAGGTGACGTCCAGGAAGGGCACGCTGTGCTCACGCAGCCGCCGCTCGAGCAGTTCCAGTTGCGGCGGTGAGGCGTCGAAGCCGATGACCGGCCAGGCGCGCTTTTCGTCCACCTTGCCGTATTGCACCTCGATGATGTTGACGCCCTCCATGAGGGTGTCCAGCAGGGTGAGCAGGCCGCCGGGGGTCTCGCCCATTTCCACGCGGTAGTAGCGGCGGCGCGCCGCGCCGATGCCCGCGTGTCGCGCGATCCACGCCAGCTGGTCGAAGTCCACGTTTGCCCCGCAGAGCACCGTCAGCACGCGCTTGCCCGTCAGCTGGCCGCGCTGCTTCATCATCCCCGCCACGCCCATCGCGCCCGACGGCTCGGCGATACAGCGGCGCGCTTCCCACAAGAGCTCAATCGCCGCCGCCACTTCTTCATTGGTCACCGTGATGAGCTCGTCCAGCAATTCGGCGCAGAGTGGCATCGTGTGTTCGCCCGCCTTGCGCACCGCCGTGCCGTCGCAAAACACGTCCACATAGTCCAGTGCCACGGGCCGCCCCGCCGCGATGGCCGCCTTCATCGAGGCTTGGTCCACGCCCTCGACGCCCACAATCCGTATGCCGGGATAATACGCCTTCAGCCAGCAGGCCACCGCCGCGGCCATGCCGCCCCCGCCGATTTGCAGATAGGCCACATCGAAGGGGCCCTTGCCCGACATCACCACCTCGTCGGCCAGCGTGCCCTGCCCGCCCATCGTTTCAAAGTCGTCATACGGATGCACGAATACCCGGCCACTTTCGCGCTGGTAGCGCAGCGCCTCCTCGGCCGCGTCAGAATAAGAGTCCCCCGTAAGCACCACCTCCGCGTGCTCGCCCCCGTGCTTCGCCACCGAGAGCTGCTTCATCCGCGGCGTGGATACCGGCATGTAGATGCGCGCGTGCACATTGAGCCGCGCCGCCGCCAGCGCCACGCCCTGCGCGTGGTTGCCCGCCGAGGCGCACACCACGCCCCGCCGCCGCTCCTCGTCGCTCAACACGGCCATCCGGTTGTAAGCGCCGCGCCACTTGTAGGCGTGGATGGGGGAGAGGTCTTCCCGCTTGAGGTAGACCTCCGCATCCACGGGAGCGTCGAGGCGTTCCAGCGGCGTTGGCGAAGCCGCCGCATACACCCGCTTGCGCGCCATCAGGATTTCGTTGAAGAGTCGATCCAGCATAAGTGCTTCATTCCATGGGCGATAGCATACGCCACATGGCATGGCGCGATCATGCTTGAAGGCTGTCGTGCCAGACCGCCATTCAAGTCCTGCCCTCGAATGTCGATAATTATTGACAAAAATGTGATTTGCCGATAAACTGATACTCGGCACAATATACGCCAAGAATTAATCTATGACACCACAATCCATTGTAGATGCCCCGCGCAGCCAAGCCTCGATCATGGGGCGACGGCTGGGGAACTACGACGTGCGCGGCCTTATCGGCTGCGGCGCGATGGGGGCGGTGTACCTCGCGCACGACGCCGTGCTGGATCGTCCGGTGGCCTTGAAGGTGTTGTTGGGCAGCCTGGCGCGGAGTCCCGAGCAGGTGCGGCGTTTCCAGCGCGAAGCGCGTGCGGCCGCCCCCTTGTCGCACCCCAACATCGTGCGCATCTATGAGGCGGGCGTTCGCCAGGGCATTCCCTTCATGGCGATGGAGTATGTGGACGGCGAGTCCTTCGACCGCTTCCTCGCGCGCTCGGGTCCCCTGCCATGGCGGCACGCGCTCGAAGTCGCGGCGCAGATGGCGCGGGCGCTGGCCTGCGCCCACGAGCACGGGGTGACCCATCGCGATGTGAAGCCCTCGAACATGCTGCTGGACCGCAAGGGTCGAATGCGCCTGACGGACTTCGGCATCGCCCGCATTCGCGACCAAAGCACGGGACTCACCGAGCATGACCTGTTCCTGGGCACCCCCGAGTTCATGTCGCCGGAGCAGTGCGCCGGGGCGCGTGACATCGGCCCCGCCACCGATCTCTTCTCGCTCGGTGTGACCATCTACCGCATGATCAGCGGACGCATGCCCTTCGCCGGATTCAATACTGCCGCGCTGATCGCCGCCATCACGCACGAGACTCCGCCCCGGTTGAACCGAGTCTGCGCCGACGTGCCGGACGACGTGGCGCGGCTCGTGGCGCATCTGTTGGAGAAGTCACCCTCGGCGCGTCCCGAATCCGCCGAGGCGGTGGCCGAGGCCATCGAGAATCTCCTCGAAAGCGATGGCGGCAACTCGGCCATGTCCGCCGCACTCGACGCCTTTATTCGCGATCAGGCCGAACCGCGCGAACTCGAATTCTGGACGCCAACGCCCGGTGAGAAGCCGGTCCGTAAAGCCCGGCGTCCCATGGTGCGGCAGAACAAACGCCGCCGCTTCTATGCCCCGGTGAGCCTGGCGGCCCGCTTGGCCGCGTCGGTGGTCGCCGCGCTGGCCCTGGCGGGCGCGGGATACTGGTACCTCGCGGGTACGCCCGACCCGGTGATGGCCGCGCCGCTCCTGAACAAGGCTGTCTTTGTGCCGCAGCAGCCCGGTGTATACTTGATGGACCTGCCCGCTCCCGGTTGGGACGTGGCCGAACTGGCCTGGACGCCCCGGGGGGATGCCCTGCTGGCCCGCCTTGAGGGGCGCGATGAAACCCTGCTCTCGGGTTCCAGCGGCATCCTGCGCGTATCGCCCGACGACGGTTCCATGCTTTCGCTTTCGCCCCCCGCGAATCCCTGGCGCGAGGCTGAGGCGGCAAGCGCGCTGGTGCGGCAGCCCGCACTTCAGGCCGCGCTCCTGCCCGGATGGGACACCGCCAACGGTCTCGCCGGCGAGGGATACCTTCTGCGCGCCGCCCGCCTTGGCGGCGAGCAAATCGCATTACTGGCGCAACCGGCTGGCGCGGCCCATCCCATGGGTAGGCCGCTCGCCGTGATTGATGGTGCGGCGTGGGGGAGTTATCCGCGCGATCCCTTTGCCGTGCCGCGTCCCGCCGAGGCCTTGCTGTCGCCTGCGGGTGACCAGCTGGCCGTGGCGCTCGCCAGCGCGCAAGGCCCCGGATACGACCTCGTGTTCCACTCGCTCGGCAAGGATGCCACCGAGACGCCCGCGCCGTTGAATGCCGCTCCCTTGAACCTGATTCCGGGCGGCATGAGCTTCGCGCCGGATGGGCGGCATCTCTATGTCCTCTCGCTTGATCAGGACGGCCGGGCCTTATACCGGCTCGACTCCGGGGGCGGGCGCGCCGAGCGGCTGCTGCGTGCGGATATCGTGCCACCCCTCTGCATTGCTTCCGACAGCCAGACCGGCTACGCGGCCATCGACAGCGCCGCCGGTCGCGAGATTTTTCGCATCGATCTGCGGGGTGGCGCCGTTGCCACGCCGCTCGGGCGCGGGGCGCTCAGCCGCTCGCCGCTGTTGCCACGCTCGCAAGGGTTGCTGGCGACCGCCGAAGAGGGCGCCACCGCGTTGTTGTTGCGCATCGACCCTGCCCAGTCGGGGGGGCGCGTCGAGCTCGCCCGCTTCGAGGGCGCGCAACTTGGCGAAGCCGTCGTCTCCCCATCCGGACGCTGGGCCGCTGCCGTGCTCGATCAGGGAGGCGTGACGCGTCTTGCGCTCGTGGACCTGGATGCGCTGTCCGGGCACCCGGCAATCGAACCGATGGAGGCGCCCGCCGCATGACGCCCGAACAAAACGCCGTCCCGGAACGCTACTTCTTCGGTCCCTACGAAATCCTCGAGACCTTGGGGCGTGGCGGCATGGGGGTGGTGTATCGCGCCCACGACCGCGCGCTTGGCCGCGACGTCGCCCTCAAGATATTGCGCGACGATCTGCGCGGCGAAGCCCGGGTGCTGGCACGCTTTCGCCGCGAAGCGGAAACCTTCGCGCGCCTCGATCATCCCAACATCGTCCATGTCCATTCCGTCGGGGCCATCGACAATATTCCCTACATTGCCATGCAGTACATCGAGGGCGAAACGCTGGCCAACCGGCTGCGCCGCAACGGCCCGATGCCCTGGCAGGAAGCTTTGCGCATCGGCCTCCACGTGGCTGAGGCGCTGGCGAGTGCCCATGCCGCGCAGGTCATACACCGCGACATCAAGCCCGGCAACATTCTGCTGGGCGATGACGACGGCGTGCATGTGACCGATTTTGGAATCGCCAAGGTGCTCAACGCTGCCACGCAGTTGACCATCGATGGATCGCGCCTGGGCACCCCGCAATACATGTGCCCCGAGCGCTGCCGCAACCAGGAGATTACGCCCTCCAGCGACCTCTATTCGCTGGGCGTGGTGCTCTTTCAGTCCATCACCGGCAAGCTGCCCTACTCGGCGCGCAGCTCTGTGGAACTGATCGACAAGATTACCGGCGAGACGCCCGCGCGTGCGGGAACGCTGGTGAGCGGCTTGCCCGACAGCGTGGAACGGCTGCTCGCCTGGCTGCTGGAAAAGACGCCCGCCCGGCGCCCCGCCGGAGCCACCGCGCTCGCCGAGGCCATCCAGCGCGTGCTCGATGGCAAGCCGCTCGATGCCGGGAAAACGACCATGGGGCATGCTCTGGAGGGGTACCGCCGGGCCCTGCCCAAGGAGGAGCCAGCCACCCCCTCGCCCGCTTTGCCCCGGCGTTCCGCCGCGATGCACCGAAACCTCTCGCGCCGCGCTGCGCGCGCCTGGTATGGGTTGCCCCGCTGGGCCCGGCTCATGGCCGCGGCCGTTGGTGTGCTGGCCGTGGCGGCGGGACTGCTGGCGGTCGCGGCACCCCTGCTGCTGAAGCCCCGGCCCGTCGTCGAGCGCCTTTCCGAGTCGCGGCACCTGGCCCGATGGGAAGCGCCGCTGGCCGTGGCCACGCTCACGCAGGAATCCGCGAGTGCCCTCATCGGGCAACTCGATGTCCCTGGTCACCGCATCTCCGGGCTAATGCCGGGAGCCGGGAACACCATGCTCATCGCCACCAGCGACGGCGGGGCCCAGTCCCTGCTGGGAGTCGATCTGGATGTCGCCAGCATCGTTCCCTTGTCGCCTCCCTCCGCGCCGGCGCGGCCCATGCGGCTGTTGGCCTCGCTGCCCGGCGCGCGTACCGGCATCGACGCCTTGCTCTACACCACCGACGTGGACACCCGCGCGGTAGCGCGCGCGCACTCGGTCCCCTCGGGACTGGGCTATCTCCCCGGCGAGCGCGTCTTCAACGGCCCGGCCTCGTCCGCCAGCCTGCCCTACTGGACCGGCCAAGCCTGGGCGGTCGCCGTGGCGGCCACGCGCGGCGGCCACCACGATTGGCAGGTCTTCAGTTACGGCGGCAACCTGCGCGGCGATGACGCCGTGCTCGCCCCGCCCGGCGCGCCCATCGAGGCGGTCTCCATCGCATCCGATGGCGCGGCCTTGCTGTTCCTGCGCAAGGGCGTCACCGCACAGGAACTCTGGTGGAAACGCGCGGGTGAGGCTCCCATCCTGCTCGACGAGGGTGAGCTTGCCATGACGCAACGGGCGCTCTCCCCTTCCGGCGACGCCGCCGTGTACGAGAAATCCGGGGTGATTCACCTGCGCGCGCCGCAGGGCAAGGCCGAGACGTGGCCGGGCACGGACCCGCAGTGGCTGCCCGACGGCCTGGGCACCGCCTACCTCGCGCAGGACGCGCTCCAGCGCCGCCAAGTGCAATGGGTGCGGCCCGGCCAATCGCTTGAGCCCGAGTCGCTCACCCACCTCGAAACCGGCGTGGGGGATCATTTTGCCATCAGTGCGGACGGCAGCCATATCGTGGCGCCGCTTCCCGACGGCGAACGTTTCGTCGTGACCGCAATGAAGCCCAAAGATAACGCCGAACCCGGGCTGCTTCCCGGCGGCGACGCAACCCACGGAGGAATCAAGTGATGGTAAGGGCGCTCCCCATTTGCATCGGCTGCGCGCATTTCGACCAGTCGGAACCGGCGGCCATGCGCTGCTCGGCCTTCCCGCAGGGCATTCCCCTCGACATCGCCGAGGGGAAGGTGGTGCATCGCAAGGCTTACGAGGGCGACCACGGCCTGCGCTATGAACCCCGGCGTGTGCGCAACGAATCCAACATCATGGTGCTCAAGGCCAACGAATACGACACCAGCCGCCGCTACGCCTATTCCGACTGGAGCATCGAGGAAGAGGCCTCCTGAATCGGAGACCTTTTCAGAAGACAGGACGCGAGTCGTCGCGAGGGGCGTAACATCCCCCGACAGCCCCTCGGCACGCTCGGGTCTGCCACCCCCTTCCAAGGGTGACACGAAACCGTGCGTTCTTTAGGTCCCCCTTAGAAGGGGGTGGTTTGCGGCGGTGTTCCCGCCGCGAACCGGGGGATGTGCTTTTCCCGGCGACAACGATGCAATCCACGCCCGCGTGACGGAGTTGCCCCGCAGCCCGCGTCACGAAACAAAGCCTTGCCATGCTTTGACTTGCGGCGTGACTGACCTTTATACTCCCCCCCTCTCCGGAGAGGTGACCGAGTGGTTTAAGGTGCACGCCTGGAACGCGTGTGTGCGGGCAACCGTACCCAGGGTTCGAATCCCTGCCTCTCCGCCATCGTCTTCACGCGCCCTGCGGCGCCCCCGCGCCACGGCGCTCAGGGAGTCCCGCCCGCCTTGCAGAATGGCGTGCCCCGCATACTGTTGATTCGCCTCAGCGCGATTGGCGACGTCGTCCGCGTTTTGCCCGCCGTCCACGCCCTGCGCGACGCCTATCCCCATGCCCAGCTCGATTTCGCGGTGGAGCCCAAGTCCGTTGATGTGGTTTCAGATCATCCCGCGCTGGACAACGTGCTGATCTTCGAGCGGGTGGATTCTGCGTGGCAGGGCAGCACGGCCTTCATGAACTTCTGCCGCGAGGTGCGCGACCGCCGCTACGACATGGTGGTCGATTTCCATGGCATCCTCAAGAGCGGGCTGATAGCACGCACCAGCGGGGCGCGCAAGCGGTTCGGCTTCGCCCCGCCGCGCAGCCAGGAGATGAGCCACCTTTGCTACAGCAACACCGTGCCCCTCGTTTCGCAGCGCATGAACCGCATCGAGGAGAACCTCGAGTTGTGCAAGGCGCTCGACGCCCGGCGCGCCCGGCTCGATGTGCGCATCGCTATTCCCGAGGAGGTGGAGGACGAGGTGGAGGAGTATGTGCACCGTTTCTTTGGCGGCGGCAAGGAGTTGGTGGTGGTGCACGCGCCGGTGGAGCGGCCTGAAAAGCAGTGGCCCCTCGCGCACTTCGCGGGCCTCTGCGACCGTCTGCTCGCCGATGGCCGCTACGACGTGCTGCTTACCTGGGGGCCGGGCCAGCAGCACATCGCCGAGGAGGTGGCCTCGCTGGCGCGGCGGGAGCCGCGTGTCGCGCCCCAGCTGCCCTCGCTGAAGCATTTCGCCGCCCTCATGCAACATGCGCGCCTTTTCTTCGGGGGCGACACGGGCCCTATGCACATCGCCTCCGCGATGGACGCGCCCGTCGTCGTGGTCTTTGGCGGCACCGACCCCGCCAAGCACAATCCGCTGCGTCCGCCCTTTGAAGTGCTTTACGCCGGGCCGCCGCAGTTCCCCGCCAAGATGCCCCTCGCCCAGGCCGAGGCCCTGCTCGAGGCGGTCACCCCCGACATGGCCTACGACGCCTGCGTGCGTCTCGCCCACGGCCGGGAGACGTGAGCATCGGGGATGCCCGAGCCCTTTTTTTGTTTGTAAATCCCGGCGGCAGGGGATACAATGACGGTTGAATCTCACGCCGGGACACGTGTATCCGCCCGGCGGAAAGGAGCATTACGATGTACACTGTGCCATTTGCGTTTTCGATGCCGGGTGGGATGGAAATGATGATCCTGCTGGTG
>JBJOID010000341.1:0-3893 GCA_046047315.1 Candidatus Hydrogenedentota bacterium | reverse complement strand
CGCAAGTAACTACCTGGGCAGAGCAATCAATCGCGCTGTCGCAATCACGCGCGTCCAGTCGATGATCACGTTACTAGAGTATGCGCTTGAACCTGACCAGGATCTCCGTAGGGTGGCGCTCGACGGCTACTTTACTGACGACACCTTCACCAAACTGGTACGAGAGATTTCGGCCGGTGCGGCCTCGGAAGACTCATGGCATCGGGCCGCAGATGAACTCAGGCGAGATCCGAGGAGGTTCTCCTCGCTCCGACGGCTACAAGAAGACCCGATATCGGCACCTCTGGCCACCTATCTGCTCGTTCGCGCAATGGCCTCAGATCGCCGAGTCAACGATGCCGCCCGGGAGCTCGCTGCTCTCATTGGCACTTTCGGCGTCGATGGCCTAATCGAGGCATATGTTTGGAAGGCACTCAAGTCTGACTATCCTGGCCTTTGGGATGACATCGTCAGCCGCGCAATCGTTGAGGACGAAAGCCAAAAGATGGCGGAGCTTGCTGCGCGGCATCTGGCAGATGTAGAGGGAACAACATTGTCGGCAAACGCTGTCGTTGCGACGGCATTCGCTGGCGCTTTCCGGAGTAAGCAATGAGTGAAAATGTACTGGCGAAGGCTGCCGAGGCAATTCAGCGTATTGACGGCGTCTGGAAGTCTGGCGACGAGTTCGTCCGCACGGCCAATGAGGCGCTCCGACTCATGCGTGAGGAAGTTGCCAAAGCAGTCGCAAAGAGCGAGCGGACCCAGGAGCAACTTCTCCAGCAGCTTGAAGAAATCAAGCGTCTACAAGATCGAGTTTCGGCTGCCGAGGAAGCCCTCGGCAAAGCGAATGGCGCGATTTCCGGGGCCGCCACCTCTCTTGCCTCAGAGGGCGAGGCGATCAGTACCCGCGTTGATGACGCGAAGAAGGCGATTCGTAACACAGTGGCGCAGTCCCATCAGCAACTCCTTCCCGTGATAAAAAAGGCGGTGCTCTGGTCCACTGTCGCGTCGGCAGCGGCAGGCGCTGGGGTGCTGTTGTCCCTTGTGCTGCTGATGCGAAAGTGAAACGGGCAGACGCGTAGTTCGACGTACGTCGTGTTGCGGGTGCCTCTTCTGCGACCGGGTATTGGGCATCCTCGCACCCCGAAACCGCGGTTATGACCTCCGAGACATAAATGCACCCCTGCGCGTTAAACTGAGACACTCGGCGCCTGAGGATTCCCTCGATGCTCCGAGAGTCAATCCGCCGCGATTCGCGAGAAGGTCGGCCAGCACACCGGCGGCATCTCGCCCCTGGCCCATTCCGCGAGCCCGCCGCGCACACAGCCCGTTGTCACAAAGGTGCGTACGCACGCTGCCAAACGCGAAGGCCCCGGTCGTTGGGCCAGGGCGTTCACTCTTAACCGTTTGACGCACCGCTATCGCGCGTACCTCTTTAAGTAAACTAGTCCGTAGAAGAACGTCCGCTATTGTGGTAATGACGGAGCCTTCTAGGGGGTTCTAAACAATGGGAAAGCAGTCAGGACTCGAAAGCACGCTCGTCGGTGTCGCTGGGGAGTATTACGTTGCGGCCGAACTATCGGCTCGCGGATTCATTGCCGCAATCACGCTGCGCAATAGCCGTGGCATCGACATCATTGCGACGCCGCCTAATGGCAAACCTTCAGTATCGATTCAGGTGAAGACCAGCAGCAAGAGGGGTGAGAAGTGGATTCTCAATAAGAAGGACGAAGTGTCACCTAGCAAAAGCCACTTTTTTGTATTCGTCCTGCTTCGGGGCGAAGGCAAACGGCCATCCTTTCACATCGTTCCCAGCTCAGTCGTTGCGGAGTACATCAAGACTTCACACCGCGACTGGCTCAAGGGGATGCGACCTGACGGACAGCCCCGCAAAGACTCCTCGATGAGACAATATTGCGACAGTAACAAGCAGTATTTGGAGCAGTGGCATCTGTTGGAGCATTGATCGTTCGGTGAAAGTGTGAGGTGTCGCAGAGTGTCGAAAGCAAAGATTATTGTGAGCGTAGCGAACCCCGCCTCCCACCTCACCTTCCTCTCCCATCTCGAACGCCTCCTTTCCGCCGGCCGCTTCACTAGCACCTACAAGTTTGCGCTGCTGCTCTCCCTCTCGAACATCGCCGTGGAGAAGGGCGACGACTCCGGGCGCTCGCTGCGCGTTGACCTGGACGACGTCGCGCGCCAATTCATCGCGCTGTACTGGAACATGGCGCGTCCATATCAGCGCGTGAACATGGTGCTGAAGCAGAACCGCGAGGCCAGCAAGCCCTCGCGCATGATCACGCTCATCGGCGAACAGGCGCGGCACAGCGAGTCGCGCTATCGGCGTTGGCGCGAGTACCAGGGCGACATGCAGAAGCTGGTGCGCGACACGCGTCGCACCATGGCGCGCGACGTGCTGTATCGCCTGCAGGTGGTGGGCACGCAGCGGGGCGAGCGGTCGCAGCCGTTCCTGTACGACCATCCGCCCACGGCCGCCGAGTGCGCGCGCCTGCGCGAAATCGAGTTGAAGCCCGGCGTGGCCGCCAGCATGCGTCGCCTGCACGGCGTGATCGTGAGCATGGTGCAGGCGCGCTGGGCGCTGTGGGTGCGGGAGAACAACAGGCAGCTGGGTCCCGACCGCCAGCTTGAGAGCTTTCTATTCGGTCCGACGCGCACAGCCGTGTCGGTGTACGCCGAGCGGCTGCACCGCCTGCAGGGCGGCCGCTGCTTCTACACCAACAAGCGCCTCAGCCTGACCGGCCCCAATGCAGGCGAGGTGGACCATTTCATCCCCTGGGCGCGCTATCCGTTCGACTCGCCGTTCAATCTGGTGCTGGCCAGCCGCAAGGCGAACAACCGCATGCGCGATGAGCTGAAGCCCGAGGCGTTGCGGCAGCGGTGGTTGGAGCGGAATGACGCGCACTGCGCTCTGCTGGTGGCGCCGGAGCCAGAGGGGTTTGGGGCGGACAAGGCTAATCACGAGACGGCGAAGGCGGTGGCGGGGTGGGTGTATGGCCGTTCGTAGAGGGTGGTTTGCACTCTCGGCGACGTAGCGAGCGAGCATGATGCAGGCGAAGACCGCGAAGCCGGCTCTCCGGGGTATCTGAACCTCCAGGCAAACTCGGTCATCATGGATGCGGTCTTCATGAGTTCGGCAAGAGTGGGTTCCAGGCGGGCGATGGCTCCCCCAAGTTCGGTCAGATTGTGGGTCTTGCGGAATGCCCTTTCGCGGTGAACCACAAATGCCTTCATCGACTTCTCGGCGCACTGCTGGGCGTGGAACACGACATCATTCAGCAGTGGTGGCGAGGCCGTCAGATCGTGGCGGCCGGCCCGAAGGTCCTCACTGGCGCGAAGCAGCCACCCGCGAACCTCCAGAACCCTTGGATCTGCCTCATGATCACCCATGCAACAACTGTCCCTCGCGCGTGATGGTCCACGGCAGCGACGCCACAACCCGTGCCCTTGACGCAAAGTCGGTTTCCTTGAACACCACCACATCAGCGCCCCGCTCCAGGCCCCAAAGGGCCTCGGCGGCCAAGCGGGGGCTGCAATGCCGATCGTCGGTGCCGTCGGCCACGATCACGGCCAGGTCGAGATCGCTGTCTTCGCCCGCGTCACCGCGTGCCTCCGACCCGAACAAGTACACCCGCAGCGGGTGATAGGCCTGCACCACGCGGCGAAGGATTTCAGGAAGCATGGCGGCGTTGCCCGAGGTCACGCGTTCATCTTAGTTGGGTGTTGCCGCGGACTCTGAACGCCGCGTTATGCCGCGCTGCACCTCAGTTCACCCTTCCACCCGCCATATCAGCTCAAAAACGGGCTTCTGAGCCCAGGATCGGAATCGGCAGCCTTCCGCCACTACCCACCATGAGAAACCCCTTCCGCCGCTCGCGACCCACCGACCTGAACCT
>JBJOID010000340.1:0-2765 GCA_046047315.1 Candidatus Hydrogenedentota bacterium | reverse complement strand
CTCGATACGGCGCACGCCGGAGGAGACGGCCTGCTCGGTGACGATTTTGCAATAGCCAATGACGCCGGTGCGGGGCACGTGGGTGCCGCCGCAGAGTTCCATGCTGAAGTCACCCATGGTGACGACGCGAACGTTGTCCTCGTACTTCTCGCCGAAGAGCGCCATGGCGCCCGCCTTGCGGGCTTCGTCCAGCGGCATGGTGCGGGTAGTCACTTCCACATCGCGGCGGATGAAGTCGTTGGCTAGGCGCTCGATGTCCTGCAGGCGGGACTCGTCGATGCCTTCGAAGTGGGTGAAGTCGAAGCGGAGACGATCCGCCGTGACGAGTGAACCGGCCTGATGCACGTGGTCGCCGAGCACGTTCTGCAGGGCGGCCTGAAGGATGTGGGTTGCGGAGTGATGGTTCTCAATGCTGCGGCGGGCGGATACATCGACGCGCGCGGCCACGGTGTCGCCGGGCTTGAGGGTGCCGCTGTTCACGCGCACGCGGTGCACGAACATCTTGCCCACGAGCTTCTTCACGCCGAGCACCTGGGCGTTGCCGTTGGGGGAATCGAGCACGCCGGTGTCTGCCACCTGACCGCCGGACTCCGCGTAGAAGGGCGTCTGGTCGAAGATGAGGTCTACTTCCTCGCCCTCGCTGGCGCTGTCGGCGCGGTCCTTGTCCTTCACGATGGCATGGATGGTGACATTGGCTTCCAGCTCGGTGTAACCGAGGAAGCGGGTCTCTCCGAATTCCTCGTGCAGCTTGGGGTAGATGCTGGCGATAGCCTCCTCGCCGCTGCCCTTCCATGCGCTGCGCGCCAAGGTGCGCTGCTTCTGCATGGCGGCTTCGAAGCCTTCCTGATCCATCTCGTAGCCGCGGTCCTCGGCGATGTCCTTGGTGAGGTCCATCGGGAAGCCGAAGGTGTCGTAGAGCTTGAAGAGTTCCTCGCCGGGGATGAGCTTGCGGCCGTCCTTGTCGAGGGTGGCGAACACGCCTTCGAGCATATCCATGCCACGGGCGAGGGTGCTGGCGAAGCGCTCTTCTTCCGTGTGAATGATCTTCTCAATGTGCATGCGGCCTTCGGCCAGCTCGGGGTAGTGGTGGCTCATCTTGTCCACCACGGTCTGGCTAACGGTGTGCAGGAAGGGACGCTCGAAGCCGAGCTCGCGGCCGAAGCGCGCGGCGCGGCGCAGCAGCCGGCGCAGCACATAGCCGCGGCCTTCGTTGCTGGGCAGGATGCCGTCGGCAATCATGAAGGAGAGCGCGCGGGCATGGTCCGCAATCACGCGGAAGGGTACGGGATTGTCCGTGTACTTCACGCGGGTGAGGGATTCCGTGGCCTGAATGATGGGGAAGATGCCGTCGGTGTCGAAGACGGTCTCGACGCCCTGCAACAGGGTGGCGATGCGCTCGAGGCCCATGCCCGTGTCGATGCCGCGGTTCTTCAACGGGGGACGCGAGCCGTCCATCTGCTGATCGAACTGCGGGAAGACGAGGTTCCAGAATTCGAGGAAGCGGCCGCCGGGATCATCTTCCGGGGTGGCGTCCTTGCCGTAGCTCTCGCCACGATCGAAGAGCAATTCCGAGCAGGGACCGCAGGCGCCGGTATCTCCGGCGGGGCCCCAGAAATTATCCTTGGCCCCGAGCCGCACGAGGCGGGAGGTGGAGATGCCCATCTCCTTTTCCCAGATGTTCCAGGTCTCGTCGTCGTCTTCGTAGACGGAAATCCAGATGCGGTCCGCCGGGAACTTCATCACCTGGGTGGAGAATTCCCAGCCCCACTGGATGGCCTCGCGCTTGAAGTAATCGCCGAAGGAGAAGTTGCCGAGCATCTCGAAGAAGGTGAGGTGACGCGCGGTCTTGCCCACTTCGTCGAGGTCGTTCGCCTTGCCGCCCGCACGCAGGCATTTCTGCGCCGTGGCCGCGCGGCGATAGGGCACTGGCACTTCGCCCGTGTAGTAGGGCTTGAACTGCACCATGCCCGCGCTGCTGAACATCAGCGTTGGGTCATTGCTGGGCACAATCATGTCGCTGCGCTCAATCACATGTTCGCGCTGGCGGAAGAAGTCCAAAAACTGGGCGCGCAGATCATCGCTCTTCACGGAAGGAATCTCCTCGAACATGAATGGGAAAGCGGGGATGGTAGCATGACTTGACGGGGGGACTCACACTGGGGCGGGCAAAGCGAACGGGGCGGCTCCTTGAAGGAACCGCCCCGGGGTTAACGCAGCGTGGGATTACTGCTCGTCCTTGTACTCGCCAAGGCCGACCAGCTCAATACGCGCCATGGGGGCGCCGTCGCCAAGGCGGTGGCCCAGCTTGAGGATACGGGTGTATCCGCCGGGGCGCTTGGCATAGCTGGGAGCAATCGTGGCGAAGAGCTTGCGCACGATGTCGTCGTCGCGCAGCTCGGCGAAGGCGCGGCGGCGATTAGCGACGCTGTCGGTCTTGGCGAGGGTGATGAGGGGCTCGGCGAAGACGCGGAGCTCCTTGGCCTTGAGCAGGCCGGTCTCGATGGCCTCGTGCTTGAACAGCGCATTGGCGAGATGCTTCATCGTCGCCTTGCGGTGGGACATGTTGCGGCCCAAGCGCCGCCCGGCTTTGCGGTGATTCATTATTCGGCATCCTCTTCAGTGAATTCTTCGTCGTCGTCCACAATCGGGCCGGCGGCACTGAGCGCAGCCCCGACCTTCATGCCGAGCGTGAGGTTCATGGACTCAAGCAGCTGGATGATCTCGTCGAGGGACTTCTTGCCGAAGTTGTGGAACTGGAGCATTTC
>JBJOID010000339.1:0-23463 GCA_046047315.1 Candidatus Hydrogenedentota bacterium | reverse complement strand
TCCAGATCCCGGCTTCCATGTTCTCAACGTTCTCGTCGACTCGGGATTTGTTGGTCCTGTGGGAACACACACCTTCTCAAATGTCACGGCGCCCCATACTATCCACGCCGTGTTCGAGGCTGATGCGGCAGAGGGAGAAGGAGAGGGGGCCTCCGATCCCATCCTACTCACTGGCCCCGCTACCAGTGTCGAAGTGCACGCAGGGGATTCCTATACCCTCGTGATCCAGGCCACCGGAGGCGCAGCTCCCCTGCACTTCCAGTGGTATCGTCAGCGCAATGCCGGACCCTTGGAGCCAATTGGAGATGATGCGCCCGAACTCTTGATCGAGTCTATTCAGTCTGGAGATGCTGGCGCCTACTACTGTGTCGTTACCGACGGCATCGACATCGTAGTCTCTGATACCTCGGAACTGGTCGTTATCGAGGCGCTACCTATGCACACCATCGTCCCTATCGCAGCCATGATGCTGGTGCTGCTGGCAGCAATCAGTGTCTACTCGACACGACGGACATATGAGCATCTGAGCTGAGCCTACCAATGGTCCCGCGGTGTTTTTCAAGCATGCCTGTTGACACTGCGGTGAAAGGGCTATAGAATAGCCAATCAATCGATTGATTGGAAAGCTTGATGCTCATTTTCCAAACTGCACGATCGCGCTCTGAAGATCAGGTAGCAAACATACTCGACGCTGTTACCCCGTTGTTTGCCGAGAAGGGCTACGACGGGGTGACCACACGGGAGCTTGCGGCGGCGGCGGGGCTGAACATCGCGACGGTGCACCATCATCTGGGCACGAAGGGAGAGGTTTACCGGCGGGTGGTGGCGCGCTTGCAGGAGCAGGAATTAAGGCTGGCGCAGACCTTCGCGGAGGAGACGGCGGGGCGGCCGCTGCCCGACGCGCGGGCCTTTCGAGATCTCCTCTTCGAATTGATGGACCGGCTTCTGGAACAGATGGCGAAGGATCCCGCGCGGGCGCGGTTGTATGTGCGCCGCTGGCTAAGTCCGGACGACGTGGCGCGTCCCGATTCGGAGCGGAACGCGGCCGCATTCCAGCAGGTGCTCACGGAGATCTTCGAGCGCGCGGCGCGGGCAGGAATGCCGATGCCGGCGGTTGATGTGCCGATGCTGCTGCGCAGTTTCGATTGGCTGGTGCTAGGGTATTTCGTGACGGGGCTGGAGTCTAGGGAGACTTTTGACGAGCGCGCTGTGGCTCGATTCAGGGAGTTTCTTCGGAAGTATTTGTGCCGGATGCTTGGGCTTCCGGAATGAAGTGTCCGCGATCTTGCGAGTGCTGAATATTCTCGATTAGAGGGAGATCATCAAGATGAGTGAAACGAACGTGTTGGAGATGAACGCGCTGCATATTCCGGCCGAGGGCTGGGATCGTGAACGGGTGTTGAGCGAGCTGGCGGCCTTCAAGGCGGATGACCTGAAGTCCCGCGAAGGGCGCGTCTTCGGCTACACCTATGACGTGGGTGGCGAGGCGGAGAAGGTGATGAAGGAGGCCTACATGTCTTTCCTATCCGAGAACGCCCTCGACATCACCTCGTTTCCGAGCGTCATGCGCATCGAGCGCGAGGTGGTTCGGATGGTGGCGGAATTGTTGCAGGGAGACGAGAAGGTGGTGGGCAACATGACCTCCGGCGGCACGGAGAGCGTGTTGCTGGCGATGAAGACGGCGCGCGACTGGGCGCGGCACCACAAGCCGCACATCAAGGAACCCGAGGCAATTATTCCGCGCACGGCGCATCCTTCGTTCCACAAGGCCTGCCACTACTTCAACATCAAGCCCGTGATCGCCGAGTTCGACACGGAGAGCTTCGAGGCCGACGTGGCGGACATGCGCTCGAAGATCACGGAAAACACGATCATCCTGGTGGGCAGCGCCTGCGGATATGCGCAGGGCGTGATTGATCCCATAGAAAAGATCGGCGCGCTGGCGCAAGAGCATGGCTTGCTCTGCCATGTGGATGGCTGCGTGGGCGGCATTCACTTTTCTTTCATGCGCCGCATGGGCTATGAGCTTCCCAAGTTCGACTTCTCGGTGCCCGGCGTCACCTCCATTTCGACCGACATGCACAAGTACGGCTACGCGCCGAAGAATGCTTCCGTGATTCTTTATCGCGACAAGTCCATTCGCCGATTTCAGGTTTTTGCCTGCAGCCTTACCACAACCTATGCGCTCGTGAACACCACGATCCTCAGCTCCAAGTCGGGCGGTCCCGCGGCCGGTTCCTGGGCCGCGCTTAAGTTCATGGGCGAGGCGGGCTATCAGAAGGTTATCAAGCAGTTGATGGACACCACGGCTGCGCTGGTGGAGGGAGTGAGGAGCATCCCGGGGTTGCGGGTGCTGGGCAACCCGCACATGTGCATGTTCTCCTTCACCTCCGACGAGGTGAATATCTTCCAATTGCAGAACGAGGTGAAGAAGCGCGGATGGTACATCCAGCCGCAATTCTCGACGGCGACCTCACCGGCCAACCTGCACCTCTCCATCATCCCGCCGGTCATCGGCAATGAGAAGGCCTTCCTCAAGGATCTCGCCGCCGCTTACGAAGACCTGAAGAGCTCCGGCAACAACCTTGATCCGGCAATCATCAAGCAGCAGGTGGACGGCTTGGTGGCGGGTCTCAGCCTCGACGAGGCCAAGGGCCGCCTGCAACAGCTTGCCGGCATGGACAGCGGCGGCATCCCCGAGGACTTCTCCCTTATCAACACCGTCATCGACTGCCTTAGCTACGAACTACGCGACTTCCTGCTCGAGGATTTCATCAACGAGATATTCGTCTAAGCGCTTATTGACGACCGCAGCGGACGTGCCGGGGCGGGGAGTGCTCTCCCTGCCCCGATTTTATTTCGCCTCCGACAGCCACCTTTCCAAGGCTTCGTAAGCCTGGAGTCGGGCCGCTTCGGGAAAGGAATGTTCCGCGTCGGGATGGACAGCCTCCAGATTGTCCCCCGCCTGCAAAGCATCGAAGACCGGGCGCGCCCGATTGACAGCCTCCTTCACCCCTTCCAGCGTGAAGTTGGCATCGCTCACCGGCGCCGAGACGAAGACGCCACGAGGCGCAATCGCGGCGAGAATGCCGTCGAAGTCGAAGGGCATGCGCGCGGGGTCCAGGTTGTACACCGTCTCGATACGGGGCATGTAGCGCTGCTGCGCCCAGCCTCGCAGGTCGCCGTTGTAGTAGCTGGCAAAGGTGGAGAAGCCGCAACTGGTGACGGTGGCGCGAACGCGCGTGTCCACGGCAGCCAGAAAGAGCGCATTGTGTCCTCCCAGGGAATGGCCAAGGCAGCCAATGCGGGTGGGGTCCACCTCCGGCAGGTTCGCCAGCAAGTCCACCGCGCGGCGGTGGTTCCATATTCCCTTGGCCGTGATGCTTCCAAAACCAAGGGCATACGCGTCGGGGGTGCTCGTATTCTCACCGAAGGTGGGATAGTCGGGGCTGAGCGTCACGTAGCCGCGCTCGGCAAGCTCGTGCGCATAGTCCAAGTCCTTATTCTCTCCGAGGCCGGCCGGTTCATCCTTGCCGATGTTGACGGTCTGGTGGAGGCAAAGCACGGCGGGCATGGGGGCGGTAGCCGCTTTCGGGACAAGTAGCCATGCCGAGAGACGGTCTTCCGGGCCTGCGCTGAAGGTGATCTTGCGCCGCACGTAAGCCGGGGTTTCGTCCTCGGAAAGGACCTTGAGGTCGAGTGGCCATGGGCCGGGGTAATGCGGTAGCTCGCCCGTGACGGCGGCGAATCCATGAAGAATCCGCTCACGCAGTTCCCGGTGCTCGTCCGTCGTTATGGGTTCCGTTCGGCCCTGAACCGAGTCCAAAAGCGTATCGCCCGCGGGCAGGCCGTCCAGTTCCGGCGGCGGCGGGAAAAGGTAGGGGAAAGTATCTCGCGGCTGGGCCTCAAGCAAGTTCGCGATGCCACTCAGCAAGAGCTTCTCCACGGTGGGGCTGGTCTTGGAGGAATAGACCTGCGTCTCGTAGCCGCCCTCGCCATAGGCGTGCGCGGTTCCGATGTAGCCCATGCCATAGTCGCCATAAGCGGCCATGCAGACGAAGCGGTCCGGGCGCATGGCCTGTGCCGCTAACTGATATTCCACAAACAGTTCGCCCGGCATGTGTAGCACATCCACGTTTCCCAGGCGCAAGCGCGTGAGCGGCACCAGATGGCCCTGCTGCGTTCGCTCGCGAAAGGCGATCTCCACGGCGGCACGCACGCGGACGCGCTCCTCGGCCATTGCGTCCGACAAAGTCTGGCGCTCCATGGCCGTGTCGGTTTCTTCCCGCAGCGGCAGGGATACGCGCTCAACCATCCACACGATATCCCCGATTGCCAGCGGACTCTTCGTGGTAGCCTCCCATGCCTTGCGCATACCCTCGGCCAGACGCGCGGCGAGCACTGGGCGATTCTCCGGCGACCCGTCATTGTACTTGCCCGCGCCGATGTTGCCGCCAGCCCCATCGAAGTGCAGGTGCACGAGGCCGTCAAGCGCCCGCTCCCGATGCTCGCGGGCCATCCCCACGAAGTCGGGGTTCACCATGCCCTTGCCATAGTGGCTCTGGGGGTGGGTCGCGTAGTAGGTCATCACCGCGAGCGGCTTGTCTTCATTCCAAAGACTCACGCATTTCAGCATGGGGTCGATGGTGCCCTCGGGTTCCGCGCGAATGGCGGGGTCGCGTGTCGCCGTGTATCGCACCGCGCGCACTTTGGCGTCGTGCCCCGGGATGCGGCGATTCGAGGCCACTTTCTCCACACGCCCTTCGCCCGCGCCCACGTGCGTTACTGGTTCCAAGCGCGACAGGGCCTCGCCTGCCGCCGCGGCAGCGCGGCGCATGGTATCCGTCGTGAAATCAATGTTGGAGACATAACCGCCAAGGCCAACCGGGTCCAGCAGATTGTCGGTCGTCACATCGTCCTCGGGAGCGTCGTGCTGATGCAGGGCATGCACGGCGACACGATCAGGGCTCGTGCCCACCGCATTCGCCAGCGCCAAGCGCCAGGCATCGTGCGATTCGTTGCCTATCCCCACCCAATCCACCGCGCAAAGTACAATCGGTTCCTGGCCCGCGGGATGCAGCACCAGCCCGCGCGCGCTCAAGGGTGCGGTCACTTCCACGGCGCCGCCGTTGTTGCCCCAGCAACAGAGTGGCGTGCCCAAAGGTGGCGTCGCATCCACCTGAAACACGGCGGCTTGGAGAGCCGACTCCGCCGTTGCCGCTGCCGCCAATCCAAAACCCAAGAGCGTGAGTAAGAGGCGTGATGCCACTGGGCGGTCTCCTTTCTTCTGTATGGGCGGTTACACCGAATCGTGCGGATATCCGCCGGCATCTCCAAGGTCGGCCTGCAATACGCGAAGTATCTCGGCGATGACTTCCGCCTTGACCACCGGCTTGGGGACGTAGCCGTCCATGCCCGCTTCGAGGCAGGCCTTCTCGTCGCCCTGCATTGCATTGGCAGTCATGGCTATGATGGGAACGTGAAGCTGGCGGCCTTGCCTGGCGGCCTCGGCCTCGCGTCGGCGGATCTCCCGGGTGGCCTCGAGTCCATCCATCTCGGGCATTTGCACATCCAAAAGCACGATATCGAAGTCCTCCGCCTCGAGGCGCTCCAGCGCGATGCGACCGTTCGCCGCCGTCTGCACATGGCAATTCTCTCGGCGCAGCATTTCCCGCGCAACCATCTGGTTGACCACATTGTCCTCAACAAGCAGGACGCGCAGTCCTTCCAGTGAGTGCCCCGATTCGTCGGCGCGTCGGGTGGCTTGACTGGACGTATCATGAACGGTGTCGAGACCGATGGCCGAGGCAATGGCGCCTTGCAAGGTGGAGGGGGAGACTGGCTTGTTGAGCACCGCCGTGGCACGGTAGCTTCTAAGCACGTCTAATTGCGTCTGGGTGACGGCGTTGACGATAGCGACGATCGGAAGCTCCTTCGTCGCCGGGTCGTCGCGCAGGTCGGACAGCAGCGCCAGCGCGTCGCTGCCACGCGCGTGCCAGTCCACAAGCATCGCCTCGAAGGGATTCGTGGGCGTTCGTCCCTGGAGACCGTTACGCGCTCCAAGTAACTCTTTCGCTTCTTCCGCCGTGGCGACACAGGACACCCTTGCCCCGAGGCGCTCGATGATATTCGCGTAGGTGTCGTGCAGGCCGACGTTGTCGTCCAGCACGAGTACCTCGCGCACGTGATCATTGTCGGCTGGCCTTACTTCGTCTACGGCTTCGATGGAAAGCGGCAACTCGAACCTAAAGCAACTTCCCTCTCCTGGCACGCTGTCCACGGCAATGCCGTCGCCGCCTAGATTCTCCACCAGCCTGCGGGAAATGGCGAGGCCCAAACCCGTGCCACCGAAGCGCCGGGTGGTCGAGCTGTCTGCTTGCGCGAAGGCGTCGAATATACGATCGAGTTGTTCGTCATTGAGTCCTATACCGGTGTCTCTCACTGAGAAGCGCAGCCACGTTTCGCCTGGAGTCGCTGGCTCCGTGCGTGACGCTGGGCTAACGCTCACGGAAACCTCGCCGCTTTCCGTGAACTTGATGGCGTTGCCGATCAGATTCAGCAGGATCTGGCGTATGCGGTAGGCGTCGCCGGCCACGCGCGCCGGCGTCGCGGGTTCCACACGCGACGCAAGACGGATGCCCTTGTTTGCGGCTTGCTGGCTGAAGGTCAGGACCAGATCCTCCATGAGTTCCCTGGGTCCGAAACTCACGCGCTCCAACTCGATGCGGCCCGCTTCTATCTTCGACAAGTCGAGTACATCGTTGATGACCTTCAGCAGGCCTTTTGCGGAGTTGTGCACCACCCGCAGGTATTGCCGCTGCCGCTCATCCAGTGGCGTGTCCAGGATGAAGTCTGTCAGGTTGAGCACCGCGTTGAGCGGGGTGCGGATTTCGTGGCTCATATTCGCGAGGAAACGCGCCTTGGCCGCACCCGCCGCCTCGGCCGCCTCGCGCGCTTGCTCCAGTTCCACCTGCAGGCGCTTGAAGTCGTCAATGTCGAGATTGATGCCCACCATGCGGGTGGGGCCTTCCTTGCGTTGATCGGCGATTCTGCCAACCGAGAGAGTCCACTTCCATGCCCCGCTTTTCGTGCGCATGCGGGCCTCGACGCGATACATAGGGGTCTCGCCTGCAAAGTGGCGTCTCAGGCTCTCGCTGATCGGCGCCACGTCATCGGGGTGAACGAGCTGGTTCCAACGCTCGTTTCCCTCCGGTAACGTAGTCTCGAATTCCTCCAGCGAGTAGCCCAGCATTTCCGCGTAGACGTCGTTAATGATCAACCGCCCGCTCTCGGGCTCCCAGTCCCAAAGCCCGAGGCTCGCGCCGCGCACCGCCAGGTCAAGCCGCTCCTGGTTACTGCGCAGCTCCTCCTCCATCCGCTTGCGGTCGGTAATGTCCGTGGCGATGCCTACCAGCCCGTAGACCTCGCCATCATCATCTATGAGTGGCAGTTTCTCGGTGTGGTAAGTGTGCAGTGTTCCATCGGGATGCGGCACCGATTCTTCGAAGATGCGGTGCTTTTTCTCGCGCATCACCGCGTCGTCTAGCTCCATGATCAGTTGCGCGGGGGCGGTGGAGAAGAACTCGGCGTCGGTCTTATGCAGCACCGTCTCCTTGCTGAAGCCGGTCGCAGTTTCATAGACCTTGTTCACCATCAGGTGGCGGCCCTGCCGGTCCTTGATGAAGAAGACTGCCGCCATGTTCTCGATAACAGCCCGCAGCAGGCGGTCGCTGTCCTGCAATTCCCGCTCAAAACGCTTGCGCTCGCTCACGTCCTCCACGATAGCCACAAGGCGCTGGCGTCCACGGTTCGAGGAGAAGCCAAGGCTTACGCGGGCCGGAAAGCGCGTTCCATCGCGGCGGCGCCCCGTGAGTTCCACACCTTCCTCTGATAGCGCGCGTCCGTTGGACTGACGGACGAGACCTGCCATGATTCCACGCAAGGGCACCAGAGACTCCGGAGCAAACAGAGCCTCGAAGTTTATACCCTCCATCGTACCCGGCGCATACCCGAAGGTATTGACGGCACCGCGGTTGGCGTTGTTGATGATGCCCCGTTCGTCCGAGGTGATGATGGCCTGCACGGCGGTGTCGAGAATCATGCGGGTTTCGAGCACTTGCTGATACCGACGACGCGCTATCAGATATGCCCACGCCAACATACTGCCCAGAACAAGCGCGCTTACGACAAAGATCGTGAGGATGCGCTCATACTCGTCGAGAGAGATGGTTGGCTCCGGATCGTACACGAAGCCCTCCAGCGCATAATCCTCGGGTATGGCGCCCAGGGACACAAAGGTGCGCCGTATCTGTTCCCATCGGTGCGCACTCATGTGGCCGATGTCGACTAGTTCTGGAAGCATGAGTTGCTGGGTGGCATTGGCCTCGAATCGCAAGTGTTCGGCGGACAGGTTCGATCGGTATCGAGACTGAATAATTGCAATGGCGCCATCGATGTCTTCCATCGCGTCGCGCCATCCGCGAAGCGACGCTTCGCGAAAGCGTTTTACCCTTGAGGGATGTGCGCTAAGCTCGGCCTGGCTCGTGTACAGGCAGTCGCCGTAGAAGTCGATTCCATAGGTGCTCGGCCGAATGATGCGGTAGGGATAACCTTCGATGGCAAGGTTAAAGGGCTTGTCCGTGTCATAGGCGGCCATCGCGTCAGCTTCACCACGCACAAGCTGCCCTACCTCGTAGAGCAGCGGCACGCTCGCGTAGTCTGACTCGCCAAGCCCGACAGCCTTCAGCATGGCCATGATGGCCGGGGTGCTAATGGGTTCGATGGCAAGGCGTCTGCCGACAAGGTCTTCCGGACTGTTGATGCCGGATGATTCCAGCGTCAGCAAGACCTCGGGTGAGTGTTGGAATATGGCAGCCAAGACGATCAGGGGGGCGCCCTTGGCGTGGTCGACCATCAGTGCCGGCATGCCCACCGCATACTGGGCGCGTCCTGACACGAGGTCATCCACACTGTTCTGGCCGGGCATCCCCTCGAGGATTTCCACGTCCAATCCAACGTCCCGATAGTAACCCTTCTCTTGTGCCACGTAATATCCGGCAAATTGAAATTGATGCCGCCACTTGAGTTGCAGGGTTACTTTTTCCAACGCCCGCACCTGGGCCGCAGCGTTGGACTCGGCCGCACAGAACAGCAGGATTAGGGTGGCCAGCGTGGCGGCGCGGTATCCGGTTGGGAAGAGCATGCGACTACTATAAACATCGCCCGCGCCAAAACGGGAATGGCGCGGCCGCACCTAGCAGTGCCGCTGCCAGGTATTCACGATGCGCTTGAGATACCGCTTCTGGTCTTTGCCCCACTCCTCGTCCGAGAACACCTCCACCTCGATATAACCCTCGAAACCGGTCTCGTCCACCCATTCGCGAATCTGGCGGATGGGAATGCAGCCGCTGCCCATCAGGGCGCGGTCGTTCAGCAGGTCGCGCGTGGGCACGCGCCAGTCGCTCACGTGAAACGAGAAGATCGTGTTGGTGGCGCGCTTGATTTCGGCGCGCAGGAAGGGGTCCCACCAGACATGGTACACGTCGATGGCTACGCCGACCCACGGGCTGTCCAGCACCATCACCATGTTGTTGGCCTGGTCGAGCGTGTTCACAGCCGAGCGGGTGTCGGTGTACATCGGGTGCAGGGGTTCGATGGCCAGCTTGACCCCGCGCGACTTTGCGTGCGGTTCGATCTGGTGGATGGCGTCGAGAATCTGTTGGCGCGCCACCACAAGTTCCACTTCCGGGTCTGCGCCGCATACCAGCACCAGCACGGGCGCGCCCAGTTCGGCGGCGGCGTCAATCAGCTTCATCGTGTTCGACTTGGCGTCTTCCCGGGCCTGCGCGCCGGTTGCCACGAAGAAGCCCCCTCGGCAGAGGGCCGCTGCTTCAAGTCCCGCCGCCTTGAGAATCCTGGCGGCCTTGCGCGGCCCATAGGGTTCGAGGTGTTCCTGCCATACCGTCATTGCCCGCACGCCCGCCTCGGCATAGGCCCGCGCGGCTTCTTCCAGGTTGAGCGGCTTCGTCGTGATGCTGTGCACGCACAGCCGGCTAAGGTCCTTCAGGGATTCCGCCATCGTCGCGCTTCCTTATCGATCAGTCCGGCCAAGCTTTCTGGCCTTGGCCACCCATTGGTCAAGCCGTGCCTGCGTCGCCCCGCGCACCGGCCCCACCCGCCAGGCCTTCACCGGCTTGAGGCCGATGAACTGTAATATCTCGGCCTTGGCCACATGGGTTCCCCCGGCGCGGTACATCAGGCGGTCATACCAGGGTGGAGCATCCATCGTCACGATGATGCGCCCCGAGCGGCCCGTCAGCAGGCGGTCCACATAGGGCGCTTCCTTCTTGTACTTGAAGGCGAAGCCGGGCAGCAGGGTGCGGTCGATGAAGCCCTTCATCTGGGCGGGCATCCCGCCCCACCAGTTGGGGTAAACCAGCACCAGCCGCCGGCAGGCGCGTATGGCGTCCTGCATCTTCAGCAGGTCCGCCTCAAGCTTCTGCTCGCCCTTGTAGCCCAGATGGAGCACGGGGTCAAAGTCGAGGTCCCGGATGGAAACAATTTCCGCGCTCAACCCCGCATCCCGGGCGCCTTCCGCATAGGCCTCTGCGAGGCTGTCGCCCAGGCTGCCGGGCCGGGGGTGGCCGTCTAAAATCAACACATCGCTCATGGGCAGGTTCCTTCCGCGCCGGATAGTGTAGCGCAAAGCGGGGCGGCCAGTCTCCGGCGGAAACGCAAAACGCCCGCGCCAACCGCAGGGTCCGCCGCCAAGAAAACCCTGCAAGCCAACGCGGGCGTCGATGAGAAGTTGTTGTGCGAGAGGATAGCTTCCGCGTGTTAGTCCTTGGTGAGGTGGGGATGGGGCAGGCTGTAACCGTGCTGGCGGCGGCCGGGTCTCTCATGCCATAGTGTTTCGAAACGCCCCATTGAGGAGGAATAACCATGAGCCAGGTGGAGACGCCCAGCTTCGCCGTGACCAACCCGGTCACCGGCGCGACGCTCTATGAAATCGCCGATACCACGGAATCGCAGTTGGAGGAGGTATTTGCGCGCGCACGGACGGCCTACGAGATCATCCGTAGGATGACCGTGCGGCAGCGGCTGGACGAGACGATGAAGCTGCTGCATTACATCCGCGACAACCGGGAGACCATCCTGGACCGGGTGATGGCGGAAACGGGCAAGACCCGCTATGAGGCGATGCTGTCGGAGATCTTCACGGTTCTCGACATGATCGACTACTACAACAAGCACGCCGAGAAGATGCTGGCGGACAAGCCGTTGGCGTCGGGGCTGTTGCTGATGGGGAAGAAGGGCAAGATCGTGTTCGAGCCGCTGGGCCCGGTACTGATCATCTCGCCGTGGAACTATCCCTTCAACCAGATTATCCAGCCTTTCCTGGGGGCGTTCATTGCCGGCAACCCGGTGATCTACAAGCCGTCCGAATATACCCCCCTGAAGGGTCTCGCCGAGGAGATCTTCGAGAAAAGCGGTTTCATGAAGGACGGCATCCAGGTGGTGTATGGCGGGCGCGACACGGGCCGCCGCCTGATCGACATGAAGCCGGCCAAGGTCTTCTTCACCGGCAGCACCCGCGCGGGCAAGGAGATCATGAAGCAGTGCGCAGAACACGTCATCCCCGTCGAGCTTGAGTTGGGCGGCAAGGACCCGATGATCGTGTTCGACGACGTGGACCTGGAGCGCACGGTGAACGGCTGCCTGTGGGGCGGGGTTTCCAACGCGGGCCAGACCTGCACGGGTGTCGAGCGGGTCTATGTGCAGGACTCCCTCTACCCGAAATTCGTCTCCACCTTGAAGGAGAAGATTGAGAAGCTTCGCGTGTCGGACGGCAAGAGCGATGGTGACAAGCGCATCGACGTGGAAATCGGGCCGATGATTACGGAGTTCCAGGCGCAGAAGGTGGAACAACAGTTGCAGCAGGCCAAGGCATCGGGCGCCGATGTGACTGGACCGGGATGCCGTTTGCCGGGCACACGCGCGATTCCGCCGACGGTGGTGACCAATGCCGATCACTCGGCGCCCGTTTGGCGCGAGGAGACCTTTGGTCCGGTGCTGGCGGTGAGCTCCTTCAAGACGGAGGAGGAAGCCATCAAGCTGGCGAACGACAGCGAGTATGGCCTGAGCGCCAGCGTGTGGAGCCGTGACCTGAAGCGCGCCGAGCGCGTGGCCCGCGCCATCGTTACCGGTAACGTGTCCATCAACAATGTCCTCTCGACCCAGGCCCACAGCGGGCTGCCCTTTGGCGGCACCAAGGAAAGCGGCATCGGCCGCTTCAAGGGCGAGTTCGGGTTGTACTCCTTCTCGAACATCAAGAGCATCATGATCGAGCCGCAGAGCAACAAGCTCGAAGTGAACTGGTTTCCCTACGGCCCGGAGAAGTACGCGGCAGGCAGCGCGCTCATCGAGGCTGCGTTCACGCCCGGTCCGATGAGGCTCATCAAGACGGCCCTGGCCGGGCTGAAGCTGGAAGGGCTGGTGAAGAAGCAACGGTTGTAGGTAGCCTTCCGCCACAGAAGACGCCACGAGCACAGAACGAAAAAGAGGAGCAGCCTCATGGGCTGCTCCTCTTCGCTATTCTCAATGACCTCGATGGCTAGCCTATTCGAATCTCCCCCGTCTCGCCATCCACGGTAACGGTCATGCCGTCTTTCACGACTCCGGCGAGTTCCTGCGTCGAGTATTCGACGATGGGGATGGCGCGGCCGTACCAGACTTCAGACAATACGATGCCGCTGACGAGAAGGGAGTCGGCCGCATCGACCACCATGGCGGCGGGGCCTTTGCCGAGGCGGACAAGGTCGAGCAACACCAGGCCGGTGTGGGTGGAGCCGATGGCGGTGGGGATAAACAGCACCTTGTTGTGCACGTTCACCTTGAACCACGGGTGATGCCGGTCGCGCACCTCGGCCTTCTTGGAGGACAGCAGGTTCTCCGGCTTGGTGAAGGCGGCGGTGAAGTTGAAGGCCTTGTCGGTGAAGAGGGCCGGCCCGCTGGCCTTGCCCTTGATAACCGGATGCCCGGTGACTGTGGTCATTTCTGTTGAAGTCCTTGCAATTCTTGGTTCTGACTCGGCGTGCTCTGTGCCCTCTGTGGCAAACCTAATTCCCCACCCCGGCCACCCTCACCAAATCATCCAGATTCCCGTACTCCGCGCCGGACAGGTAGTAGTGCAACTTGCCGGAGTTCGTCAGTATGTGCCGGTTCTTCGGGTTGAGCCGCACGGTCATCGCGGCGAGGGGGCAATGCTGATGCAGTTCGATGCCCGCGTCGATCAACTGCTCCGCCAGCGGCAGCTTCATCAGTTCGTTGTAGTCGTGCGGCACGATGTGGAACAGGGTTCGCTTGGTCACCTTCTTCCCCACGAAATACGGAGCCACTTCCTTGATCTCGTCGAGCGTCATCTGCGGGCAGCCGAAGACCACCATGCCGGTCTGGTCCTGCTTGCTGCGTTCATAGCGCACGGCGTCGATGTCGCGCTGCGTCACCGTCCATACCTCGGGTTCCTTGTCGAACACCGCTTCCGCGTTGGGTGCTTCCGGTGTCACGCCGATGACGTGGAACATGCCGACGCCGCCCGCCGCTGCCATGGTTGCGCCCAGGTTTTTGAGCGAGGTCTCGTTGAAGGGGAAGTGCTCGAAGACGGGGATGCCGTCCACGACTTTCTGTCCCACCACGAAGCCGAGCGCATCGTCGTCCATGGCGTCGATGTCAAGCTTGATGAGGACGGTGCCCTTGCGGTTCTCTGGGAAAAGCAACCCGAATTCCGGCGTCAGCCCGGTGACCGCCATGCACACGTCCACCATGATCGAGTTGCGGTTCGTGCGCGCGCCCTTCACGGAGTTGGCGTAGATCACTGCCGATGATTCCGCCCAGCCGAGGATGTCGCCGAACTCCGGCACATTGGCCGAGTGGTAGCACACGCAGGAATAGTTCGCGGTGACGCCGAGCTTGGCCAGTTGCTCCTCGTGGTGCTTCTGCTTGCGAAAGGCCACCAGCCGGTTCTGCATGGAGAAGTCATAGCCCGGGCGGGGGTTCAGCGTCGTCGGCACCTTCACCTTGATGCCCGCGTCGACCAGCCGCCCCAGCAGCTCGTAGTATCCCGAGAAGGTGGAAATAGCGAAGCTGCCGGTGAGGTGGGCGCTCTTGATGGGCACCAGTCGTTGCGCGTTGAACGACTCGCCATAGCGCACCAGCGTCTTCATCGCCAGCGCCATCTCCGGGCCGTCCGCGCCATTCACTATCGCTTGCTGTTCCGCCGTCAAATCCATCGCGTTCACCTCGGTGCGGATGATAACGGAAAGTCTGAAAGGGATGGCAAGAAAGAAACCGGCCTACCCGCGGCTTCGACCCGGCGCGCTGATTCCCACGATCTGCCCGAAGAAGTTGCGCCACCAGAGTCGGGCGTCGTCCACGAGCACGTAGGCCAGCGGCACGATAAACAGCGTCAGCAGGGTCCCGGCGGTGAGTCCCCCCACCAGGGCGCGGCCAAGTGCGGTCATGGCGTTCGATGCGCCGCCGCTGCTGCTGCCCACCGCAAGGGGGGCCACGCCGAGGATCGTGGTGAGCGTCGTCATCAGCACCGGCCGCAGGCGATGTCGTCCGCCCAGCACGACGGCCTCGAATCGGCGCATGCCCTCCTGGCGTAGCCCATTGATGTGGTCCACGATGACGATGCCGTTGTTGACGATTATGCCGCAGAGAAGAATCGAGCCCACCAGCGAGATGGTGTCCAGCGGGGTGCCGGTGGCATAGAGCGACCAGTACACCCCAATGAACGAGAGCGGCACCGTGGTCAGCACCGAGAGCGGCAGGAGCCAGGATTCGAACAGCGCACTGAGGAGCAGGTAAATCAGGATAATCGCCATGAGCACGGTCATGTAGAAATTCTGGAGCGTGTCGTCGATGCGGCGAAGATTCCGGTCCAGAGAGATTTCGTAACCCGGCGGCATCGCGAAAGATTCCGTGAGACGCTGCAACGACGCGCGCACCATGGTGAGATCGGCGGCTTCGGTCCGGGCCTCCACCGACGTGGTGGTCATGCCGTTCTCGCGGCGGATCGAAGCCGGAGCTTCGGTGCGCTCGATGTCAAGCAGGTTCATGATGGGCACCCGCTCCTGTCCGCTGCTCAACACCGACAGAGTCTCCAGATCGCCCATGTCTTGACGGTCTTCGGGAGAAAATCTGCCGTGCACAAGAATCTCGCGCCCCGGCGACTTCAAGGGCGGCAGCGGCGTTCCCGAGAGGCCGGTTGATACCGCCGAGGCGATGTCGCCCGCGGTGACGCCCGCCGCCGAGGTGGCGGCATTGTCCACCGCCAGCACAAGCTCCTCATCACCTGAGCCGCGCGAAGGGCGTGCGCCGCTGAGGTTCGGCAGCGCGGCCATCTGCCGGGTAAACGTGTCCGCCAGGTCGTAGAGCGTGCCCGTGTCATCCCCCTTCAGGTAGACCTGAATCGTCTGTGTGGTGTCGGGGTTGGCCGAAGCAACGCCACAATTTACCCGGGCGCCCGCCAAGCGTTCAGGCAAAAGTGCATGGATCCTCTTGCGCGCTTCTTCAGTGCCGCAGGGAATCGACTCACCCGGCGCAAGATCGCCCGCCTCGAGCAGGAACGCTTGTATGCTCCCGCCGCGCCCGTGGTTGCGGACATACAGGTGCTTGATTCCGAGTTCCTCCCGGTGCGCCTCGAGTTTCCGGACCATGCCATCCAGTTCCTCGCGGGCGCGGTCCGCCCCGAAATTGGCGTCGGTGTCGAAATTGATCCACACCTTGCGCATATCGAAGTCGGGCTCTCCGCGAAACCCTGTGGCGCGGTAGGGGACCACGGCGGTGGCCGCCAGCATGGCCACAATGACGGCCGCCGACGCAAGGGGATTGCGCAGGATGAGCGCCACGAACGCGGCATAGCCCTCCTCCATCACCGAGTGCTTGGGCAGCTTCTCGCGCATGGCCGTCAGTCGTTCGCGCAGCGAGGCGAAGCGTGCCTTCTTCGGAGTCTTTCGTTCTCGCGGGGCAATCACGCTTTCCGCCACGGGTATCACGGTGAGCGCCAGGATCAGGCTCACGGTCAGCGAACTGACCACCGGGCCCGCGAACTGTTTCATGATAACCGAAAGCTCATCGCCCTCCAGGTAGGCCACGGGAATGAACACCACCAGCGTGGTCAGGGTCGAGGCAGTGATGGCCAGTCCCACCTCGCTGGCGCCGTCGATGGCCGCCTGCACCGGGCGCTTGCCTTCCGTGCGGTGCCGGTGAATGTTCTCGACCACCACGATGGCGTTGTCCACGAGGATGCCGATTGAGACGAGCATCGCCGCAATCGTAATGATGTTCAGGCTGTTCCCGGAGAAATAAAGGTAGGCTGGGGCAACCAGCAAGGAGCCGGGGATTACCAGCGCCACCACCAGCGTGGGGCGGAAGCGCCGCAGGAATAGCCAAAGCACGGCCACCGCCATGATGCAACCGTATTGCCCTGCTCGGAACAGGGCCTGCAACGCGAAGACAATATGCTCGGACTGGTCCTCGAAGATCAGCAGCTCGGCGTCGGCCAGCGTGGGCTCGCGACGAATCTCCTCGATGGCCTTTCGCACCGCCGCGCAGGTCTCCACCGTGTTGGCCTCGGCGTCCTTGATGATTGTCAGGAAGGAGCCGCGCTTCCGGTCCACCTCGAAGGTGTCGGCGCCCGGCGGTGGCGTCACAGAAATGGTTGCAATATCACTGAGGCGAAGGCCGTTCGGCGACACCACCACCTCGCTGAGTTCGGAAACTCCGTTGAACTCGTCGCTCACCCGCACATAATGACGCTGCCCCGCCTCGCGCAACTGCCCGGTGCCGAGGTTGATGCTGCTGGCCCGCAACATGCCCACCACTTGTGCGAGCGTCAACCCGGCGCTGTTGAGTCGATCCTGGTCGAAGTCCACGTAGACGCGCGATTCGCTGTTCCCAGATACGTCCACCTGCGCCACGCCGGGTACCCGCATCAGACGGTTGCGCAGGTTCGTCCGCGCGTAGAAGGCAAGGTCGTCGACATTCTCCTCGCGAAAGAGCGCCAGCTGCATGATGGGGATGTCTTCCGGCCCAAAGCGTCCGATGAAGATCCGGTCCACTTCCTGCGGCAAACGGGCGCGAAGCCGCTCGACCCGGTCGCGGATTTCTTCGTTGGCCGACACCATGTCCGCGTCGAAATCAAAGCGAAGCTGAAAGTTGGCCGAACCGTGATTAGAAGTGGAATCAAGATGACGCAGCCCCGGCACCGTGTTGAAGATGCCTTCGCCCGGGATGGTGACTTCACGCTCCACCTGCGCGGGTTGCGCGCCGGGATAGCTGACCGTAACCCACACGCGGGGCGCCCAAAGCTGCACGATGAATTCCAGCGGCAGCCTGCTCCACGCAACGAGGCCGACGACAAACAGGGCTGTCGCTGCCATCACGACCGTCACCGGGCGCCGGATGGCAAAGGCGGGCAGTGACCAACTGCGATGCGTCATCATTCGAGCAAGGTCCCTCGCCGCGCCAAGTTATTGAGAGGCACGCCCTCCCTTTTACCCTACCAACAAAGACGGAGCACGTTGCATCCCGGTTTCAGCCGACCAGCCAAAGCGCCAAAACCAGCCCCCCCAGAACAATGCGGTACCAACCAAAGGGCACAAAGCTATATCGGCGTATGTAACTCATGAAAAGTGCGATAACTCCGTAAGCCACGATGAAGGAGAGGACAGAGCCCAGAGCCAGCAAGGCCCACTGTTCCCCGGTGAAGTTGAAACCACCCTTGAGAATCTTCAGCCCGCAGGCGCCTGTCATGGTGGGAATCGCCAGAAAGAACGAAAATTCCGCCGCCGCCCGGCGCGAGCAACCAATGGCCATGGCGCCGATAATGGTCGCGGCGGAGCGCGAGGTTCCGGGGATCATGGCGATGCATTGGAGAAAGCCAATCGTCAGCGCCCGGCCGTAGCCGAGGTCATGCGCCGACTCGACTTCTCCCTCCTTGTGACGCCACTCCAGCAGGATGAGTATCACCCCGCCCACGACCAGCGCGGAAGCCACTGTAACCGGATTGAAAAGATGCGCGTCTATCCAGTCGTCCAGCAGGAAACCGAGGGCGGCTGCGGGAAGGAAGGCGACGAGGATCTTGCTCCAGAGCCGGAACGTGGCTTCCGCGCCACGTTCGCTGCCCCAGGGCCAGATTTCCCGCCAGAAGTACACCACCACGCTCAGGATGGCCGGCAACTGGATGATGACCATGAAGGCATTTGAGAACGATTCGCCCTGGCGGAACTGCAACCAATTCTCGACAAGGATCATGTGGCCCGTGCTGCTGATTGGCAGAAACTCGGTGATGCCCTCAACCACGGCCAGAATAGCGGCAACGACGTAATCCATGAATGGCTCCCATAAACTAGGCGAAACTTCACCATCATATCAGCACGGTGCACGGATGCCGAATCGTCACCCGATAGCGAAGACTATCGACTCGGCTCTCCCATCGCTTATAGTGCATGACTCCTGAAACTTGGGGAGTTTCAATAATGAAAATTCTGCTATATGCGGCGAGCGCAGAGCTTTTGGTCTCCCTTGCCTTGGCGTGGCTCGCCACCACGGTGATGTACCTGAAGCCGGCATGGCTGACCCCGCGCTTTCCGCGCCCCCAGTATCTTGTCAAGAGTCACATCGATTATCTCTTGATGAGCCTGCTGCTCTATGTCTTTTACCTGTTGAATCCGCCCCTGCCCGCCTGGATGATTGGCTGCGCCGTGATTGGGAGCGCATCCAACCCGTTCTTCTTCATCCTCTTCGCCATGAACGACAAACCGGACCTGCGCCCGCAGGCGCCGCTTGGAATGGCCAGCACGGCCAGTTTTGTTCTCACCACGCTGGGCTTTGGGGGCGCGGCCATTCTCGCTGCCTCGCATCATTCGTGACGGGATCTTGATGAGGAAACAGTTGCATATCAGTCAGGCGATCCGCGAGGGCTTTGTGCTCACGCGCGGAAACCTTAAGGCTGCGTTTGTCATCATGGCGCTGTTCGGCGGGGTGGAGGCGCTCTTTGGCGGCTTTGACTTCGTGATAGGCCAGGCCGAGTTCAATCTTGCGCTCACGCTTGCCGTGCCCGCCATCATCATTCGGTGGCTTGTGCTGGCCTGGCTCAAGGCCGGCTGGGTAATGGTGGGGATACGCGCGGCGCGGGAAGGCAATCTGAGTCTCGACGGGGCGCTCTCAGGTCTCCGCTTTGTGTTGCCCTACTTCGTCACCCGACTTGTACTCACCGGATTTATAGCAGCGATCCTGCTTCCCGCCATGGGAATCATGGGCACGGTCTACGCCTGGATTGGTCCCAGCACGGAAGAGGTGCGGCATGTTGCCGGTTGGGATGCGGTGCTCGCCTTTGTCGAGAAGTACGGCATTTTTATCTCGCTGGAAGTTCTGGTGCTGGCCATCGATCTGGTGCCGGTGGTGATGGTCGCCACGTACTTCGGGTTCGCCCTTTATATTCTGGTGGACCTGCGCGTAAGTCCCATCGAGGCCATGCGTCTGTCGGGCAAGGTCACCAAAGGCGCCATGCTGCAGCTGGTTTATTTCGCGTTTGTGGCGGCGCTTGTCAACCTGGCCGGTTTGCTTTGCCTCGCTGTGGGCTTGCTGATTACAATGCCCGCCACCTCGCTGGCGCATTTCTGCATCTACCGTGACCTGCTGCGCCAGACGGAGTTCACGCTGGCTGATGGGATTCCGGCGGACTCCAAGGAGGAAAAGCGAAATAACCGGGAGGCGGCATGATGCGTGGCTTGACGTTGCACTTCGCGTTGATTTTCACAGTGATGGGTGCGGGCTTCGCGGCGATTGCGGAGGATGTCGCGCCCCAGGAGCAAACGGCCATGAACAAGGTGCTTCGGCATACCGTGTTGTTTCGCTACAAGCCCGAGGTGACGGCGGAGCAGAAGGCCGAAGTCATCGTGCAGTTTGCTGCATTGAAGGACAAGATAGACACGATCCTCCGTTTTGAGGGGGGCGCTAATGTCGAAGGGGAGAATCTCAGCGACGGATTCGAGCACGTATTCTGCGTGACTTTCCCTGACATCGCTGCGCGTGATGCTTATCTGCCGCATCCGGCGCACAAGGAATTCGTTGGCTTCGTTGGACCGCTGCTCGACAAGGCCATCGTTGCGGACTTCTGGGCCCCGGCTGAATAGCGGTCCTGTTCACGGGGACGGCAGATAAAGTCCCTCCGCCACGAGTTGTTCCAACAGGATGGCCTTGCGCTGCGGAATCCATTCATCCCGGATGAAGGTGGAAATGCCCGGCAGCACGCCTGCCATCCGGGCGCGCAGTTCCTCATAGCGGGCCATCATGTTATTCGCCCCGAGGGCACCCGCGTCGGACAAGTGGTGCGCGGCACGTTGCGCCACCAGTTCACGGAACTGGGCGTTCGCGCGCACCGCCCGGTAGAGCCGAGCAACCGGGGATTCCTCGCCGTTCAGGCCCCCGCCTCGCAGCGATGTGGTGAAGTTGGAAACGCCCACATTCCCAAAGGCCGCCTCCATGTCCCACGTGTAGAACCGGAAAAGGCTGCGTTCGCTGCGTTCCCGGGCGGCGGTCCAGTTGTTGAAAGGCCAGTCCACGTTTCCGGTGTAGAGCTGGATCAACAGATAGTCCGCGAAGGCGGTCAGATCGAGCTGTGTGCCCAGCTGCGCATAGTGCCCGTCGTCGGACAGGTCGTTCTGCAAGGCATAATCCATCATGGCCTTCCAGGCGACCCCGTCCCCCTCGGTCACTTCCTCGAATTCCTCGATCACGTCCCATCCTTCGCTTGAGGAATAAGCCTCCTGAAAGAATTCCTCGCGCAGGCGCAGGGTGGCGTTGAAGTGTCCCTTGTAGGCCCCGTTGATGAAGAGCCCAATGATCTCCCCGGTCGCCGTCACTTGACCCATGTCGGCGTGTAGCCTTCTGGCAAACTCGTCGTTGAGAAAGCGGTCGCAGGGTCCAGAGCCGCCACGCAGCACGAGGTGCGCGAGCCGCGTCACCGTGGTGTGCGGGATGACTTCATTCGGCATCCATGGCGTGCCGTATTCGTTCCGGAAGTAGAGCTTCAGGCTGTACTTGTTGAAAGAAGTCCATCCGGGCACACAATGGGGAGGCTGACCGGGACCACAATCGCAAGTAGCCCAATCGTCGCCGCGGGTTCGGGCAATACGCGACACCGGGCTGCCATGCACGCGCACCCCCGCGTTCAACTGGGAGTGCTCTCCGCCGGGCACGATGTACTCCACCGAAACCTCGCGCTCATAGTCTCTGCCGTTCATCAGGCCGTTGTTGTAGTCGCCGGGGGCGACCGCGCTCCAGTGGCCATTGGCGGCGTGCTCCCCGCCCACGATGGCCATGATGCCGTCCGGCTCGTAGAGGTCTTTCGCCTCATCGCCACTGATGAGCAACGCGTGAAGCGGGGCGAATGCGGTGGGATCGTCGAATTGATAAGTGTGGGTGACTACGTCGGAGCGCCGGAAACCTTCGCGGAATAGCGCGGCGCGGAGCACGGTGGTGGCGCTGATCACGATGGGCACGCTGTATTCGACGCCATGATCCAGGGCGGGGGCCGAGCCGTCGAGCGTGTAGCGGATGATACCGCCGCCAGCGGGAGGGGTGAGCGTGACTGTCAGTGTGCTCGAGTAGAACCCCCTTTCCGGGGAGACCAGCGGCGGGTCCGCCCTCGGCAGGGCAAGTTCGTCCAGCGTGTTCGCGGCGCCCGGCGTCGGCGTGCCCAGCACGCCATAACTGCTTGAGCCCGGCAGACGGCCATAGGAGATGTCGTCTTCCTGCGGAGGAAAGCCGGGGATGAAGGCCGTCGCCGCGCGCGGCGGTTCCTCGTCCGTGAACAGGGCCAGATACTCTCCGTTGCTCGTCAGCTTGAAATTGGTGTGGAGCGGCGATCCATTGACGGGGTTTCGGTCCTTGTCGGAGGCAAAGACCACAAGATAGCCATCCGCCGCGATGCTGACGTCCGGGAACAGCCACTCCCTCGGATTGTCCTCGCTGTCAGTGAGCGACCAGCCCGCCAGGCTCACTGCGAAGTCGTTCGGGTTGTAGAGCTCTATCCAGTCTTCCCGGCTGCCGTCCTCATCGGCGATGGAAGAGTCGTTCACGGTCAGGAATTCGTTGATGATAATGTCCTGCGTCTCGATGCATCCGCCCGCGCCGCCCGGCACGAAGCCGTCTTCCGAGACCTCTGAACAACCGAAGCCGCCCGCACTGAAAAGCTGAATCTGCCGAAGCAGCTCCGAGAGCGTGATGCTCCATACCGGGGCGAGATAGTCCGCCGAATGTTCGCCGCAGTCACGCCCGCCTTCCTGAAAGCCGTAGCCGTCCTCACTGTCCTGCGCGCAATAATACTCACCGAAGTTGTACAGCTGGATCATTCGCAGCAATTCATGCAGCGAAATGGCGTGGTCGTTGTCGAGATCGCCGAGGTGCGAACGCCCTGCCGCATGGGCGGGCCACAAGCACGCCAGCAACAAGATCAACGTTGCCAACAGGCGCCAAAGCATAAGCACCTACTCCAATCAATTCCGAAAAGCGAAGCACAATTTACCACAGATGGGCGGGCTTTGGCTTGAGTCGTCCGGGTGGCGGACTAGAGTGTAACGTGCACCGCGATGCTGCGCGCGGCATTGTCGAAGGAAACCCGAAGCAGCAGGTTCGTTTCGTCCCATTCGAAATCACTCGCTGGCTGTCCGTCTACCTGCACCGTCTCAGGTTGCTTCGGCAGTTGAAGGAGGATCCTGCAGCGCGTTCCGGCCGGGCCGCGCGTGGTGAAGCGCACGCGATCCTCGATATGTTGGAAATCACGGATACGGGCGGAAGCCGCCAGTACACTGGGTTGATCGGCGGAACCGGTGTCGACGCGGCGATACAGGACACGCTGCCCGGGCTCAATGGTGGGATTGATGCGCACGCTGTGCGATGCGTCGAACAGGTCCACGTAGGTTCCTGGCAGGGCCTGCGCCTTCGGGGATTCCACTTCGTCCAAACAAGCAGCGATGAGATAGGGGCCGCGCTTCAGTACCAGTGCATTGCTGCCCGATGGTGCGCTGCCCATCAGGGCGGTCAAGGCGTTGAGCAAGGTGGCCGGGCCGCTCGTTCGCCGGGACAGGTAGCTGGGGGACGAGTCCAGGAGCAGGGCGCTGCCCTTGCCGATCACGACTGGTTCGCTGGCGCTCGCCTCCATGCCCAAGGTTTCCAGCAGCGCGTCGCGCGGGGTACGGGTGGTCGCGCCGTTATCATTCCACCATTCCTTCACGGCGTTGAAGGGATCGGCGTTGTCGTCCACGATGAGCAGGTTGCCGCCTTCGCGGACCCATTGGGCGAGGACCTCGTGGTAGCCGGGCTTGAGGGGCTTCTGTCCCTCGTAGGTGAGCAGCAGGGTACGCACGTTGCCGAGGTCGGCGGGGGTTCGCAGGG
>JBJOID010000338.1:0-13630 GCA_046047315.1 Candidatus Hydrogenedentota bacterium | reverse complement strand
CGAGGAGCGCTCGATTCATCATGAACTCGGTAATCAAGAAGCGTTCTAAGGCAGGAATAGAATAGCCCCTGCGACGCTACTTCAAAGACACCAAGCCCTGCAAGACCCCGCTTCTGATGCGGTTGCCAATGGGGCCGCCGGTGAGGGCGTCGCAACCGCATAGGTCGAGGCGTTTGCCCGCGAAGCGGGGATAGTAGTAGGTCCAGACGGGCCAGCCCACGCATTCGGTGGAGAGGATGCCACCGGGGGTGGGCTTGTGGCGGTGGCCGCGCTGGCCGAGGATGGTGCGTATCAGCTGCTTGCGCGCGATGATCTGGGCCTGCGCCTCGTCTATCAGCAGAGGCAGCACCTCGCCTTCGTCCCCCTTGGCATCCTCGGCGCCGCTGACATCAGACAGGGCGAAAGCGCCGGAACATCCATCCACGCCCACCTGCACCGTCCCCATCCCCGTGGCGGGGGAATGTACCTCAAAGACGATAAGCCAGGTGGGCAGCCACAGCAATTCCATGTGCGGCTGGGGGGCGGTCGCGGCCGGGCGGTCCATCAGGCGCCGCAACCATCCGCCGCGCGCTTGTTGTGCGCAACTGCGCAGGGCGGCGTCACGCGGCATGGCCGGGGCAAGTAGGCGCAAGGTCACCGGGCTTCCCATCTCGAGGTGAAAGCAAGACAACATCCCCCGTCATCCCTCGGCACCCTCGGGATGACACCCCCTTCAAAGGGGGACTCTGGACCGCACGGGTCAGGTCCCCCTTTGAAGGGGGTGGTTTGCGGCGGCGTCGTTTCCGGCGCGAACCGGGGGATGTACCCGAGGCCTGCCATCGGGCGCATGATTTCTACCCCAGCTTGCGGAGGTCGCGCCGGCCCTTGTAGCACATGCCGGCCCCTATGGCGAAAAGTACAAAGCCCGCGAGGAAGTTGACGGCCTGGGTGAAACCGTGACCGGCCCAGAAGGTGCCCAGCATCACGGGCAGGGCCATGACAACCATGAACAGCCCGAGGGCGATAAGGGTTTCCGCATCGCGGCGGGTATGTGGATGGCCTTCAGACATGGCGAGGCTCCTTCAGAACAGCAGGTAAAAAACGACGTGGGGGGTCATGGACAGCACGGTCCACAGGCGCAGGTCATAGAGCAGTCCCTGCCCCGGCGAGTCGAGGTTCACATATTCCTTGCGCAGGCCGAACCACACCCACAGCATAGGCAATACGAACAGCGCCATGGCGCAGAAGCGCCAGACCATCGGCTCTGTGATGGCGGCGAGCGCGTCGTTCACCGGATGAAACACGAATTGCAGCGGCGCCTGAAAGGTGCTGTTGATGCCCGCGGAGATGCTGTCAAGAAGTCCGGCCATTTTCGACCCTTTCCTTGAGGACGCGCTGCAACTGGCCGTCCTGCATGATTTGTCCGAAGATCAGCCCGCGCACCTTCTCGTCGGGATCCTTCGGCGTCAACAGACTGACAATCATGGTGACCGCAAGCGAAAACACGAAGGACCACCATGCGATGTAGAGGAAGGGATCCTCTGATGGGAACACGCCTTCGGTGTTGTTGAGGATGGTGGTAAAGGCCACGCCCAACACCAGACCGGCCAGTCCGCCCCACTGGGTGGCGCGCCGCCACAAGATGCCCAGCAGCAGGATGGCGAAGACGGGCCCCTGGAACATCGCCAGCGAAGTCTGGATGAAGTTGTACATCGTGTCGCGCCCGGCCAGGTACGGAGCGAACCATGCGGACACAAGGATGAAGACCAGGGTCAGCCCCCGCCCAAGGAAGAGGAGCGTGCGGTCGGTGGGCGCCTTGCCCGTGAACAGTTCGGAGAGGCGGCCATAGATGTCCGAGGCCCACAGCGTGCTCGCGGAGTTGAGCGAGGAGCTGACGCTCGACATGAGCGCCGCCAACAGCGCGGCGAACATCAGCCCGCGCAGACCGGGGGGCAATATCTCACGAATCATCGTGGGCACCGCCTGGTCACCGTTTTCCATGGGAGGCAGTATCGCCAGCGCCGCAAGGCCGGGGATGATGATCATCAGTGGAATAAAGACCTTCAGGAAACCGGCGAAGAGCATACCGCCCTTCGCGTCCCACTCCGAGCGCGCGCCCAGGCTGCGCTGCACGATCGCCTGGTTGCCTGCCATGTAGCCCGTCGCCATCACGATGCCGAGGCCGAAAACAATGCCCGACCACGGGTAGGGCGTGCCGGAATCCTGCGGCAGCAGCAGGTCGAAGTGGAGTTCCTTGCCGGGCATGGCCAGGATGGTCTCGCGCATGGCAAAGAAGCCGCCCGCCTCATGCACGCTGATCAAGGCGAGCGCGATACCGCCCACAAACATCACGACCAGCTGCACCGCGTCGGTCATCACCACGGCGTTCAGTCCGCCCGAGAAGCAATAGGCTCCCGTCACTAGCGCCACAAGCCATACACAGAAATAAGGGTTCCAGCCCAGGATGGTTTCCAGCATCTGCGCGGTGAGCCAGAGCATCACCGCCAGCATGACCACGAGGAAAACGCCCCAGATGGTGGCATGCAACACCTGCACCGCGGCATTGTAGCGCCGGCCGAGGAACTCGGGAATGGTGAAGACGCCCGCGCGCCAATAGTAGGGGACAAACAGGAAGGCCGCGAAGACCATCGCGGGCATGGAGCCCATCCAGTCAAAGTTCGCGGCGGCGATGCCGTAGGTGTAGCCCGCGCCCGCCGTGGCGATGAAGTCCGTCGCGCCGATATCGGTCACCACGATGGACATGCCAATCGCCCAGAAGGGCAGGGCCTTGCCCGCGACGAAGAAGTCGCCCGCGCTGTTGACGTATTTGCCGAAAAAGTTTCCGAGGATGAAAGTGCCCAGCATGTACGTCGCGACGATGGTGATGTCGATCGCGGTAAGTTGCTGCGGCACGAATTCCGTTGCTGCTTCCATCAGGGGGTATTCCTTCCTTGCGGCGCTTAGTCTAGCTTCAGGGCTGCCAGCATGCCAATCTGTCCCCGGTGATAAGCGTCATGGCTCACCATTTGCATCAACGTAGTCTCGATGGAACTAAAGAAAGCGCGCAGTGGATCGGGCAGCTTGCCGGGCAAGGCCTCGGGCAATTGTCCCTCGTCCAGCTCCCGTATGCCGTCAATGGCCCGCGTCATCGCGGTGTCGTACAGCGCCACCACTTCGTCCCACGTGGGGTACTGGCTCGCGTCCGTCGAGGGGGGAAGCCCCATGGCGAAGTCGGGGGAAAAGGCCTTGGCTTGTTCCCGCGTGAGAATGCTCTCCTGCAAAAAGATCCATCGCAATACCACGGTGTTGACCGTGTTGGCCAAATGACCCAGCAGCCATAGCGGGGTGGCCTTGCCTTCCTGCAATTGGCGCAGCCGCGCTTCCACCGGCACCTTGCCCGCGGCGGCAAGTGTGTCGCGCCGCGCCTTTTCCATCTGCGCCACCAGCAGGTCTATTTTCGGTCCAGGCATCGCGCGGCTCCTTGCGGGTTGGGATGCGATAACTTCAGATATCCGCGAAAAGGCTCGCGGCGAATTCCTCCGAGAAGGGAAGTCCGGACTGGTATCCCTTGATCCAGACACCCTCTATGACTAGGTAAGGCACGCCCAGCTTACCCGTCTGCTCCTCCAGCACGCGGGCATGCTCCGGGTCATCCCGGATGTCGCGGTTCTCATAAGCGATGCCGCACTCGTCCATGTATTGCTTAAGCAATTGGCAGTCGCCGCAGAGCGCCGCCGAATACAAAATGATTTCTGTTGCCATCGTGATGCGGCGCCTATTCGGTGTAGTACTCGTAACTGCTTCCCGAGCGGCTGCGGCCCAGCAATCCTGCTTGCATAAGGCGGAACAGGATGGGAGCAAGCTGGCGGGTGGTTAACTCGAGTCCCTGTTTCTCCAAATACAACAACACATCCGCCGTCGTCTTCGCGGTGCGGAAGAAGCCAAGGCTCACCAGGTCGTTCAATATATCGGCCGGGTTGTCGCTAACGGCCTTCCGACGCTTCTTCGCCTTGATGGACGGGCAGGAAGCCGCGCGCCGGGTTGGCTTTCCCGTGGCGGCCGCCGGTTCACCCGGCGCCGGGGCATGGCGTCGCTCAGGGCCGCTATAGGACGGCGCGCGCTTTGCCGGTGTGGCCAGCCGGTAAAGGGTCTTGCCACCCACGCGCGCGGTGCGCACCATCATGCCCGCGCCCGTAAGGGCGGAAGCCACAACCGTGGCGGGCGTGGGCATGCCAAAGCGGTCATTCATGATTTCCGCAATCTGGTCCGCGCTTACAGCATCCATCCCAAGGCGGTTCGCGGCGAAGGCCAGCGCCTCCACGTACTTGTCGAGGATCGCGTCCGGCGCTGAAAAGCCGGTCACGCTCACGCGGGTGGCGCGCCCGGTTTCCGCCCGGTCGGTCTCGCGTTGTTCATGCTGCTGCTGTTGCAGCATGTCCACCGCCTTGTCGAAGGCGGCCTGCCGGAACTCGTGTGGCACAGCCCGGGCAATTTCCGCCGCTTCACGGAAGATACGCTTCATGTTTCGGTCGGACATCGGTAGTCATTTCATTGGGTTAAGCAGGTGTCAGCAGGAAATCTTATGCCAATGGGAGGCACGGGGCAAGTTGTCGCAGGCACTGGCGGGGCGATTCGCTTCACAGCAACGAGATGGTGCGGCGCCGGTCGGCCGGGGAACCTTCGGTCACGCGGCGGGACGGCACGAGCGATCGCTCCGCAAAGGACGAATCGCTCAGCCCCCGTGTGAATATCTCAAGCCGGTCGTCATAGACCTGGATTTCGCGGTACTCGCAGGGAAATTCGGGCAGCGCCGAGGTGGTCACCTGCGTGATGCCATGCTCTTCCTCGATGTAATTCATGTGCACATGTCCGGTGAATACGGCCTTTACCTGCGGATACGAAGACAGCACCTCCATCAGCAGCGGGCCGTTCTCCAGCTTGCCGCTGTCCTTGAAGCCGGGAAACTTCAAGCGGGCCGGTGCAGGTATCGGCGGATAGTGGATCGCGACTAGCGTGTGCTCATGGCTGTGCGAGCGCAGGTCTTGCTCAAGCCAGAGAAACTGATCCGGGGGCAGGGCCCAGCGCGCGCCGCGCACGTCGGTGTCCTGCTTCTCCGCCATCGATGCTTCGCTCACGGGACTCAGGGTGCCATCGCCCCAGAGCCACCAAGGGTCAAGAACCACGAAATGGAGGTTCTTGTGCGAGAAGGAATAGTAGGGGCGGGGCTCGGGCAGGCAGTGGCTGAAGGCTTCTACGAACCAGCCGCGAGATTCCTCCAGGACGAGATCGTGGTTGCCGCCCATCGGGTAGTAAGGAATGCCCAGGGAGTCCATCAGGTCGCGGGCTTCCAGCATGGCCACCCTGGTTTGTTTGCTGGCAATGTCGCCCGTGGCGAGGATGAAGTCCGGCGCGAGCGCCCGTAGATCCCGGCCAAGGCAAGCCATGAGATCAGGCATCATCGTGCAGATGACTTTATGATTCCATTCGCCATCGTAGGTGCTGGCAAGATGGGGATCGGTAACCTGTACGAAGCGCCACATGCTCACCCCGTGCCCTTTGATGGCTAAACATAGCACACGGTCCGGGGGCATGCAAAGGCATCCGGCATGCGCTCGAACCACGAAATCTGCTAGCGTGTGCGCTGAAGAGGAGACCGCGCCATGCCAGCACTCGACCGCGCTATGGTGGACAAGATTTGTGATCGGCTTTCCAGCCTGCCCGAGGATGTGAAACCTCAATGGGGCAACATGACCCTGGGCCAGATGCGCGCGCACATGAAGGCCGTTCTGCTCTCGACCATGGGCGAAGGCCCGGATGGAGGATTCCACGGCAACTGGATGACACGCCACCTGTTCCGCAGGCTGGTGCTGTCGGGCTTGGTGGAGATTCCGCACAACGTGAAATTGCCGCGCGAGGCGCGGGCGCGGGTGATCGACATTCCCTCCATCTCGAACGAAGAACTGCGCGATGCCCTGAATCTCTATCTCGAAAAGCTGGAGCGTGGAGAGCTCAAGCCGCGCACGCATCCCTTCTTCGGTTTGCTCTCCCCGCGCGAGTGGCAACGTTTCCATGCCGCGCACTTCAAGCACCACATGAAACAGTTCGGCGCGTGGGATTGATATAGAGCCCCGCATTAGATTGCACAGACTCTCCGTGTGAAGGAAGACTTCCTTGTCAGAAATCATTTTGATACGAGTTTCCGGTCCAGATAAGCCGGGCATTGTCGCCGCTCTTGCCGAGACCATGGCCTCCTACGACGTGCGCATCCTCGATATTGGGCAAGCGGTCATTCACAGCATCCTGTCGCTGGGGATGCTGGTCCACGTGCCGCAATCCGCGGCGCCGGTGCTCAAGGATCTACTGTTCAAGGGCAACAGCCTGGGCGTGAAGATGGCCTTCGAGCCGGTCTCGACGGACGACTACGAGCGCTGGGTGTCGCAGCAGGGCAAGCCCCGCTACCTCGTCACCATGCTGGGCAAGCAAATCACCTCTTCCGCGCTGGATGCTGTGTCGCGGACCATCGCGGGGAACGGCCTAAACATTGACAAAATCGCGCGCCTCTCCGGGCGTGTGTCGCTGGAGCATCCCGATGCGAACCCCTACACCGTGGTGGAGTTCACGGTACGCGGCACCCCCTCGAGTTCCGATGCGCTGCGTCAGGCGTTTCTGGAGATAGCCCAGGAGCACGCGGTTGACGTGGCTTTCCAGCGGGACGACATTTATCGCCGCAACCGCCGCCTGGTGGCTTTCGACATGGACTCCACCCTCATCCAGGTTGAAGTCATCAACGAGTTGGCGGCCGCCGCCGGCGTGGGGGAGCAGGTGGCCGTGATCACCGAGTCGGCCATGCGGGGCGAGCTCGATTTCGACGCCAGCTTCCGCAAGCGGCTGTCCCTGCTAAAGGGACTCGACGAGTCGGTGCTTCAGGAAATCGCGGCGCGCCTGCCTTTGACCGACGGCGCGGAGCGCCTCTTCGCCATCCTGCGCAGCCTTGGCTTCAAGACCGCGATCATTTCCGGCGGCTTCCAATATTTCGGCCGTTATCTCCAGGAGAAGCTGGCCGTCGACTATGTGATGGCGAACGAGCTTGAAGTGGTGGACGGCAAAGTGACGGGCGAGGTGAAGGGGCAAATTGTGAACGGTGAGCGCAAGGCCGAGTTCCTGCGCGAAATCGCAGCCAGGGAAAACATCGACCTCCGGCAGGTGATCGCCGTGGGGGATGGCGCGAATGACCTCCCGATGATCGGCCTCGCCGGGCTCGGGATCGCCTTTCGCGCAAAGCCCGTGGTCCGGCAGGGCGCAGACCACGCCATGTCGGTGGCGGGTCTCGATGGCATCCTCTACCTGATCGGCGTGCGCGATCGCGAAACGCTGGACCTGCTCAACGCATGAGCTCGCCGCGCGGCCCGCGATGCTGCCACGACCATGCCCTTCGTGGAGGGGACGCACGGTGAACCGCTTCGGTGCCGCGCTGCGCTTCATCACCTTCTTCGGCTGGCTCTTTCTATGTCAGGGCATCCGGCTGAGTTTCATGCCCCTGAGGCGGCGCGATGAAGCGCGCGACCGGCGCTGGAAGCGCTGGTGGTTGCAACGCTGGGCGCGGGGGGCCTGCCGCATCGCGGGCATTCGTGTGGTGGCCAAAGGGCCGCGACCCGAGTCCCCCGGGCTGCTTTTCGCAAACCACCTCTCCTACCTCGACATCCTCGTGCTGGCACAGCAGACGGGCTACATCTTCGTCGCCATGTCCGAGATTGCCAAGTGGCCGATGCTCGGTCCCATCTGCTCGTCGCTTTATGTCATCTTCATGGACCGCAAGGACAAGACCAAGGCCGGCGAGGTTATCCCAACCATTGCCCATGCCATTCAAATGGGAGACGGCGTGGTGATATTTCCCGAGGGAAAGATCACGCGGGGCATCGACGTGGCGCCCTTCCACTCTCCGGTGGTTGAGCCTGCCCGCGCCATCGGCGGCACCGTTACCTGTGCCACCCTGCATTACGAAACCGCGCCCGGCTCGCCCCCCGCCTCGCGTATCCTCTTGTGGTGGCGTCCTGAGCCACCGCATCCGCACTTCCTCCGGCTTCTGCGCTATCCGGGTTCGACGGTGACGGTGAGCTACACACAAGTGGACACCCAAGGATTGGACCGGAAGCAGCTAGCAGTCCGAATGCACGACGCCGTTAAGAGCCATTTCCTCCCGCACCCCTAGCCTGTACTGCTAAATTCCAGAATTGCCATGGCCACTCGAAATTCACTACGCTGTCGGTGTGGTGGAAACCTTTGGGAGTACGAGGGCGGCGAGTCCCGATGTGCAGTCGGCGCTGTCCTCAAGCATTGAGCATGGATCTGTACCGGAGAATCTTCGATCTGCTGCCCGACCCCGCGCTCGTGGTTGATTCCGCTGGCGTCATCGTCGAGGTCAACGGGGCTGCGCGCCGCTTTTTCGATCTGCCGGAGGATGCCTGTGCGGGCAAGCCAATCCATGCCCTGCTGGGTCTGCCTTCAGACTGGCTTGCCAAAGCGAAGTACACGAAGGAATCCTGGCAGTCCCTCATGCCCCTGTTGACCGGGCGCTCGGCGCGCCGGGTCGATGTGACGGTAAGCCCGCTCGGCACAGGGACCGCGCGTGGTGGCGAGTGGCTGTTCGTGCTATGAGATTCTCAGTCGCGAACGGGTGCTAGCGCCTCGCTGTCCATGCCGCTGAGCGAGGATGTGCTGCGCATCTTTGTCGACAATGCTCCGGTCTCCATGGCCATGTTCGACACCGGCATGCGCTACATCGCCTACAGCCACCGTTGGCTTGAGGACTATGGCCTGGGAAAACGCAACTTGTCTGGCCTGAGTCACTACGAAGTGTTTCCAGAGATTCCTGATCGATGGAAAGAAATCCATCGCCGATGCCTGCTGGGCCATGCCGAGCGTTGCGAGGAAGATTCCTTCGAGCGAGCCGACGGAACGGTGCAATACATCCGCTGGGAGATCAAGTCTTGGCACGATGCGGCGGGCAGGGTGGGTGGACTCCTCTTCTTCACGGAGTCCATCACCGAGCGAGTCAAGGCGCAACACGCCCTTCAGGAGAGCGAGAGTCGCTTCCGTGCCCTGATTGACGATATCGAAGTGGGCGTCGTCTTGCAGGACACGCAGGACCGGATTCTGCTTTCCAACCGCGTGGCTCAGGAGATGCTTGGCGTCAGCGAGGAAACCCTGCGTGGGGTCACCTCTGAGGATCCTCGCTGGGAGCTCGTGCGTCCCGACGGCACGCCGATGCCGCAGGGCGAGGTTCCCTCGGTTCGCGCCGCGCGCGCGCGCGCCGCGGTCCGCGGTGCGCTGGTGGGCACGCGCCACCTGGACACTGACACCCGCCGCTGGCTGCGCGTGAGTGCCTTTCCAAGGCTCGACGAGCAAGGGGAGGTGCGGCACGTACTTGTCAGCCTAATCGACGTGACTGCGGAGGTGCTGGCTGAGCAGGCATTGCGCGAGAGCGAGCGGCTTCACCGTTCACTCCATGAACGCTTCTCCATGGCAGCCGAGTCGGCGGGGATCGGGGTGTGGGAGCTTTCTCTCGACAACAATGAACTGATCTGGGATGAGGGCACGTACAGGATATTCGGCTATGAGCCCGATGAACCCGGCGCGCCCTCGGCGCTCTTTTATGAGCGCGTGCATCCGGACGACCGCTCTCGCATTGCCAACGAGGTGCTGGACTGCGTGCAGAGCCCCTTGCCGATGGACGCCGAATTTCGGGTAGTTATACCTGCCGGGCAGGTGCGCACGCTGAAGGCCTATGCCCGGGTGATCCGTGGCGAGGATGGCCGCCCCCAGCGAATCGTCGGCGTGAACCACGACATCACGAAGCAACGGCAGCTCGAGGAGCAGCTGTTGCATGCGCAGAAAATGCAGGCGATTGGCGTGCTTGCCGGCGGCGTGGCGCACGATTTCAACAACCTGCTCACCGTCATCACCGGCTATGGCGAGATGGTGCTCGCCGACCTCGAGGTGGACGGGCAGACCCGCATGCGGGTGCAACATATGCAGGAAGCGGGGGAACGGGCCGCACTGCTGACCCAGCAACTCCTGCTCTTCAGCAGGCGCGCCACCCTTCAGCCGGAGGTCCTGAACGTGAACGAGCTGCTCGAGCGCATGGGGGACATGCTACGGCGGCTTATCAAGGAAAACATCGACCTTCGCGTGAGTCCGTCGTCCGTACCCGTATGGATTCTGGCGGATCGCATGCAGATCGAGCAGGTGGTGATGAATCTCTGCGTGAATGCCCGGGACGCCATGCCCGATGGCGGCATTCTCTCCATCGCCTGCGACACCCTTCGCTTTGCGCCATCGGACCTGTTCAGTTACCCGGGTTGCAAGTCCGGGGATTACGTCCGGTTAACGGTATCGGACACGGGTTGCGGCATGAGCCCCGAGGTCAGGGAGCGGGTCTTCGAGCCATTTTTCACCACCAAACCTTTCGGCGAGGGCACGGGGCTGGGCCTTGCCACCGTGTATGGCGTGGTGCAGCAGTGTGGCGGATTCATCCGCGTGGAGAGCGCACCGGGCGCAGGCGCCACCTTCGAGGTCTCCCTGCCCGCTGTTTCGCTCGCGGGAGCGCCACCCGCGGCAAAGTCCTCCGCCGCGGAGAACCTGCGTGGCGGGGAGTTGGTGCTGCTGGTGGAGGATGAGGCCCAAGTGCGCGAGGTGCTGCAGCTGTCGCTCGAGTCCTTCGGGTACCGTGTGGTCACCGCCTGCAATGGTATCGAGGCCTTGGACGTGTGCCGCTCCAACCGCGAGCGCTTCGACCTGCTCCTCACCGACGTTGTCATGCCCGAGATGGGCGGCGGGCAGTTGGCGAGAATCCTCGGCAGCCGCTATCCCGAGATGCAGGTCATCTTCATGAGCGGCTACAGCGACGATGCCGTGCTTGAGCTTGGCCTGGAAGACTCGGAGGATATCTTTCTCCAGAAGCCGTTCTCGCCCATCACGCTCGCCAAGCGCGTCCGCGAAGTCCTCGACAGCCGGGTGCGCCAGCCTCAGCGCTGACGCTTAACCAAACAGTCTCGGCAGAAATCCGATTTCTATGGTACCGTTAAGTCATCTCTCTGGATGTGCTGGGGAGAATGCTGTTCATGGAGAGAGGAGAATGAGGATGAGTTTGCGTAAGTGTGTCGGTTTTGGTCTGCTTGCGGCGACCCTGATGGGGTGGGGGGCATCCGCCGAGGCCCGGGAATGGAAGACCTACGAGAACAAAAAATACGGCTTCGCCCTTAAGGTGCCGGCTGAGTTCGAGCTTCAGGGCGAGGACAAGACGGTGACCTGGATCTATCAGCCAGGCTCCGCGCCGTCTTCCGATTCGGGCAAGGGCGAGAAGAAAGAAAAGAAAAAGAAGTTCGGTATCAACCTCGGTGGCGTTGGCTTGAGCACCGAACAGACCGACTCCTCGTCGAGTGAGTCTGGCGGCGCTTCGAGCGGCGGTCTTGAGCCCGCCTTGATGATTTACGTGAACTGGGTGTGGATGCCGGATGTGGATTCCGGAACGATGTACAGCACGAACAAGAAGAGCGATCAGCAGAACATCGATTCCCCGGATCCGGACTACAAGGACATCAAGGACTTCGACAAGAAGCAGGGCTACGCCCACGAGGGGAACACGTATTGGTACAAGGAAGTGGACAAGGCCGCTGGCGATGAGATTCACCGCTGGCACATCAAGTCCTACGGCAACAAGAGCGCCTACACCATCGGGCTGACGGGAACCTACGCGCAGTTCGCCGAGTGGGGCCCGATGTACGAGGAAGTGATCAAGAGCTTCAAGCTCATACCGATGGAAAAGTAGCCTGCGGGAAATAAGCGGGGCCTGCCTCTCCGAATAGAGAGGCAGGCCCCGATTGGTTTTTATGTCGAAGTCATAGCCGGCATCGCGTGCCGAGCAGGCTCCGGACTAGTAGCGGTCGCGTCCGCCACCGCCGCCGTAGCCGCCGCGCCCACCACCACCGCCGCCGCCGTAGCCGCCGCGGTCGCCACCGCCGCCATAGCCACCACCGCCGCCGTAGCCACCGCGATCGCCACGGTCACCACCGCCGCCGTAGCCGCCGCGACCACCACCGCCGCCGCCGTAGCCGCCGCCACCGCCGGTGCGCGGACGCTCTTCACGAGGGCGCGCTTCATTGGCGGTGATCTTGCGACCGTCAAGGTCGGCGCCGTTCATCTGTGCGATGGCCGCGCGCGCCTCGCCGTCATTCGTCATCTCGACGAACCCGAATCCACGTGAGCGGCCCGTCTCCCGATCCCGAATCACATGGGCGTTCGCCACCTCGCCGAAGCGCGAAAACGCTTCCTGAAGGGTTTCATTGCTTGTGTTGTACGACAGGTTCCCAACGTAGATGTTCATCGACTCTCTCTCTTCCTCAAGACATGGGGTTAACAAGGGATGGACACAGTTCTCCATCGGCATGCAGGGAGTTGGTTAACCAGGACGGCAAGAAGGATTGCGTGGGCAACATTACAGGCAGGCTTGATATCCAATACTCTCGTGGGCCAACGGGGGACCGCACCTCCCGTTTCGCAACACTATGCATCATTCCAGAAAAAAAAACAACGAAAATTTGCGGGGTCCCGGAAGGGGAACAACGGTTAGGGAAGGGTTAGCTGAAGCCCATCGTTCCGGGCGCCATTCAGGATATTAACCTGCGCTTCGGGGCCGGGGGTGGCAGGGGCTGCCGGGTCGCTGGCGGTAATGCGATAGGAGCCGTCGATCAGGCCTTCGAACTGGAACGCGCCGTTCGCAGCGCTTTCCATGCTCAGTGGGGAGGCCAAGGATGGGTCCGGTGCATGAAGCAGCACCCGCGCTCCAGGAACTGGCAATCCCTCCGAATCAATCACATGACCCGCGATCACGCCGCTGGCGAGTAGATTCAGGGTGAATGTCAGGTCCTGCAAGCCGGACTCCGTCAGCTGTTCCGGGCCAAGCGCCACGCTCGTGTAACCAAGGTGATTCGCCCAGACCCGAACAGTGCTGCCCACAGGAATGCCTGAAAGCTCGAAACGGCCATCGGCTCCGGCGCGAACAGATTGGTCGTGTGTGGCGGACGCCGAAAGGGAGAGGTATACATTGGCGCCGGGAGCGGGGCGTCCCTCGGCATCCAGCACACGCCCCGACACGGCGGTCCCGGCTTCCGCTTTGAAGAGCGGGCCTTCCACCGTGCGGCCGCCTTCCACGCGGACGCTGCGTTCTCCTTCTGCATGGAACACGCCTTGTTCGCGTGTGGACAGCGCATAGGTGCCGGGGGGAAGCCCGTCGATGCTGTACTGGCCGGAAGCACTTGTTCGGGCGATGGCTTCGAATGCACCATCCTCGCTCACCGCCGCCACGCGCACGCCCTCGATTCCATCGCGCCCTTCGCCACGCACCACCTTGCCCTTGATTCGTCCTGCCCGTACCACGGTCACATCGAAATTGCCTTGCTCCTCGCGCGCGTCCACCAGCAGCGGCCGGCTTGCCAAGGCATACTTGGGGGAATCCACCATGACTTCATAGGTGGCGGGCCGCACATCCTGAAAGAGGAAGGAGGCCGCGTCCGCCGTGCGCTTTTTGTAAACCTCCAGACCGAACTCGACTTCCCGCAGCACGACGCTTGATTTGTCGGCGAGCCGCCCCCCT
>JBJOID010000337.1:0-7356 GCA_046047315.1 Candidatus Hydrogenedentota bacterium | reverse complement strand
AACAAATGATGTCTCACTTTCTTAAGATATCCATAAAATTGGTTCAATTTTCAACTATTCACTTTCCGCTCCTCACGCCGCTCCCGCAGCGTAACGAGGGATGGCCGATACCTACCATTCCCATTGCCCCCGCGCCGGTGGCCCGTGCTATCCTATGGACATCCGGGCTAAGTCGTTTCCCGGCAACAGGTAGCAAGCAGCCATGTCCTTACAATCCCGCAAAGACACTATCCCGGTGATGGTGGGTTCCGTCCGCGTTGGCGGCGGCGCGCCGGTCGTGGTGCAGTCGATGACGAATACCGACACCGAGGATGCGCCTTCGACCGCGCAGCAGATTATCGAGCTGGCCGAGGCCGGGTCCGAATTGGTGCGCATCACGGTGAACACGCCACGCGCGGCGGAGTGCGTGCCGGAGATTGTACGGCAGGTGCGTGACGCGGGTTTCTCGACCCCCATCATCGGCGACTTCCATTTCAACGGGCACCGGTTGCTGACGAAGTATCCCGAATGCGCGGCGATGCTGGACAAGTACCGCATCAATCCCGGCAATGTGGGCAAGGGCGAGAAGCGCGACGAGCAGTTTGCCACGATCTGCAAGGTTGCGGTGGAGCACAACAAGCCGGTTCGCATCGGGGTGAACATGGGCTCGCTGAACAGCGAGCTCATCATGGAGAAGATGCAGGAGAACACGGACCGCAACCTGGGCAAGAGCGCGGACGACATCATGAACGAGTGCATGATCATCTCGGCGCTGGAGTCGACCCAGCTTGCGCTGGATTGCGGGCTGCGGGAGGACCAAATCATCATCTCGGTGAAGACCAGCACGCCGCGCCACCTCATCCAATTGTATGAGGAGCTTTCAACCAAGACCCGCCAACCGCTGCACCTGGGGCTGACCGAGGCGGGCATGGGGATGAAGGGGCAAATCTGGAGCGCGGCGGCGCTGGCCGTGTTGTTGGAACAGGGCATTGGCGACACCATCCGTGTGTCACTCACGCCGCGCCCGGGCGGCGACCGGTGCGAGGAGGTCTACGCTTGCCAGGAAGTGCTCCAGGCGCTGGGCCTGCGGCAGTTCGCGCCCAGCATTACCGCTTGCCCCGGGTGTGGACGCACCACCAGCACGACCTTCCAGGAACTGGCGGCGGAGACACTGGCCTACGTTCGCGAGCGCATGCCCTACTGGCGGGCGCATCGCGAGGGGGTCGAGGGACTGAAGGTTGCCGTGATGGGGTGTATCGTCAACGGCCCGGGCGAAAGCAAAGCCGCGAACATCGGCATCTCCCTGCCCGGCAATGGAGAGGACCCGGTCTGCCCGGTGTTCGTGGATGGCGAGAAATACGCCTCTTTCACGGGCACGAAGGAGGAGCTGGCCAGCCAGTTCCGGGAGCTGCTGGAGCGTTATGTCACCGAACGATATGCGTTGAAATCGGACTGTGTCCGATCAGCCTAGCTGATCTTGGTGATCACTGCCGCACGGGCAACACGAGCGCGGTGACCTTGCCTTGGCCCATGTGAACACTATTGACGGCCGGGCGCATGGGCTGACCCTCGGCGGGATAGTCTGCGCCGGTGTTCGGGTTCACCTCGAAGCGGGGGTAGTTGCTGCTGGAAATGTGCAGCCCGATCCGGTGCCCCTGGTTGAACACGTGGGCGGTGCTCCAAAGGTCGATTTCGATCTTCACCTTGTCGTCCGGCCCGTTGAGCGGCGGAGCGAATTCCGTGTAGCCATTGCGGGTCTTCACGCGGCGGATGTTGTCGAGCAAGTTGATTTCCCGCCCGTCCCCGTCGGGATAGATGTCCACCAGCTTGGCGGTGAAGTCGGTATCGGGCGCGTCGCTGGAGACCACCAGCCGCACGCGCACGTTGCCCGTAATCTCGACCGGCGCATTCAGCGGAGGCGTGGCGAACTTGAGCAGGTCTTTGCGTTCATTGGAGTGCTTGCGCTGGTCGAAGGCGCCAGCGGGGGTATCCGGGATAAGGTTGGGGCCGCCGAGCGTCGGGTGGGGATTGGCGGGATCGAAGGTGTAGGAAAGCGACGCGGGGTCGAGCGGCGCATCCTGACGAAGGGTACCGTCGGGCCAGAGGTAAAGGATGGACTCCTCCATGGGCACCGGCCACGCTTCGGCCGTTTTCCAGGTATTGCCGGGCGCGCCCGGGGTGTCGGCACCCATGAGGTAGTAATGCACCTTGGGCACGCCGTCGAGGGCGTTTAACTCTCCCTTCAGGTGATACCGGTAGAATTTGTCCGCTATCTCGGAAATCTTCAGATCGTGCCGGTTAGGATGGTACTTGTAGTCCTCTTCATGGTCGGGCCCGTGGGAACCCCAGGTCATGATGAGATAGTTGTTTCCCTTGCAGCCGGGTCCACCGTGGTTTTCTCGCGCCATGAAGGCATCGATGGTTCCCTGGCAGAAGATGTCGTACCAGCCGTTGTGAAAGAGCGCCGGGGCGGTCACCTTGGGGGCGGTGGCCACAAAGTCGTAATAGGACCAGAATTCGCCGTCCTTCGGCTGGGCCTTGTAGACGTCGATCAGGTGCGGCTGCTGGATCATGGTCAACCACTTTTCCAACATGTTCTTCCGCCACACGCCACCAATGAAGGCGGTATCTCCCCAGAAGCGGCCCGGGGCGGCCTGAATGAACTGGGCGGCCACTTTGTCGGTGGAGGGCGCCAGAAGCAGCTGGGTGATGCCAAGCGCGGAGCCGCCGGCCGTGCCTATCTTTCCATTGCACCAGGGCTGCGCAGCCACCCAATCGACGGTGTCCTTACCGTCCTGCAGTCCTTCGCGCCATCCATCGGCATGGAACACATACTTCTCGCCAGGGCTTTGCCCCATGCCGCGCACATCCTGCACGACGGCGGCATACCCTTTCTCCGTCCATCCTTTCACCCAGTCGGCGTTGCGGCCGTAGGTGCTGCGCATGAGGATAACGGGAAAGGGGCCCTCGCCCTCGGGCAAGAAATAGGAGGTCTTGAGCAGGGTGCCGTCGCTCATGGGCACATCAACGCCGGGGGGAGGCTCGGCCACGGTCGGCTCCTGCGGGGCACAGGCCACCGCAAGCAGGGTGAGTGGCAGGAGCATGGAACGGGCGAGTATGCGCATGGTGTTTCCTCGAAAGTGACCGCATGGAGCGGTGTGTGCATACTATCGAATTGATAGGCGGTGCAACAAAGCACAACGGGCACGGGGATCTTTCATGCGACTGGACGAGATACTGGCGAGCGAGGCGCTAAGGAACCGGCTTTTTCCCTGCACGGAGCAGGGAATTTACCTGGCCCATGCGGGCGTGGCGCCGGTGAGCGGACCCGCGGAGGAGGCCATGCTTGAGTTCGCCCGACGTGCGGCGCGGGGAAATCCCGAGAACGAGTACAGCCTGGCCCTCGCGGACAAGGCGCGACGCCTTGCGGCGGAACTGATCGGCGCGAAGGAGAGCGAGATATCGCTGCTGGGTCCCACCTCGGTGGGGCTGAGTCTGGTGGCGCTGGGTCTGGATTGGCAAGCCGGGGATGAGGTGGTTTACTACAGCGAGGACTACCCGGCGAACGTGTACCCTTGGGCGGCCCTGCGCGCCAAGGGCGTGGAGCCGCGCCCCATACGCACCTTCCACCCTGGTGTGATTACGTGGGACAAGGTGGAGCCCCTGTTGAGCGAGCGAACGCGCCTGGTCTCGCTCGCTTCGTGCAATTACCTGAGTGGCTATCGCCCGGACCTGGATGAGATTGGACGCCGCCTTCATGAGCGGGAGATCTTGTTCTGCGTGGATGGCATCCAAACGCTGGGCGCTTTTCCCCTGCGGGTGGACCACATTGATTTTCTAAGCGCGGACTCCCATAAATGGATGCTCGGGCCGCTATGCGCAGGGATCTTCTTCGTGAGCGAGCGGATGCGCGAGCGTCTGACGCCGGCTCTGCTCGGTTCCTGGAATGTGGTCTCGCCCCAATTCGTGGCGCAGGAGGACATCGCTTTCGAGCCGGGCGGACGCCGCTATGAGCCGGGCACCATGAACCTGCCGGGAATCGTGGGGATGGCTCAATCCCTTGAGATGCTGCTGGACATTGGCGTGGAGGCGATTGCGGCACGCCTGCTCAAGTTGCGCCGACTGCTGATGGAAGCCTTGGAATCCAAGGGCTACATCGCCTATCTGGATGACTGGGAGCATAGCGATGCCGCCAGTGACCGTCATCGAAGCGGGATTGTGACGGTGTTTCACAAGACACACGACATGGAGGCTGCGGCGGCGCGCTTGAAAGAGCACGGCATTGTGGTGTCCCTGCGACGCAACCGCGCGGGCCTGGCGCTGTTGCGCATTTCACCCCACTGCTACACCCGGGAAGACGAGTTGCTGCATGTGGTGAGCCTGCTTCCCTAGTTGGAAGAGCCCCGCAGGCTTCCGAAAAAAATCCCGCGTGCCATGACACGCGGGATAGACGTCGCTCTGGATAGAATCAGGCGGATTCGGCCTTGAGAATATCGAAGGCTTCCTGACCGGATTTGGCTTGGGAAAGCCGGCCGACGAGCGTGCGGCTTTCGATGAGGCGCGCGATACCCGCGAGCGATTCGAGATCCTGTGAGAGCCCCTTCTTCGGAGAGAGGGTGAGGAGCACGACGGTCGAGGGCTTGTCGTCGAGATTCGAAAAGTTCACGCCGCGCGAGGAAATTCCCAAGGCACAGACCACATCCTCGACGCGATCCGTGTGGATGTGGGGCAGCGCGATGCCGCGCTCAAGGCCGGAGCCCACCGCCCACTCGTTGGCCGCGAACTCCTCCACCACGGCGTGGCGCTGGGAGAGGGGCAACTCGTGGTACTGAACAAGCACATCCACCAGCTCACTGATGGCTTCGCTCTTCTTTTCCGCCTCGAGCGGAACCTTGATCAATTCAGGGCGCAACAGTTCGTGCAACAACATGAATCTCAAACCCCCGCTTCGGCCGCCGCGGCGGCATCGGCTTCCTTGCGCTCATTGGCCAACAACTTCGCGCGGGCCTTCTTACCTTTGATCTTCTTCAGGCGGAAGGTGTCCTCGCGCTCGCGTTCATCCAGCACACTGGCGATGTTGCGCAACTGGCCACGCAACCGAGGAAGCAGATATTCCTCAAGCGCGTTGATGCGGCGGCTCACCTTCTTCACTTCTTCGCCGATCATCTGGAGGTTACGCTCCAGCGGCGCGCAGACAAAGAGCTGCTCAAGCATGTACTCGGCAGCGCCTGAGGCTTCATGCACGTGGGCGGAAGTGTCGATCATGCCGACGCCGCGCTTGTCTGGTGCACGCACGATATCGACGAGGTCCAACTCGCCGAGGCTGAGACCCCAGACCTTCTCCGTGCGGACGGTGACGTCCAGCTCACGGCGGCCCGCCAGGGCGGCGGACTTGAGCTCGGGCGTGCCGCGCACGGCGCGGGCCAGGGCAATGGCCTCCTCGGCGGAGCGGCCGCGCGCATGAAGCTCGTTACGCTGGTCTCGAAGCTGACGCGCGCGACGCAGGAGTTCCTGCATCAGCGCATCGCGCTTGCCCTTGAGCAGTCCCACGCCGTCGGAGGCCATCTTGATCTGGGCCTTCAACGTCAGCATGTTCATGCGTGTCGGCGCTATGTTGTCCATGCTCATCGCATCAATCCTTGAACACTCTCGTTACCTCGTGAGCGGTGTCATCAAGCCGTTAGTTCACCGAGGCAGCATTTTCCAGCTTCACATCCTTGGGGGGATTGGGGTTGGAATCGTCCTGGATGTCCCTGTAGTACTGATCCACCACGTCGCGCTTGATGCGGGTAAGTTCCGACTTGGGCAGGTGACCCAGCAACTTCCAGCCCACCGCGAAGGTGTCTTCGATGCTACGGCGGGTGGCGCCCTGGCCGATCATCTCCTTATCGAAACCATTCGAGAAGCGGAGGTACTTGCGGTCGAGGTCGGTGAGCGCGTCCTCGCCGACGATGGCCATGAGCTTCTTGATACGCTGGCCTTCGGCATACGCGGCATAAAGCTGGTTGGCCCATTCGCGGTGCCAGGGCTCGGTGCGGTTCTTGCCGATACCGTTGTTCATGAGGCGGCTCAGGCAAGGCAGCAAGTCCACCGGCGGGAAAACGCCCTGACGGTGCAACGGACGGCTAAGCACGATCTGACCCTCGGTAATGTAACCGGTAAGGTCGGGGATCGGGTGCGTGATGTCGTCGTCCGGCATGGTCAGCATGGGGATCTGCGTGACGCTGCCCTTGTTTCCACGGATGCGGCCGGCGCGCTCGTAGATGGTGGAAAGGTCGGTGTACATGTAGCCGGGGTAACCGCGGCGGCCGGGGATTTCTTCGCGGGCGGAGGAAATCTGGCGAAGCGCGTCGCAGTAGTTGGTCATGTCCGTGAGCACCACAAGCACCTGATAGCCCTTCTCGAAGGCCAGGTACTCCGCCACGGTGAGCGCACAGCGGGGGGCGAAGATACGCTCGATGGCGGGATCGTCGGCCTGGTTGATGAAGGCCACCACGTTGCCGCCCTTGCCGCCCTCTTCGAAGGCCTTGAGGAAGTACATGGTCTCGCGGGCGGTAATGCCCATGGCGCCGAAAACCACCACGAACTGCTCGTCGTCCTTCTTCGTACCTGCATTCTGCACGATGAGGGAGGCAAGCTCGTTCGCGGGAAGACCGGAACCCAGGAAGATCGGCAGCTTCTGCCCGCGCACGAGGGTGTTGAAGCCGTCGATGGTGGAGACGCCGGTCTCGATGAAGTCGTTGGGGGCGTCACGGCTCACGGGGTTAATGGCGGAACCGATAATGTCCACCATCTTCTCGGGCACCACGGGGGGCAGCCCGTCAATCGGCACGCCAGTGCCGTTGAAGCGGCGGCCAATCACGTCGGTGGTGCAGGCAATCTTGGCGGCGTCGTCGCGCAGGGACACTGAGGTGCCCTTCACGTCCACGCCGCGCGTGCCCTGAAGAATCTGTAGCACGGCGTGCGTCTTCGTGGCTTCCAGAATCTGGCCCTGACGCTGCTCGCCGTTGGGCATGTGCACGTTGAGGATGGCGCCGGTGGGGAAGCGATCGCCGTTCTTCAGGAAGGCCAGCGGACCGGACACGTAGGTCAGATCCCAGTACTCCTTCTTCAGCATATCGCCGGAATTGTTCTCAGACATGATTGGATTCCTCTATCGGTTACTTGGCCTGGAGGCCGCCGAGGATTTGCTTGAAGTTTTCGACCAGCGCTTCTTTCTTCGCCTTGAAGCCCTCGTTGGGTTCTTCCTTGAGGCGGGCGACCTGTTCGCGCACGGGCAGTTCACTGATGCGGCTCAGCGGCACTTCACGCTTGAGCACCTTTTCGCTTTCTTCGTGGAACTGCAGGATGATGTCCAGCAGGCCGAAGGTCTTCTCA
>JBJOID010000336.1:0-11459 GCA_046047315.1 Candidatus Hydrogenedentota bacterium | reverse complement strand
TGATGGAGACCAGCAAGGAAGACAGGCAAAAGCGCGACTTGCTGGCTGAGGTTCACCAGGCGGGGCTGCGTGCGGCGGGCCTCACCCGCCAACTCCTCGCCTTCAGCCGCCGCTCCATCGTCACCATCTCCAATGTCCACGTGGACGCGCTGCTGAAAGAGATGGAGAAGATGCTGCTGCGACTCATTGGCGAGGACGTCGAGGTGACGCTCCTCAGCGACCCCGGCCTGCCGCCGGTTCGCGTGGATGCGTCCCAATTCGAGCAGGTCGTGATGAACCTTGTGGTGAACGCGCGCGACGCCATGCCAACGGGCGGCAAGCTCATCATCGAGACCCGCATGGTCCACCTCGACGAGCAATACGCCGACGACCACGTCGAGGTCGAGCTGGGCGACTATGTCGTCCTTTCCATTTCCGACAACGGCACGGGCATGGACCACGACACCCGCCTGCGCATCTTCGATCCCTTCTTCACCACGAAGGAGCAGGGCAAGGGGACAGGCCTAGGGCTCTCGACAGTTTACGGAATCGTGAAGCAGTCCGGCGGTCACATTTCCTGCTACAGCGAGCCCGGCCGGGGTACCACCTTCAAGATTTACCTGCCCGTCGCCGAAAGGGGCGACAGCGTGCATCAGAAGGGAGCAGCGGTCAACCTGGAGGATTGCAAGGGAGACGAGACGATCCTGCTGGTGGAAGATGAGGAGGCGGTCCGCGCCATGGCCAAGCGTGTGCTTAGCCGCGCGGGCTACACCATCGTTGAAGCCAAGGACGGCAAAGAGGTGGCGGAACGCATCGCCGAGCTCGATGGCCCCGTTCACCTTATCCTCACCGACGTGGTGCTACCCACCTTGAGCGGCCGCGAGGTGGCCGAAGCCGTCCGCGTGATCTATCCCCAAGCCAAGGTGCTTTTCGCCTCCGGATACACCGACGACGCCATCGTGCGCTACGGTGTGCTTCGCTCCGAGATGCCTTTCCTGCACAAACCCTTCACCCCGCAGGCGCTGTTGCGCAAGGTCCGCGAGGTGCTGGATTCCCCCAGGTCTGCCGACTGAAGCCGGGCTGTAGGCGTGATGAACGAGGCTACATGCGCTGGTCGTCCGCGAGCAGCCGCTCCCGAAGTTTTTCGTACGGCACCTGCTGCACGGCGCACTCCGAAGCAATCGCCAGGGCCGCGGCGGTCGCCGCGCTCTGCCCCAGTATCATGAAGACCGGCTCCATGCGGATGGAACCGAAAGCGATGTGAGAACTGGAAAGACAGACCGGCACGAGCAGGTTCACGCATTCTTCCGCCTTGGGCACCAGCGCTCCATACGCAATGCGGTAAGGGCCGGGCGGCTTCACGCCGATGTCCCCCTCGTTCTGCACAAAGCCATCCGGCTTCACGTACCGCTGCACGTTGTGGCTGTCCAGCACGTAGGATCCCATACCCACCGGGTCCGGCACGTCACGCTTACCCAGCGTGTCATGTTCGGTCATCACGTGGGCGCCCATCATGCGGCGTGCCTCGCGAATGTAAAGCTGACGCGGCCAATGGCCATTGTCCGCGAACTCATCGCGCGCCAACCCCCACGAAGCCACCGCGCCTCGCACCTCCTCCGGCACCGAAGCATCATTCGCCATGAAGTACATCAGCCCCTTCTGGTACGTCTCGTGTTCACGAATGATCTCGCGTCGCCGCTCATAGCTGGCCTCGGGATAGTCATAGTTCATGCCGATGTTGTCCGTGCTGAAGGGGCCGTGATTGTTGGTGTCGGTCTTCAGGTTGGGAATGGGATCGTACTTATCGAAAACCTCGCGCCAGCCCGACTCGAAGACGCGCGCAAGCAAGGTGTACTGCGCCGGATCATAACCCTCAGGTTTCTCGAACGGCACCCGGTTTTCCGGGTGCTGGGTCAAGCACATGCGAAAACAGTAGGCCTGCACCCGATGATCACCCGCCCCATAGACGCCGGGGTCCTCCCCGGAGACACGCGGCAGCAGTCCGCTCGATGGCTCCCCGGGAACAACATACGGGCTGATGTCCTTCATGAAGTAATGGCGATGGTGGAGCACCCCCGTCTGCACGCCGTTCCAGGTCTCGCCGTACGTTGCATTGGACTCGCGTCCCACGTGATAGCTCACTCCTGCCGCCGCCATGAGGTCCCCCTCGTAGGTGGCATCGATGAACATCCGTCCTCGAAAGGTGTCGCCCCCGAGCGTACGGATGGCGGCGATGCGTGTGCCATCCCGCTCCACGCCCTTCGCCCGGTCGAGCCAGGCATCTCGATGCACCTGCACGCTGCTCTCCGAAAGCATCGCCTCAAAGGCAGCCTCGGCCACGTGCGGCTCGAATATCCACATGGTGCGATTCGCGCCGTCCATCGCCGCGGTGCCCTGGCCCTGGTTGCCGTATTCCTCGGCTTTCTGCCAACGCCACGCCTCCGGTTGCTGGTAGTGCTTCCACACGCGATGGTAGAACTCGCGGGCAAGCCCCCCAATCGTGTCCTTCCTGCCGGTGTCCGTCCACCCAAGCCCCCCGGAGCTCAGGCCTCCCAGGTGGGTGTCGGGTGATACCAGCGCGACCTCCAGTCCCATGCGGCTGCCCTGCACTGCCGCCACCACGGCTGAGGAGGTGCCGCCGTAGACCACGAGGTCGGCCTGGTATTCAGCGGCCAGCGCGGACGGCAGCAGTGCCAACGGCGCGATGCGGGCCAAAACCCGGTACAGTCGAAGTCTCATGCCTTAATCCTCCCGGGTGCGTGCCTTGTTGGGCATCATAGCCACATTGGTGCGCGGCTTCATCCCGGCCCAGTTGGCACGCGTACCATGAAATATCCCACAATGGGCTGACATGAACCCATGCCGCCGGGAAATTCAATCGTCATGCCCGGCGTTTATGAAACTGGCGGCGGGCGAACGAGCGAGGATCTGATTATGGGCACGAGTTGGATACGGGCAGCCTCGCTGCTACTGGCGGGAATGAGCGTGCTGGGTTGCCAGCCCGTGGGAGCCGAGGTGGCCCCGGGCGCGGAGACGACTGAGGCCACGGCGCCCCAACAGGAGACGACGATGAAAAGCGGCGGCAATTGCTATGTGACCGTGGTGAGCAAAGAGGGCAAGCTGGCCGGCCCGGTGCTGATGCCCAAGGTGGTGAAGACCGACGAGGAATGGAAGGCGCAACTGACGCCGGAGCAATTCCGCATCCTTCGGAACTCGGGCACAGAACCCGCGTTCTGCGGGGGACTGCTGACTAACAAGGAAAAGGGCATCTACGCCTGCGTGGCCTGTGGCCTACCGCTTTTTGAGAGCGGCACCAAGTTCGAGAGCGGCACGGGCTGGCCCAGCTTCTTTCAAGCCATCGGCGGCAACGTGTCCGAAAAGCCCGACATGAGCTACGGCATGGTTCGCACGGAGATCAACTGCGCGCGCTGCGACTCGCACCTCGGGCATGTGTTCCCTGACGGCCCCGAGCCCACCGGCCTGCGCTACTGCCTGAACTCCGAGTGCCTCAAGTTCGCCCCGCAGGAATTGCTGCCCACCATTGGCGAGGAAGTGCCGGACGCCAAGGTGGCGGAGATGGTCATTGCGGGCGGTTGCTTCTGGTGTGTCGAGGGCGTGTTCGAGGAAGTGCCGGGCGTGCTCGACGCCAGCAGCGGCTATGCCGGAGGCGACGCCCGGACCGCCAACTATGAGGCGGTCTGCACCGGCAAGACGAAACACGCCGAGGCTGTGCGGCTGGTCTATGACCCGGCGGTGACCAACTACGAGGCCCTGCTCGACCTGCACTTCGCCACGCACGACCCGACCACCCTGAACCAGCAGGGCGCCGACAAAGGGCCGCAATACCGCTCGGCCATCTTCTATGCGAACGAGGAAGAGAAAGCGGCGGCGGAAAAGATTATCGCGAAGCACAATGCTTCCGGGAAGTTCGACAACCCCATTGTCACGACCCTGGAGCCGCTGACCGAATTCTTCCCGGCCGAGCCATACCACCAGAATTACGTGTGCCGAAATCCCATGAACCGCTATGTGCGCGCCGTGGCCATGCCCAAGGTGGAGAAGGTGAAGAAGCTGCTGTCGGGCGAATAGTCCGGCGGCCGCATCCGCGCCCTCAATATTAGGCGCCGCGCACCAGCACGAACTCGACGATGCTTTCCATCGAGTCCCGGTAGGGGCTTGCGGGCAGGGCCGTCAGGGCTTCCCGCGCGCGATTCGCATAGTCGAGCGTGAGCTGCTCGGCGCGCTCTTTGGCTCCGGTCTCGTGCGCGCGCTGGATGATCCAGTCGCGGTCCGCGTCGGACAACTCGGAACCGCTCAGGCGATCCAGCCGGGCACGTTCCTCGCCCTGCAACGCATCGCGTAAATACATGATGGGAATCGTGCTCTTACCTTCCGACACGTCGCCGCAGGAAGGTTTGCCCAATTGCGAGGACGGCTGGGTAATATCGAGCACGTCGTCTACGAGTTGAAAGGCGATGCCAAGCTCGTTGCCGTAGGTGTAGAGTGCTTCGCGATACTCCGTGCCCGAGAGGTAGGTCGGCGCGCTGCAGGCTTCCGCGAAGAGGCTGGCCGTCTTCTGCTGCGCCAGCATGATGCAGTCCTCGGGCGTCACGCTGTCCTTGTCGCGGTTGAAGAAGAACAGCTCGCCTTCCGCCATGCGGCGCACGCTGCGGATGGCCTTCGCGATCACGATCGCGCAATCGTAGGTGGCCAGCATTTCAACCGCCCGGGCTACCAGGTAATCCCCGCCCAGCACGGCGGCGTGGTTGTCCCAGAGCCCGCTCAGCGAGGGCGCGCCGCGCCGCAGCAGGGCCCGGTCGATCACGTCGTCGTGCGCAAGGCTGGCCACATGCAGCGCCTCAAAAGAGGCCGCCAGGGTCACCTGAGCCGCGAGGTCGCGCACGCCGATAGCCCCCGAGGCCATCAGGCACAATGCGGGGCGCAACATCTTGCCGCCGGCGCGCGGCATGGCCCCCGCGCTCAGGCCCACCAGGCTGAGCGCATCGCCCCAAAGTCCGTCCATCACCCCGCGCACATCCGCCAGGGGGGCGGCAATGGGTGCGTAAATATCATCGAGAGAAAGCGTGGTACTCATGACACGGATCCTAACACATTGACCGGGAGGTGTCCCACCGCCCACGCTTCATCAGGAACAATCCGACTCGGCGGTCACGCGTCCCGCGGACACTTCCGCCTGAAGGAGCGCCTCGAAATCGTTCAACGTGGAGGCTTCCTTCAAGACCACGTCGAACCATGCGCGCATGAGGACCACGGTGGTTGCCCGCTGGCTGGCAGCGCTCACGTAGCTTTGACCCGGGCAGATGATTTGACCCAGGTCGCAAATCGTGGAGTTAACCGCGAACTGGCAGTGGGAACCATCAACGACGTTGGCGTAATGACGGCAGGTGGAGGCGAGCCCGTCGTACATGGGCTTGGCGTTGCTGGCGGGCGGCGCCACGCAGTCCTTGGAGCCGGCAATCACAAGCGCGGGAATCGAGATGCCTGGCGCGGCGGCGATGGCGCTGGGGTTGGTGTCCGCCGCAGCAATGGGCACGATGGTGCTGATATTGGCGCTGTGCTGCACCGAGAGCATGGTGGCTCCTCCGCCCATGCTGTGTCCGCCGACGGCGCTTTTCTCCGCAACACGATTGTAGAAGAACGAGGCCGGGTTCGCCCCTTCCTGCTGGAAGGCGTCCACCAGAAACGCAAGGTCGCGGCCGAAGTTGCCGTGATTTGGCGCAATCGTGGTCTCGGTGTCGCACATCACCACGATATATCCGGAAGGCACGAGACCATTCCAGAGGTAGTCATAAAAACCAATCCCAATGATGAAGCCATGACCGAAAACCACAACGGGAAAACGGTTGGCCTCGTTCCCGGCGATGGGTTGATTCGAGCCCGCCGCGACCGCCGGATAGTAAATAGCCGCCGGGATGCTGCGGTTGCTGCGTGACGGATCGGTGAACACGCGGTTTGTTACACCAATGGCGAACGGACCGGGCTCTGGTTCCAAGGCGCCCTCCTCCGATCCTTCAACCGCACCTTCAAGGGCTCCCTCGATCGCGCCTTCCTCGATGCCTTCAAGCGTGCCCTCTTGGCTTCCCTCGATGGCCCCCTCGGGTTGTCCCTCGGGTTGTCCCTCGGGTTGTCCCTCGGGTTCTCCTTCGGGTTGTCCTTCGCCGTCACCCCCCCCCTCTACTGCCCCCTCAAGCGCGCCTTCGAGGATGCCTTCCGGCGAGCCTTCAAGGATACCCTCGACAAGCCCCTCGAAAACGCCCTCGCTGTTTCCTTCCCCTGCCCCTTCCACACTGCCCTCGACAAGGCCTTCAACGACGCCCTCGAAAGCGCCTTCCTGCAAGCCCTCGATGCTGCCTTCCGACGCGCCTTCGGGATCGCCTTCACTCGTACCCTCGGACAGACCTTCCTGCTCGCCCTCATTCAGGCCTTCAAGAACGCCCTCGACGTTCCCTTCATCGACACCCTCTGCAATACCCTCCGCCGCTCCTTCGCCTTCTTCGACGCCTTCAACGGAGCCCTCTACCCCACCTTCCACGGCGCCCTCGGGCTGGCCTTCGATGCTGCCTTCCGCCAAGCCCTCAGCGGTACCTTCCAGCGATCCTTCGGCTGCGCCCTCACCCTCAAGCCCGCCTTCCGGTGCGCAGTCTTCAAGCCCTGCCAGGGTGACGAGGAAACCATCTTCACTGGTGCCGTCGCAGTCGAGGCCGTAGCCCCCTGCGTTGTAGAACTGGATGACACGCAGCACCTCGCTGAGGGTGAATTCCCCAAAGGGCGCAAGATAGTCGCCATCGTGAAAGGCCCCGTCACAGGGGAGCCCGGCTGTCGAAAAGCCATCCTCGCTTTCCCCCTCAGCCTCGCAGCCGTAGCTGCCGAAGTTATAGAACTGGATGATCCGCAGCAATTCCTCGAGCGTGAAAGCGCCGAGCGGTTCGCGGTAATCGCCGCTGTGAGGATTCGCCTGCGCGACCGGCACAAGCCCCACGAGGAGCAAGGCAAGAAAGAGAAAACAACGGGAAAACGGTGACAGCAGGCACATGGCATTCGCACTCCGCTTGTTGCGGCTAAACGCTCATTATGCCCGTTCTATGCCCTTGAGCGGTATGTCGCGCTCGAGCCCCCAAGCTTCCCAGGCTGCCGAACTTTGCTCCAGAAATTTGCGCTGAAAGGCGGCCTCATCGGGCTCGGTGATCTCGAGGGCATCCATGAGCCGCTGGGCAAAGTGCATCTCAAGTGCACCGCAGGCGATGTATCCGTCCGCGGTTTCGTAGATTTTATAGTTAGGCAATCCCCCGCCCAGTACGCTCCCCGGTGTCGTGATGTCGAAGCGCACCGTCGCGGCGAATTCCTCGGCGGCATCGGACAGGGCGGTGTATACATGCCCGGGCTTTCCTGAGCGCTCACGACGGAGCAGCAGGGCGAGCGCATCCTGCGTGGCCCGCGCCGCCCCGGCCATGTCGGCCACCAGCACGCGGGGCATGTGCGGCGGATCGAGGGTACCGTACTTGGCCTGGTAATTGAGGTCGTGTCCGGCTTCGTTCTCCATGGGGGGCGGATACCCCACGATGGCGACCCAGCAAAGTTGCGGGTAACGTGCCGACAGGCTTTCCCAAGTGATGCCCAACCGGGCCAGCGCGGAGGGACGCTGGGCGGTGAGCAGCAGGTCCGCCTTGGAAAGATGCTCCTGAAGCAGGGCCTGACCCTCGGGGGACTTGAGATCGGCGGTGAGGATGTCCATGCCCGCCGTCAGCTCCTCGTAATAGCCGCAGCCCATGTGGTTCATGGGGTCCCCGGATGGAGGTTCGAGCTTGGTCACATACATGCCGTAGTCGCGCAGCCGCGCGGCGGCCGCCGGTCCCGGCAGGTTGATGGCCAGACTCACGGCCCGCAGGCCTTCCAAGGGTTTGTCCATGGCTCCTCCCGTGTTCGATTTATGAAGCGCCTCTCAAGATGCTACACTGCCGGGGTCTGTGTGCGCCACGGCGCGCGATGGCTTGGAGGATACCCACGATGGACTACCAGTACCTGCTGGTGACGAACGAAGCGGCAGCGCGTACCTTGACCTTGAACCGGCCCAAGGCCAATGCCCTTTCGCTGGAGTTGATGATAGAGCTTCGACAGGCGGTGGAAGCGGCCGTGGCCGATGAGTCGGTGCGCGTGATCCTGATTACGGGAGGCAGCGGAAAGTTCTTTGCGGCGGGGGCGGACATCCCCTCATTGCAATCCAGCCTGGCCAATCCGCTGGCGGACGGCGGCATGCTGGCCGAGGGCCTGAAGACGATCAGTGCCATAGAGCACTCGCCCAAGCCCGTGGTGGCGGTGGTAAACGGCCTTGCCCTCGGGGGCGGCTGCGAGATTTGCCTCGCCTGCCACCTGCGGATTGCGGCGGACACGGCGTCCTTCGGGCAGCCGGAGATCAACCTGGGCATCATTCCCGGCTGGGGCGGCATGCACCGGCTGCCGCAGTTGATTGGGGAATCCCGGGCGAAGGAATGGCTGACCACCGCGCGCACCATCGACGCCGCCGAAGCGCTGGCGGCCGGTCTGGTCTGCAAGGTGGTGCCCGCCGAGGGTCTCGCCGAGGCCGCGCGGGAGCTGGCAGCGACGCTGGCCTCGAAACCGGCGGTGGCCATGGCACAGACCCTGCACATCCTGCGGGAGCGGGCAAAGTATCCCGAGCGGGGCGCGGAGCTGGAGGCGGAGGGTTTCACCATCGCGGCACGCAGCGCCGACGCGGCGGAGGGCGTGGCGGCTTTCCTCGAGAAGCGCGCCCCGAATTTCACGGGGGCCTGAACTTGCGCCCCTGCCTCTCCCTTGTGATGCTGGCGGCGGTGTGTCTTCTTCCGGCGATGCGCGTCCACGCCTTCGAGGCGGGCGCAGCAAAGGTGGAGATCACGCCGCCGGTGGGCACCCCGCTGAACGGGTATGGCGCGCGCCAGGCCCGTCCGTCGGTGGGCGTTCATGATCCGGTTTGGTCGCGCTGCCTGTATCTTGACGACGGGCAGACCGATCTTTTCCTGGTCGCCGTGGACCTCGTCTACATCAACCCGGAGCTGCGGGCCCGGGTGCTGGAACTTGCGCCGGATGGAACCGTGCGGGACCGCGTGATCCTGACGGCCACGCACACGCACTATGCGCAGGGGGCGATGAACAAGAAGCAGCCGTACCGCTATGTGGCTGGCGCCTTCGACCCCGCGATTCTGGAATCGACCGCCACGGCGATTGCGCGTTCGATGGAGCTTGCGTTGCAATCGAAGCAGCGCGCGGCGGTTGGCTTCGCCACCATCCAGCAAAAAGACCTCACGGTCAACCGTCGTTTCGAGGACGGCCCGATCGATGAACAAATCGGCGTGCTGCTGGTGGAGAACGCCGATGGCGCTCCCATCAGCGTGGTGACGAACCTCGCCGCGCACCCCACCTCGGTGCCGGATGATTACTTCTACCATGTGTCCGCCGACTTCCCCGGCTTCTACTACGCCGAGATGGAGACGCTTGCGGGCGAGGGATGCGTGCCGCTCTTTATCAACGGCGCGGAGGGCAACCAGACCATTACCAGCCCCGATGGCACCAGCGGGTGGGAGCGCACCGAGAAGGTGGGTCGCCTTATCGCGCAGCGGGTGCATGAGGCGCTGCCCGCGATCGAGTGCCGCGAGGAAGCGCTGCACGTGGCGCATTCGGAACCCGTGCTGCCGCCGACGGTGGCGAATTATATCCAGCCTGAACGGAGCATCCTGCACTCAGTCGAGGTGGGTTCGCTGCTGATGAGCTTCTTCCCCGGGGAGCCGTGTGTCGAGCTGGCGATCGAGATGCGCCGCCGCGCCCTCGAGGCGGGCTATGCCGCCCATTTCTCGGTGGGACTCAGCAGCGACTACATCAACTACTTCGTGCCGCCTTCGCTTTACGACGACCTCATCTATGAAAACGCCATGAACTATTTCGGCCCGGACATTGCCGAGTTTCTTTACACGGAGTTCGGCAAGCTGATGACCCGCCAGCCCAAGGCGGAGGCGGAGGAAGCACCGGTCACGGCGCAGCTTTCCAACTTCGGTACCGGCAGGAAAGTTGTGCTGCGCGGGAATGCCCGGGAGCGTGGCCGTCAGCGCGGCGAAGCCGTGGCGGAGGACTTGAAGGCGCGGTATCAGCGCGATGTGCTGGATGCCTTCCAGCCCGGCCTTATCCTTCCCGACACCGCGCCCTACAGCCTGCTTCCCTCGTTCATCAACGCGGCGCCGATGGGCGTAGTGCCGCTGGCCATTACGGCGCGCGCACAGTTGAGCGGCGCGGCCGATTGGCAGCGCGATTTCGTTTCGGGCATGGCCGAGGGCGCGGGACTCCCTTTCGACGCGGTATGGCTGTTGCAGCGCGCCCGTCAGATTCCGGCCTATGCGGACAAGTCGGCGCTTTTCAGCGCGCCGCTCTGCACGATGTTTGCCATCGAAGGGGAGCGCGCAGGCGGCTCGTTGCTGGTGGGACGCAACCTCGACTGGCGTCATCCGGAGTGGCCGCTCGTGATTGAGGAATCGGGACCGGACACGCTGCGGAGCATTTCGGTGGGCTTCACCTGGAACGCGGGCGTGTACACCGGCATGAACGAGAAGGGCGTGACGGTGGCCTTGCAGCGCCTGCCCGAGGCGGGCCCGCCTACCTGGGGCGAAGCGCCGCTGGAGATGCTGCTGGCCCGGGTCCTTGCCGAAGCTCCGGATTTCCCAACGGCGCTGGCGCTCTTGCAAGAGGGGCGCGCCACCCACGGGATTGTGCTGCTTGCCGGTCCAAATGAGGACAAGTTCGAGACCGTGGCGCTGCATTATGCAGGGGCACCCGAGCAGCGCAAGGCGGACAAGGATTATCTTCCGGCCATCGCTGGCGATGAGTCCAACCTGGATGCCGAAACCCGAGCGCGCTATGAGCATCTGGCGACGGCGCTGTCGGGCTTGGAGCGTGTCCTGCCGAGCGATCTGATGCGGCTGCTCTCCGACGAGACCGGCGAGGGGGATGCGCGGATCTTCAACGACCACACGGCGCACAGCGTGGTGTTTGAACCCGCGCGGCGGGTGGCCCACATCGCCTTTCCGGATCCCCAATCGGGCACGCTGAAGCATGTTTCATTGTCGCTTTCCGAGGGGGACGCGCCGTGAGCGACGAAGTCCTTCGCACTTATCCGGCCCGCCCCACGGGCGCGCGCGGGCTTAGGCTCGGACGGCGGCGTAGCCCCTGGGTGCGCCGAGCCTTTCTGGTGGTTCTGCTGGGCGTGCCGTTGAGCGCATGGTGGACCACCCGCAACACGCATGAGATGGGGGAACTGGTGGCGCGGGATCGCGCGTATTCACTCATCTTCGCGGATTTGATTGAGGGGCGTCACCAAATCGCCGACAGTCCGGCGTGGGAACTACTGCCCGCGGGGCACCCTTATCACGATTATCGCGCGCTGCTGAAGAACGACTTTGGCATGCCCAGCTGGCTCATCA